>JAJYSZ010000099.1 GCA_021793315.1 Bacillota bacterium | reverse complement strand
CTCGTTCCGATCATCATCACCCGGCGCACCTTGACAGGGGAGCGCCAGCTGAGGGTCCAGGCGACGCCAGCCCTGGACGAGGTACCTAGGAGGACGCTGCAGCTGTCCATGCCGGCTGCGGCCGGCACCGCTCCTATGGCGCCATAAGTCTCTATCGTCGGATGAAAGAGGTCCACGAGCATGGACGCGTCATGCGGCGCCAGGTCCCAGAGAACGCTGACGTCCGGCCGGAATCGCCCGAGATTCATCCGCTCGCTCTGCAGCCACTGCAACTCCCCGAGCTCGCCCGCCTGCAGGAAGCCCCTGAGATACTCCTCGGCGCCATTGAAGCAGTAGGTGTGGCCCGGCAGCAGGGCGAGCCCACTGCTCGCGGCCAGTGTCGTAAGTTCCTGGGCCGCGTCCATGTCCAAGGCCACCGGCTTCTCCACGAGCACATGCTTGCCGGCCAGCAGCCACTGCCTGGCCAACCGGTGGTGGCTCCTGGCCGGGGTCGCGACGACCGCGGCACGCACCTTCGGATTCTCGAGCAGGTCGTCTGCCCGATCCAGCACGTCGATCGAGCCGAAGCGGTGCTCTAATCCCAGGCGCACTTCCGGCCTTGGCTCGACGCAATACACCCGCTCGACCCCTGGCACCTCCAGCAGCGAGCGAATGAGCTTTTGTCCCCAATACCCGGCGCCGAGCACCGCGACGTCCGCCACACCCTCACCCCCGCATCCTCCGCAGCACACTATGTGAAGTGCCCGAGGGCGGTGATCCCAGGCGGCAGGGTGGAGGGTGGAACTTTGGAAGTCCTGTTCTACGAGACCCACGACGTCTACGTCCACGGGCTGCCCCAGGCCCTGGGGCGCCTTGGCCACCACGTGACCATGTGGCAGGGGGGCCCGGCGGTCGACCGGCTGCAAAAATACCTCGCCTCGCAAAGACCGGGGCTCATCCTGAGCATGGGCTGGACGCAGATGCACCGTGACTGGATTTCGCTCGAGGCCATCCGCCAGTACTGCAAAAGCTCGCCCGCCCTGCACGTGTATTGGGCGACGGAGGACCCCCTGCACACGAGCGTCTGGACCCTGCAGTACCTCGAGCGGGTGCAGCCCGACGCCGTCCTCACGATCTCGCCGCTGACGCTTCCCTTGCTGCGCAGGCTCGGCTATCCGGCGGAGGAATTGCCGTTCGCCGCTGATCCCGGGATCCACCGTCCCACCCCGGGTGGCCCGCCGCTCGATGTCGTGCTGGTGGGGACGGCTTATGGGGAAGCCAGCGGGCGCCTCAGGGCTGTCGGCCTCGGCTGGCTTCTGCGCCCACTCGCCGCCAGTGGGCGGCACGTCGAGGTTTACGGGAACTTCTGGCAGGAGGCCGGCCGCTATCTTGGCTTTGACCTGCCGAGGGCGTGGCTGCACCCGTCCGCCGCGTACGCGGACGTGCCGAGGCTCTACACGGCGGCGTCGATCGTGCTCTGCCCGCAGAACGAGCCGAACCAGCTGACCGGTAGGACGTTCGAGGGGCTCGGCACGGGCGGCGGCGTCCTCCTGACACTTCGCACGCCGGGAGTGCTCCGCCACTTCCAGGATGGGCGGCATCTCCTCTGCACGTCGTCCGCTCAGGAGACGGCGGACCTCTTGGGGCGCTACCTCGACGACGCCACGGCCAGGCGGCGCATCAGCGATGCGGCGCGCGACGAGATCCTCAGGCGGCACACCTATGACCACCGCGCCCAGGCGCTGCTCGACCACGTCGCGCGCTGGCAGGAGGCGAAGCGTCGCGTGGGCCGGCCGCTGCCGCAAGGCACCGACCGCATCGACATGGTGCGGCCGGTCGAGGTCGAGGCCGGAGGCGACGCGAAAGACAGGCTGCGCCTGCGATTCGAGCTGCCGCCCAGGCCGGCCGGCTTCCGCCTGGCGGCTGCCCGCCTGCGCTGCTTCGCCCAGGAGGTGCGGCAGCCGGGCGACGCCTTCTGTTTTTCGCGTCCCGGCGGCCTGCTGCTCGACGTCCGCCACGTCACGGGCCTGCAGTCGAACCCTTACCCCTACGACGCCAGCTGGCAGGAGTGGAACGTGATCGAAGCCCTGCGGGGGCTCGCTGGATCCTTTCTGGACCTCGAGTTGCGTGCGGAGCAGGGCCTCTCCGTGCAATGGGAACAGCCAGGCCAAAGGTCGCTGCAGTGGTTCGTGCAGTATAACCAGTCTGCCTTCATGCCCAGGCTCGAGCTCGCGTGGACCGGAAGTCCGGACTGACAATGGCAGGGCGGGCGGCGTCTGGTGCGGCGACGGTCACCTGGGCAACTCCCGCGACCTCGCGATCAGGATGAGACCGAGAGCCAATCCGATCAGGGGCAGGGTCGCGGGCCATGCGACCTCCGGCAGCGCGTCGTACGGCAGCGACGTCACCGCCCCCTGTGTCGAGAAGGCGGCGAAAGAAACCGGGGTGCTGTCGTAACCCGGCGGCGCGCGGAAGTTGCAGATGGTCATGCCGGCCCTGGGCGGATTCGGAATGCAGGCACTGGGCGGGACGTAGGCCGCAACGGGCCGCACGCCGCTCTCGGCGGGCAGCAGCCCAAGCAGATAGACGTCGGTCCCGGCGGGTACATGCGTGAGAATGGCAGCGAGCGGCGTGCCGGGGGGCCTGGCGCCCTGGGGCGCTAGCCGCAGGCTGATCGGATGCGTCTGCCCCACCGGCGCCAGGGCGATCCAGTAGTCGGGTTTGGTGGTCGCGCGGGGTGCGACGCCGGCAGACGTACCTGCGTTCATGTCGCCATTCGACGGCGCCAGACTGCCTTCGGCCACGACGCCACCGCCGGCGCCGATGGCCAGGACGTCGATCTGGGTCCCTCGTGGCAGAGAGCCGGGCGGGTAGGTGACGTCGACGCGGCTGCCGGCCGTAAGCGTCCCATGGTAGGGGGTGCCCAGGACCAGCGTCGGCACGGCCGCCGCAGGTGCGGCATGCCCTGGCCGGTTCAGCAGGAGAAGGGCGGTGCCTGTCGCAATGAGAGCGGTCCACAATGCAATCCGTAACGGACGCCCCGCAATTGGGTGGCCCAAGGGTTGGTTGCCCCCTCGTTTGGCGCGAGCGTAGCAAAGCTCCCTTGCGCCTTCAGTACAGCCGGCAGTGTCATCCGCGGTCCCAGCCGGGGGCACCCGGCGGAGGCGCCTCGAATCCTGGCGACCGCGCGGGAAGGGGAGAGAAGCGTGACATACGCCGATCGACTCCCTTCAGCGCCGCGCGTGCCCTCGTCACCGCTATCCTGCGATAAGAGGGGATACCGGGGGTACGCCATGTCCATCGAAGAGGCGCTCTTAGAAATCGAGGCGCAGCAGTTCATCGGCAGGCGGGACGAACTGGCCCGGATCGAACAGCTGCTGCGGCGGGCCCGAACCGAGGCGAGCGTTGCCTACGTCTACGGGCTGCGCGGCGTCGGCAAGACGGCTCTCCTGCGGGCCGCGCGGCGCGCCGCCGAACGGCAAGGCATCGCGACCGTCGTGGTCGCCGCCGAGCGCGACGAAGGCGCGGACGACCTGACAGGACGGATCGCCGCCGCGATGCGCATGAACCCGGCCAGCACCTCGCCGGACGCGCTGCTGGCGTCGATATCGGCGTCGGCGGCGGCTGGCGGCCTCCTCCTCATCCTTGACGACTATGACCTGCTCGGGCCCAGCGAGGCCGCCCTGCGCACCAGGTTCCTCTACCGTCTGCCGCGAGGTACGGCGGCGGTGCTGTCAGGTCGCTTGCATCCATCGTCGCTCTGGCCGCTCGAGCGGGCATGGCGCAGCTTTGTGGAACGTCTGCCCTTGTCCGATCTGCCGCTGGCCGACGCTGAAAGGTTTCTGCTGCTGCACGGCATCGAGGACCCGACGGTGCAGCGCGAAGCGAACCACCTGACGGGCGGCAGACCAGCCCTGCTGGCCCAGGTGGCCGACGTGCTGGTCGCGCATGCCGAAGTCGCCGCGGCCGGCGACATCCGGATCGCCAGCCTGAGGCCGCTTAGCGGCACGCAGATGTTCATTCTCGAACAACTGCTGCATCCGGCCTCGCGCCGCACGGCCTGGCGGGCGGAGGACGCCACGGGGGCTCAGGAACTCGTGCTGCAGGCCGCCTCGCTCCTGCCATACTTCAGCCGGAGCCTGCTGGCCGCCATGCTCGGCGACGAGACGGTGGCGGAGGGCTGGGAGGTCCTTGAACGCCTGCCCTGCAGCTTCGAACCCGGCAGCTGGTATCGCCTGGGGGAAAGCCTTCGCCGACCGGTTGCGGGCATCGTCACCAGGGAGCGGCCGTGGCTGCGGCAGGTGTGGCTGCGGCGCGCCATCCGGCGTCTGCTGGCCGAAGATGAACGAGCCGGTCGGAAGGAGCATGCACTGGCGCTCTGGCTCCTACTTGAACTGGGCGACCCGTCCGCGGGAGAAGTCCCGCCCGCACCGGTGGCCGGTTTCGCGGCATTGCGTGAGGCGGTGGAACTCTTTGGCCTGCCCTGGCTGACCGTCCAGGCCGCTAACGCCCTGGACGGGCTGCTCGTGGTGCCGGCCGACGACGGATCGGCTCTCGGGGCCGCCGTCCTGGCCCGAGGAGATTTGGTGCCCCGCGATGTGCTGCCCGGATCGCTGCCCGACGGGGCGATGTTCCTGGCCATCGCGGCGAAGGACACGGCGGCCGTCGGACCCCTGCTCGGTCTGCTGGCGGCTGCTGCGGGCGCTGCGAAGGCTGTGGCGGTGCTTGGACTCGGCGCTGCAGTGGCAGCTCTCGAACGGCTCGGCCTTCAGCCCATCGGGCGGAACTTCTTCCTGTTGGGCGGATCCGAGGCAGAGACGCGGGCACCGCTGCAGGCCCTTGCGGGCCGCCACCTCGCTGCGGTGCCTGTCGTGGATGGAGCGGCGATGGCGAAGGAGGCACTTCAGACCTACGCCGCGGGCGGGCGTCTCGGGGACACGCGACTCGCAGCCGTGTACAGGGCGCAGGTCGGACAGGGCGGTGAGCCGGAGCTTCGGCGCTGGCTGCTCGATGCGCTCGCCAGCGCCCAGCTCGGAGAGACGCCGTGCTCACGCAGCCTCTTGCTGCGGCTCTATTACGTGGACAAGATCGGATCGCACGAGGAGATCTCCGAGCGACTGGACCTGCCACGCGCCTCGTACTTCCGTGCCTATCGCGAGGCGCTCGCCGCGTTCGGAGCTGCTCTCTGCGGGCTGTTCTAGGCCAGGTGCGACTCCCGCGACGCCGCAACCTCGACGCTGGCGCGGCTTCTGACCACAAGACGCACCAGGACCGCGGCCGAGCGGAGATAGTCGCCTGCGCTGGCGCGGCGTGGCCGCAGTCGGATCTGGCGCAGCGGGAACGCAAGAATCGCGAGGTGCCGGCGCCGAGCCAGCAGCAGAGCCTCGACGTCAAACAGCCAGCCCCGCTCCGTCAGTTGCGTGGCGATTTCGCGAGCGAACCAGCCGGGGAACATCTTGATCCCCGCTTGCGTGTCCTTGACCGGAAGGCGGGCGACGCAGCGGATGGCCGTCCGCGCAAGTCTCGAGGTGAGGCGCTCCAGGCGACTGCGCCCATCCTCCTGCCGCACGCCCACGGCGCAGGTCTGTTGCGGCTTCGAGGCACCTTCCACGGTGCGCACCATCCGCACCAGGAGCGCTGGCGGGAATTCAAGGTCCGCGTCGATGAAGGCGCATTGATCACCCGTGCTTGCCAAGAATCCCGTCGCGACGGCGGCCCCCTTGCCGAGCGGCTGCGGGTGGCTCAGCACCCGCAGAGGAAAGTCCCGGCAGAGCCCCGCGGACTCCTCGCGGGTTTCGTCGGTCGACGCGTCGTCGACCACCACGATCTCGTGCTCGATTCGCGCCTGCTCCAGCACGTCGTGCACCGTTCGAACCGCCCTGCCGATGCGCCCCGCTTCGTTGCGCGCTGGGATCACGACGGTGAGCTGCGGCATCCGCGCACCCCTCTCCGGCATCGACGCACTGAATTAGCTCGTACCACCGGAGCCTCGGGAAGGCAGTAGCGAACGTTGTGCAGGGCGTGATCTCGAGGGAGGTATCAGTGGCCCGCCCGGCTGCGGGCACGCCGTGGACCCGCGGGCCCGGACGCGCCTCCCGGCGCGCGGCCCCGGCGTCTAGGGCCGCAGGGAACTTCGGTGGTCGCGGCGGTGCCGGCTCCGCTGCGACACCCACCCCGATACCGGTGCCGATACTGCGCCGGGCGGCCGCATGCGGTACGGTTCGAACACCAAGTGAGCCGGCGGAGGGGAACTCGTGGGCGAGATAGATGAGACCTTGATGTCATCGCGCCTGGCAGCGCGCCGGCGCAGGCACACGCCACGTCACGCCGCAAGGAGCGGTGCCGCGGAGGGTGTGCGGCGCCGGCAGGCAGCGGTGAAGGAGCCCGCACAGGCGCAGGAGGCGTCGAGCGAGCCGCCACGCCTGCCAGGCATCGCCGAGCAGCTGACGCAGGAGGACCTGCGCTTTCTGGAGCGCTTTGCGGCCTTCCTGGCCGAGCAGCACCTGACCGCGCCGCCTGCGGCGTCAGACTGGTCCCAGGGGGCGCTTCAGGTGGCGGCCACGAGCGAGAACGCCGTCGTGCGCGAGGCGGTCTCCATCGTGATCGGACCGTGCGAGGGACCGCAGCAGGCGTCGACCGTCGCCCGGCAGATCGCCGATGCCCCGGGTTTCGAGCTGCTGATCCACGCGTTCAGGGATGGCTACCATCACCTCGATGGGCGCACGGACGACCCGAACGCCTTGGCGTTATGGGCAGCCCGCCGGTCCGATGTCGACAGCGTCGAGCTCGATCTGGACGTCGTGCGGGTTGTGCCGAGGGTGCAGGCGCCGTGAAGGGGCTTGGTGTCGCGATGGCCGTCGCCCTGGCGGGCGTGTGGCTCGCCTCGATGGTGGGCAGGTACTGGCTGATCCTGCCCGTCGCCGCGTTGTTCGCCCTTGCCGGCTGTCACGGCTTCGCATGGTTGCGCGCGGGCAGAGGAGGGCGCCCGTGAGCCGATCGGCGGCGGAGATGGGGCCCCTCCCCTGGATCCGCCTGGCGCCGCGGAGCCGGTTCGGGCGGGTGGTGGATCCGGTCTGGCCCGAGGCGGCAGCCCTCGTTGCCTTGCAGGATGCCGTGCGCCTGGGCGTACTGCCGTTCGCCGTCTCAGCGCAGGGCCTCCTGGTCGCGAGTGTGGACGAGCCTGGCGAAGAGGCGAGGGAACTCGTGGCCGACGTCCGCATGCGCCTTGTCTGGATGCGCGCCTCGCGGGACGAACTGGAAACGGCGGCGTACAGAGCCCTGGGCGGGCGGCTGCGCTTCGGGCAGTGGGCGGTGCGCCTTCGCCGCGCGTCCCCGTCCGAAGTGGTCGCGGCCCTCGGGTCCCAGGCCCGGTCAGGGGGCAAAACCGGAGATCTGCTGGTTGGTGCAGGGGCGCTCACGAGCCGCGATGTGGCCGAGATCCTGGCCAGGCAGCAGGCGGTGCCGTTCGTGGATCTTCTGGCCGAGGGACCGTTCTCGCGTCCCGAGCTGTTTGCGCTCATGCCTGAGGGCTTCTGGCGCCACGAACAGGCCGTACCGTTCGCCGGCAGCGGGAAGCGCCTCTACGTGGCGGCGGAAGATCCCGCACGGTTCAAACGCGTACTGGAGCGCCTGGAACTGCGGGCTGGCCGGGAGGTGCGACTCTTCGCCTGTGGGCGGCGCGACGTGGAGCGCGTCTTGGAACAGCATTATCGTGGCGAGTACCTGAGGCAGAGCCGTGAGGCACTGCTCGACGCGAACCCGCAGGACTCCGCTGTCCGCCTGCTTACCCGGCGCCAGGCCACCTTGGCGATCATCGCCGTCGGGCTGCTGGCGCTCGGGCTCTGGCGCGCGACCTCTGAGGTCCTGCTCGCTCTGAGCATCGCCGTGCAGGCGACCTACCTGGCGCTCTTGACGTTCAAGCTTTGGCTCGTGCGCCGGCCGACCAGCGGCATCGTCGAGCGCTATGTGTCAGATGCGGAAGTCGCAGGGCTTGATGCCCGTCGCTTGCCGATGTACACGATCCTCGTGCCCTTGCGCGATGAGGCGGCGGTATTGCCGCAGCTGGCCGGGGCGCTCGATCGCCTGGACTATCCTCACGACCGCCTCGACATCAAGCTCCTGCTCGAAGAGGACGACCACGAGACGCTGGCGGCGGCCAGGGCTCTGAAGCTGCCGGCCTGTTTCGAGATGGTCGTGCTGCCCGACGCCCAGCCGCGCACGAAGCCGAAGGCCTGCAACTACGGCCTGCTGCACGCGAGAGGCGAGTACGTCGTGATCTATGACGCCGAGGACATGCCTGAGCCGGACCAGCTCAAGAAGGCCGTCGCGGCGTTCCGGACAGCGGACTCCAGGGTCGCGTGCGTCCAGGCGAAGCTGTCTTATTACAACCGCCTGCAGAACTCGCTGACACGCTGGTTCACGGTCGAGTACGCGATGTGGTTCGACCTGATGTTGCCCGGATTGCAGGCGGCCGGCCTGCCGATCCCCCTCGGCGGCACCTCGAACCACCTGCGCGTCGCGGCCCTGCGGCAGGTCGGGGGCTGGGACCCCTACAACGTCACGGAGGACGCGGACCTCGGCATCCGTCTGTACAAGGCCGGTTACCAGACCCTGCTGATCAATTCGGACACCTTCGAGGAGGCCAATGCCGAGTTCGTCAACTGGGTCCGGCAGCGTTCCCGCTGGGTGAAGGGATACGTGCAGACCTGGCTCGTGCACATGCGCCGACCTGGCAGGCTCCGTCAAGAGCTGGGCTGGCGCGGTTTTGCCGGCTTCCAGGCAATGATCCTGGGCACACCGCTGACGTTTCTCCTGAATCCGGTGCTCTGGCTCGTGACGACGGCCTGGTTCCTGACTGCGGCTGGCGCCATCCAAGCCATGTTCCCGACCTGGGTCTACTACACCGGCATGTTGACGATGCTGTCCGGCAATTTCACGTTCGCCTACCTCAACATGATCGCCTTGGCCCGGCGAGGGGAATGGGACCTGATGGAAAGCGCGGCCACGTCACCGCTCTACTGGATGCTGATGTCCTTGGCCGCATGGAAGGGCATGCTGCAGCTCCTGACGCGTCCTTCCCATTGGGAGAAGACGGTGCACGGACTGTGGCGTCCCCAGGCGACAAGGGCGCCCAGTGCCGTGGGGCACGGTACGGCCGACTGATGGAGCCACCACCCGCACTTGCCGCGTACGAGCGTAATGATGACTCGACAGGCGCAAGTCGCACCGGCCGTCAGCGTCCGGGGCCCATCGTCAAGCGCCTTGTTTCAAGGCGAAGCGTGCATAGTCTCATCAAATTGGACGAGAAGGTGTGACGAATGGAACCGACGTGCGTTGCCTTTCATCTTGAGCAGAGTGAAGGGCACTTCTGGTTCGGATCGAGGCGTAGCTTTTTACAATCGCGCCTGCTTTCCTTGTTCAAGAAAGACGACGTACTACTGGACATAGGCTGTGGTGACGGTAGGGAACTAAACTGGATGCTTCGTCACGTGGGTCGGGCCTACGGCATTGAACCCGATGCCCGCCTGGGAGCGGCGGCGCGAGAACGTGGGCTCAGAGTCCAGAACATGCCGTTTTCCACGGCGGACGGCGTCGAATGCACCCCTACGTTCATTACGATGTTCGACGTGCTTGAGCACCTGCCCGACGATCGGGAGGCGATACGTCAGATCTATCACCTTCTCCCAGCGAGTGGCATCTTTGCTGTCACAGTGCCTGCACACCAGTGGCTGTGGACTAGTCACGACGTCGCCAATCACCACTACCGTCGTTATTCGAAACCCGCGCTGTTGGCCGCCCTGCAAGGAGCCGGATTTAAGATCGAACGGGTGGATTGGTTCGGGGCGGCGGCGCTGTTGACGGCGGTCGCGTTGAAGTGGCTTGGGCGCGATCAAGGTGCGCTGATCCAATCCAACAACGGGTTCATGACGAAGATCGCAACTTGGGAATACACGCTGGAGCGTTACATCAGGGTCCCTTTTGGTCTAAGTTTGTTTGTTGTTGCCACCAAGCATGACGCACAGACCTGACAGACTTCCCAGTTATGAGCGGCGATCCAAATGGCCGTGGCTAGTTCCGACTCTCGATTCCGCGCCAGAGGACCTTCACACCAGGGTTGCCATTGCCCTTCCTGGCGAGCGGGCGAGTCCGACGACAGCGATGGAGCTTTGGTGGTTCGCTCGGCACATGGGGCATCGGGATTCGTGCGTGCGACATAGGGTGAGGTGCGGACGGCGCTAAGTCGCCATGCAGCAGGTG
>JAJYSZ010000015.1 GCA_021793315.1 Bacillota bacterium | reverse complement strand
GTGCTGGCCGAGGTCTCGGTCGGGCTCGGCGAGGCGATGCCCGGCATCGAAATCTCGAAGATCGCGCCGGCGGAGCGCATGCAGGAGCGTGGCTGGTAGAGTGGCTACGATCGGAGTTCTGGCCCTTCAGGGAGCCGTGCGCGAGCACGCGCGGGTGCTCGCCTCGCTTGGTGCCGCAGTGCGGCTCGTCAAGCGCCGTGACGACCTTGCGGGCATCGACGGCATCGTGCTGCCGGGTGGCGAGTCGACGACCATCGGCATGCTGCTAGAGGAGTACGAGATCGCCCCCGTGCTGCGCCAGGGCGAGCTGCCGATCTTCGGCACCTGTGCCGGCATGATCCTGATGGCGGACGAGATCGAGGGAACGGAGCAGCCGCGCCTCGGCGTGATGCGCATGACGGTACGCCGCAACGCGTTCGGCCGCCAGCGCGAGAGCTTCGAGGAGGCGATCGACGGCGCACCCGTGACGGGCGAGCCTCTGCGCGGCGTCTTCATTCGGGCGCCCTACGTCACGGACGTCGGATCGGGCGTGGAGATTCTCGGCCGCGTGGACGGCAAGATCGTGCTTTGCCGCCAGGGCCGGTTCCTTGCGGCGTCGTTCCATCCCGAGCTTACGGACGACAGGCGCCTGCACCGCTACTTCCTCGAGGAGATCGTGCAGCACGCGGCGCACCTTGCCTAGTCGGCCGCGTGCGGCTACAATGATGGACACCATAGCATCGGGCGAAGATGGGGAAGGCCCCGCGCGAGCGCAGGAGAGAGCCGGCGGCAGGTGCGAGCCGGTACGCAGCGTGGCAGCTTCCGCCCCGGAGCCGCCGGCGAAGAGTCGGACGCGTGGCGCACGTGATCGCGCCGAGAGGATGCACCGGGTGCATTGAAAAAGGGTGGCACAGCGGCCGTTCGCCCCTTGGCGATGGCCGCTTTTTGCGTTCCCTCGGAAGGGAGGCGCGTGCGGTGCAGGCGGTAGACTTTGCAGACGGCAAGCTGCGGCTGGTGGACCAGCGCGAGCTGCCGCAGGCGGTAAGATACCTCGAGATCGAGAGCGCCCCGGAGGCCCGTGACGCCATTCGCGACATGGCGGTGCGCGGCGCGCCGGCCATCGGCCTCGCGGCGGCTTACGCGATGGCCCTGGCCGCACGGGAGGCGGCCGAGGCCGCAGACCCTGGGGCTCGGCTCAGGATGCTGGCCGACATGATTGCGCAGGCCCGGCCGACAGCCGTGAACCTGCTCCACGAGGTGGAGGTCGTGCTGGATCTGCTCACCGGCAGCCCGGCGGGCTGGTACGAGGCCGCGCTCGGTCACGCCGAAGCGATGAAGGCAGGCCAACGACTCGAGGACGAGGCGCTGGCGCAGAACGCCCTGCCGCTGTTCCGGCCGGGCATGCGGGTGCTGACGCACTGCAATACGGGCGCCCTCGCGACGGGCGGACTCGGCACCGCCTTCGCCGCCATCAGCCTGGCCCACCAACAGCTGGGCCTCACGGAGGTACTGGCCGACGAGACCAGGCCGCGACTGCAGGGAGCCCGCCTGACGGCGTTCGAACTCGGCCAGGCAGGCGTGCCGCACCGCGTGATCGTGGATGGCGCAGCCGCCTACTGCATGGCACAGGGTCTAGTGGATCTCGTCATCGTCGGGGCCGACCGCATCGGCAGCGACGGGCGCACGGCGAACAAGATCGGCACGTATGGTCTCGCCGTGCTCGCAAAGCATCACGGCATCCCCTTTGCGGTGGTGGCGCCACGATCTAGCTGCGATCCTCTCTGGCCCGGCGCCAGGGAGGTGGAGATCGAGCAGCGCGACCCGCGCGAGGTGCTCGAATTCATGGGACAGCGCGTCGCCAGCGCCGGCAGCGATGCGCTGAACCCAGCGTTCGACGTGACGCCGGGCGACCTCGTGACGGCGATCGTGCGCGAGGACGGCCTCTTCAGGCCGCCGTACGCTTTCTGACGAGCCGCGAAAGGCAAGGGGGACAAAAGACATGCATGACCCGAGGAAGCTGCGCGAGGAACAGGACGAGTACAGACGAAGGCTCCGCCGGCGGGACGCCGCCGGCCTGCTCGACCAGGCGCTCGGGGTGGATGAGGAAAGACTCGTCATCCTGCGGCGCGTGGAGGATCTGAGGGCCGAGCGCAACCGCTCGAGCCAGGAGATCGCGGGACTGCGCAAGGCGGGCAAGGACGCGCAGGGCGAGATCCAGCGCATGCGCGGAGTCGGCGAGGAACTGAAGGGCAAGGAGGCCGAGCTCGGCGAGCTTGAGGCCAAGGTCCAAGAGCTCTGGCTGCAGATTCCGAACGTACCTGCCGACGACATGCCGGACGGACTCGAGCCGCGCGAGGAGCGTGTCCTGTTCGACAGGCCCGTCTTCGACTTCGAGCCAAAGCCGCACTGGGAGATCGGCACGGATCTCGGCATCCTGGACTTCGACCGCGCGGCGCGCATGTCCGGCTCCCGCTTCGCCTTGCAGCGCGGGCTGGGAGCGAAGCTCGAGCGCGCGCTGATCAACTTCATGCTCGACGTGCACACCTCACGCGGCTACGAGGAGATCTTCCCCCCGTTCCTCGTGCAGGAGCCCGCGCTCTACGGCACCGGCCAGCTGCCGAAGTTCCGCGAGGAGATGTTCCAGACCCAGACGGGGCACTTCCTGATCTCGACGGCGGAGGTGCCGGTGACGAACATGCACCGGGAGGAGATCCTGCCGGACGACGAGCTGCCGCGCCGCTATTGCGCCTACAGCGCCTGCTTCCGTGCCGAGGCCGGGGCGGCCGGGCGCGACACGCGCGGCCTCATTCGCCTGCACCAGTTCAACAAGGTGGAGCTCGTGCACTTCGTGCGGCCGGAGGAGTCCGAAAGGGAACTTGACGTCATCGTCGACGAGGCCGAGGAGATCCTGCGCCGGCTGCACCTGCATTACCGGGTCGTCACGTTGCCGACGATGGATTACGGCTTCTCGGCCTACAAAACGCTGGATCTCGAGGTGTGGCTGCCGTCGCAGGACACCTTCCGGGAGATTTCGTCCGCGTCGAACTTCCGGGACTTCCAGGCGCGCCGCGCAAATATCCGTTACCGCGACCAGGAAGGCAAGGTGCACTTCGTCCATACGCTGAATGCCTCGGGCCTTGCCGTGGGTCGCACGATGGCGGCGATCCTGGAGCAGTATCAGGACAGGGACGGCAGCGTGCGCATTCCCGAAGCCCTGCAGCCCTATATGGGCCTGGAGCGCATCGGTCCGCGTTAAGCCTCGTGCTATAATGGCGAAGCGCCGGAGGGGTGGCCGAGCGGTTTAAGGCGGCGGTCTTGAAAACCGCTGAGGTGACGAGCCTCCGTGGGTTCGAATCCCACCCCCTCCGCCAGCTTTGCCGCAAGCGGGAGGCTTTGAGGTTGAGCACCGCGGGACAGGGAATGGGTTTCGGCGATGTGCTCGACGCGGGGTTCCAGATCTTCCGCAGCGCTTTCTGGCAACTCGCCCTGGCCGAGGCGATCATCGCCATACCGGTGGCGATCATCCAGGCCCTTTGGATGCCGCACAGCGTGCCGGGAAATCTGCAGCAGTCGGTACACCTCTTCACGTCGAACGCGCCTATCTCGCTGCTCATCGGCGTGCTCGGCATTCTCCAGACGGCAGCCGTGGTGGCCGTCGCCCAGCAGGCGGCGATCGGGCGGCCGGCCAGCGCCCTGCAGGGGTACAGGCTTGCCATTTCACGCTTTCCGGAGGCACTCGGCTTCGGCCTTCTCTTCGCGATCGCGATCGGGGTCGGCCTTGCGATCGTCGTCATCCCAGGCATCATCGCCGCGATATGGCTGTCGCAGGGCATTTTCCTGATCGTGCTCGGCAACCGCGGGATCCTGCAGGGCATTTCGGAGAGCTATCGCCTGGTGGCAGGACACTTCTGGCGGGTGCTTGGCATCGCCCTCGTCTCGTTCCTGATGGAGACGATCGTGAGCCTTCTCGTGACGATGCTGTTCACGGCTGCGATCGGCCATGGTGCGGTCACGGCCGTCGTGACGACCGCCGTCGGAATCCTGCTCGGCAGCTTCCCGCTGGTGGTCCTCTACATCCAGTATCGCGACCTCCTGCAGCGGCGAGGCCTCAAGGTCGGCTGAGGTCAACGTTGATCGGCTGGTGCGGCCCGTGGTACAATGCGGAGTGCTTCGCGGAGGGATACCCAAGTGGCTGAAGGGGCGGTCCTGCTAAGACTGTAGGGGGTTAACAAAAAGCCCCGCGAGGGTTCAAATCCCTCTCCCTCCGCCAGAATATTCCGGCGCCCCCAACTCGGGGGCGCCACTTTCTTTGCTCAAGGAGGCCAGAATCGCTCGACCCAACCCAGCCGGGACCGTGCGTGGCGCGTGGTCCAAGTGGACCATAGTGACATGTCCAATCGGACCCTCTTGGACCTGGAACGAGACACCAAGAGGGTAAGTGCAATTTGGCATAAAGGAGATTCGCGACTCTAAGCGAATTCTCACGACAACTCGCGAATGCCTGACGGCGGGATTGCGGGGCAGATCGCACAGGACGGAGGGAGGGTCGAACGGGCCCCAGGGCCGTGTCCCAAATCCCATCGCAGCCTGGGCGCTATAAGGAACTTAGCCGAGTGCCCTGTATGCGATGATCCCCCAAATTTCCCCCCAGTGAAGGGAGGACACCGATTTTATGGCAACTGCGCCAGTCGCGCAGCAGCAGGGTCACCTCCGCAAGGAACTGACCTACCTGGATCTCACGATGGCGTCCCTCGGTGGCATCATCGGTTCCGGTTGGCTTTACGGATCGCTCAGGGCCGGTGCCCTCGCGGGGCCGGGCGCCATCTTCTCCTGGATCATCGGTGGCATCGCGGTTCTCCTGATCGGTCTCACGTACGCCGAGCTCGGCGGCGCCCTGCCGCAGGCGGGCGCCATGGTGCGCTACCCGCAGTACTCGCACGGCACGTTCGTGAGCTTCATCATGGGCTGGGCGGCACTGATCGCCTACGCCTCCGTGCCGCCAATCGAGGCGGAAGCGGTGGTGCAGTTCGCGAACTACTACGTCCCGGGCCTCTATGTCGGAACGAGCCTTTCCACGGCCGGCCTCATCATCGCTTTCGTCCTCATGGTCCTGTTCTTGATGCTCAACTACTGGAGCGTCAAGGTGTTCGCCAAGACGAACACCGTCTGGACGCTCATCAAGTTCATCATTCCGGCCTTCACGGTCATCCTGCTGCTCGTGACGAACTTCCACAGCAACAACTTCAGCTCGTACGGCGGCTTCGCCCCGGATGGCACCTCCGGCATCATGGCAGCCGTGCCGCTCGCGGGCATCGTCTTCGCCTACTTGGGTTTCAGGCAAGCCTTGGACCTCGGCGGTGAGGCGAAGAACCCACAGCGCGACATCCCGCGCGCGATCTTGACGGCCATCATCGTCGGCGTCGTGCTCTACGTCGGACTGCAGCTCTCCTGGATCGTCGCGATGCCGGCCTCCGCGCTGGCGAAGGGCTGGGCCGGCATCAACTTCAGCTCGCCGTTCGCCAACCTGGTCGGAACGGTCGGCTTCGGCTGGTGGGCAGCGCTGCTGTTCGCCGACGCCCTCTGGTCCCCGTCCGGCACAGGCAACGTCTACACCGCCTCCACGTCGCGCGTCATGCTCGCGCTCTCGCGCAACGGCTACTTCCCGAAGGCGTTCCTGAAGATCAACCCGAAGAGCGGCGTGCCGGTCGTGGCACTGCTGGCCACCGTGATCCTGGGCCTCGTCTTCCTGCTGCCGTTCCCGTCGTGGGCGGCCCTCGTGGGCGTCGTCTCCTCCGCAACGGTCTTCACCTACATCGCAGGTCCGGTCGCGATTGCGGTCTTCCGCAAGACGATGCCGAACCTGCCGCGGCCGTTCCACCTCAAGGGCCTATCCGTGATCGCACCGCTCGCGTTCGTCATCGCCTCGCTGATCATCTACTGGTCTGGCTGGGCGGTCGACTCCGTGGTGCTGCTGGCGATCCTGTTCGGCGTCGTCCTCTACGCCTACGGCGTCTCGAGCTTCGCCGCCGACACCAAGAAGTTCGAGGGCCAGCACCTCAGGGCTGGCATCTGGCTGATCGTCTACATTGTCGTGATGCTGCTCATGACCCTCTGGGGCTCGAAGAACTTCGGCGCTCCGGACCCGGTCATCCCATACCCGTGGGACGTCCTGGTCGTGGCGGTCCTGGGCATCATCTTCTACTACTGGGGTGTGGCTTCCGGTTGGAAGACACCCGAGGCCGAGGAGGCCGACAAGGGCCTGCACATCGGCGAGGAGTAGGACCCGGCGGACCGAAGCCCGCCGTGGCGAGAGAGGCCCTGGACACGCCCTTGCGGTGGTCCAGGGCCTCTTCGTGCGGGCCCGGGCCACGGTCAGCGCCCATGGTCTGCGAGCGCCGCGAGCCGCATGAGCTCCCGCGGGTCCTGGGGGGCGACGCGGTCTGCCCAGATGTCACCGACGGCCTTCAGGCGCAAGGGCATGGTGCGCAGGCTGAAGTCCCCTGGCCGGATGTGGCCGAGCTCCTGGGCCATGATCGGGCAGCTCACGGGCGCGCCGGGCACGGCGCGCAGACTGTAGGGCGCGGCGAGGGTGTGTCCCGCTGCGCTTTGGCCGAAATCGAAGTAGACCCCATGGCGGCGCGCCTTGAGCCGTTCTAGCGAGACAAGGTCCGGACGCACGCGCCGCAGTTCGACGCCGAGACCCTTGAGGGCGAGGAAGAGTTCATGCGGCGTCGGACCGGGGCGGATCGGCAGGAATAGGTGCAGCCCCCGCTTGCCCGAGGTCTTCAAGAGGGCCTTGAGGCCGATGGCGTCGAGCGCGGATAGCGTCAGCCTCGCCAGGGCGACCGCCTCGTCGAAGCCAAAAGGAGGCATCGGGTCGAGATCCACCCAGGCGAGGTCCGGGTGCTCCGCGTCGGGAGAGCGCAGGGGCGAGATGTGGAACTCGAGCCCGCCGAGCCCGACGGCGTAGGCGATCGTGCGCTCGTCCTGCAGCATGATATAGCGCGTGTCCCCCATGGGCCAGGTTGCGAGCCAGCCTGGAGCGCCGCTCGGGGGATTCTTCTGGAAGAAGCCCTTGTGCTCGATGCCATCGGGGTAGCGGATTTGCGTCAGGGGGCGATCGCGGGTGAAGCGGAGCAAGGGACCCGCGACCGAGAGGTAGTAGGCGAGCACGTCCTGGCGCGTGATCGCGTCGCGCGGATAGCAGAGCTTTTCCGGGTGCTTCAGGGGAAACCCCAAGTTCTCCATGGCTCTAGCCTGCGGCAGTGCGCTGCGATCGACGCATGCTTCTTCATGCGGCGAGGAGGCTAGCAGCATGGACGAACCTCTGCAGCCGATGGAGCCGGTGATCTGGCAGAATCCGTTCGACGACCCGGACTGGCAGTTCGAGATCAAGTGGGACGGCCTGCGCTGCCTCGCCTACGCCGAGGACGGCGAGGTGCGCCTCTACGGGCGCAGAGGCACCAACTGGACTGCCCGCTTCCCCGAGCTCTGCGCGGGCCTCAAGGGCTGCGGCGAGGTGCTCGACGGCGAACTAGTGGTGCTGAAGGACGGCCGGCCGAGTTTCCCTGCCGTGATGCACCGCCTCTACCGCAGCGAGGGCCCTGTCCACTACATGGTCTTCGACTGCCTGGCGGCAGGGGGCCAGGACCTCAGGTCCCAGCCGCTCGCCCTGCGTCAGGAGAAGCTCCTTGCGCTGCCGGCAAGTCCCCTGGTGCATCGCGTGGAGCCGGTGGCGGGGGCGGGCCGGGCGCTCTACGAGGTGGCGCGCGAGAGCGGCCTCGAAGGCGTCGTGGCCAAGCGGCGCGATGCGCCTTACGAGAGCGGCAAGAGCGAGCTGTGGCGCAAGATCAAGTGCTGGCGGCAGCTGCGCTGTGTCGTCCTTGACCTCGAGGAGAGAAAGGGCGAGATTCGGAGCGTGCGCCTGGGTGCGGAACAGGATGGCCAGATCGTCCCCGTCGGTTCCGTCGGGAACATCGCCAAAGGGACCCAGCTCGAACTCAGGCGGGCCATGGCGCGCGGGCGTACGCTCGTCGACGTGGCCTACCTGGACTGGACGGAGGACGGGAGCCTGCGCCACCCGCGCTGGCTTGGCATCGCGCATGCCGAGGGACACTGAACGGGGCTTTCAGGCGTGGGCGCCCTCGAGCTCGAGCGAGGCCCGCAGGCGCTCCAGGAGGTCGCCCATGTCTTCGCCGACGGGACGCTCCGCGGCGGCCGGCGCCTGCGCCGCCTTGCGCTCGAGCAGAGCCGAGAGCCGCTCGCGGTAGGCGTCGGGGTGGTCCTGCGGCACGAAGGGACCCGCCAGCGTGTCGATCAGCGCCTGCGCGAGCCGCAATTCCGGCTCGCTCGGTGAGACGTCGTCGCCGAGGTCCAGATTCGTGACGGCGCGCACCTCGTCCGGCGCGTGCATCGTCTCGAGCGCCATGGCCTGGTCAAGGTACGGACGCAGAGTGGCGAGCCGGGCACGCCGGCGCAGCACGAGCCGGCAAAGAGCCACGCGCGAGGCGCCCTCGAGGGCCTTGCGCAAGAGCTGGTAGGCCCTTTGCCCGCCGGCCTGCGGTTCGAGGTAGTAGGGCTTCATGAAGTAGACGGCATCGAGCTCCTCCGCGTGCGGGAACTGCAGGATCTCGATGCGGCGGTCCTGCGGGTCCTGCCCGGAGACCTCCGCCATCTCCTCCTTCTCGACGAGGACGTACTGGCCGGGGGCATACTCGTGGCCCAGGGCCAGCTCGCTATCCGTAACCTCCTGGCCGCAGGCGCTGCAGACCTTCTTGTAGCGCACCGGCTGAAGACACGAACGGTGCAGGTAGTGCATGCGGGGATCCTTGTCCTCGCTGGCGCTGTAGAGCTTGACGGGGATCGAGACGAGGCCGAAGGCCAGGGTGCCTTGCCAGATGCTGCGCACTTCGATTCCTCCCCGGTCTAGCTTGCAAGGAGCGAGGCTGTGCGATACGGCCTTATGTCTTCGCGGCCATGCACCGCGCAGGCATGATGCGAAGTCGCGGTTCCCAAAGGACCTTTGCCGCTCTGCCTTGGCGGCCCAAGACCGTCCGGCCCGCCCCTGCCCGGCCGCTGCCGCGGGCGGGCTGCCTTCCGGCCCTTCACGGGGGGTGGCGCCGCAGGCATGCTGATGCCGAGTCGGCTGTGCCTCGATCGGAGGCTTTGCCTTGCGGGCCGCGAGATCATATCTACCCGGCGACCGGCCAGGTCCTGGCAGGAGCCTCTGCGCCATGGGCGCCGCGATCGGTCTTTTGCATCTCCTCGGTTGGGGGCTCATTGGCATGGCGGAGGCCCAGAGCCATAGCCAGGCGCTGTCCCTGGGCGTGGCCCTGACAGCCTACACGCTCGGCATGCGCCACGCCTTCGACGCCGACCACATCGCCGCCATCGACAACACGACCCGCAAGCTGCGCCAGGACGGACGGGTGCCCCTGAGCACCGGTTTCTGGTTCTCGCTTGGCCATTCGACCGTCGTCTTCGTGCTCGCCCTGGCGCTGGCTTTCGCGGCAGGCCGGATCTACGGCGGCATCGTTGGCGGGTCCTCCTGGCTCCACAGCGTCGGCGGCGTCCTGGGCACCCTTGTGTCGGCGCTCTTCCTCTACGCCATCGCCGCCCTCAACCTGCAGGGACTGAGAGAGACGCTGCGAGCGTCGGGCGGCACCAGCCCGCCCTCCAGCGTCGGCGGGCCGCTCTTCAGGATCTTCGGTCGGGTCGTGCAGAGAATCAGGCGGCCATCCGGCATGTATCCGGTCGGGCTTCTGTTCGGGCTCGGCTTCGACACGGCGACCGAGGTGGCGCTGCTGGCGACGACGGCGGGCGCAGCCATGGCGCCGCTGCCCTGGTACGGGGTGGTGGCGCTGCCCTGCCTGTTCGCCGCGGGGATGAGCATCTGCGACACGCTCGACGGCATCGCCATGCAGTACGCCTACGACTGGTCCCTGCTGCAGCCGGGCCGGCGGCGGCTCTGGAACGTCTGGGTGACAGGCGTTTCGGTCATGGTGGCGTTCGGCGTTGGCACGATCGAACTGCTCGGGCTCGCCGGCGGCTGGTTGCACAGAACTGCCCGCATCGCGGCGGGGCCTCCGAGCCTGGATCCCACCCGGCTGGGCGTGGCCGTCGTTCTCCTGCTGCTGGTCAGCTGGCTTTCGGCGCTCCTCTTGTGGCGCGAACGCGGCCCCAAAGGCCGCTCGCGGCCAAGGGCGGCTGCGACCCTACGCAACAATGCGGAACAAAGAAACCCGTGATTGGACCGCTCGGGAGGGCCAAGCCCGGGCGAGCCGGCCGTGGACGCTGGCGGACTGTGTGCGGACGGCCGCCGCAGCCACGCCGGATGCCTCGGGACGCCTATTGACGCCGCCTTGGCCATAGGAAGCACCTATAGAAGCTACGGAATCGTCTACCTCCAACATGGGCCTATGGAGGGGCCCGCCGCCGGGTGTCGCGACTACGGCCAAAAGGGTTGCGCCGAGGGCCTGCCTGGCGTTATCTGACGAGGGGGAGGAATCGCCAGGGCACGAGCGTGTTCCTGCGCCCACCCTTGTTCAGGAGTTCACATTCTTACAGCGAGAGGGATGCCGCATGCGCGTGATCAAGGTCGAGGAGACCCAGATCGCCTCCTGGACCCGCACGCTCCTTGCCCAGCAGCGTGTCGTGGCGGTGCAGGAGCGCGACGAACGCTTCGTCTTCGACGATCTGCACCAGGCCGAGGATCTGCGCCTGGACCATGATGTCACGCTCCAGCCTCCGCTCCGCCACTTCCTGCCCGAGAGGGAGGAACTCGTGTCGTTCGATCGCCCGGACCGCTACGCCCCGGTGGAGCCCGACGACCGGCCCTTCGTCCTGCTTGGCGTCCACCCCTACGACGTTGCGGCGATCTGTCAGATGGACGCGGTCTTCGCCGCAGGCGTCCCCGACCCGCACTACAACCGGCGGCGGGCGCTCGCGACGGTGGTGGCGTGCGACGTGGAGACGCCGTCCGGCAACGTGTTTGCCGGTGCGATGGGCACGGCGGTGGTAGAGGACGGTTACGACGTCCTCCTCACCCGCATAGGGCGCCAGTACCTCGTCGAGAGCCGGACAGCCAAGGGGGACGGCCTCCTGGCCCTCTTCGGCGACGACGTCGAGGACGCCCTGCCCTCGGACCTCAGGCGGCGCGAGGCGGTCTGGCGCCGCAACCGCCAGGGCCTGCGCCAGCACGCGCTCGCATGCCCGCCTCAGGCCCTGCCGCGCCTGCTCGCGCTCAGCTACAACGACGAACTCTGGCAGGAGCGCTCGGAGTATTGCCTCTCCTGCGGCGCCTGCAACCTGGTTTGCCCGACCTGCTACTGCTTCGACGTCCAGGATGTCGTCGGCTGGGACCTCAAATCCGGCCGGCGCCTCAGGCTCTGCGACTCCTGCATGCTCGAGGACTTCGCCAAGGTGGCCGGCGGCCATCAGTTCCGCCTGCGCCGCGACCGCTACCGCCACCGCTTCTACCGCAAGGGGCTCTACACGCCGGAGCGGTTCGGCTTCGTCGCCTGCGTCGGCTGCGGCCGCTGCATCGACAGCTGCATCGCCGGCGTGGCGAGTCCGGTGGACGTCTACAACACCTTGCTCGAGCGCCACCCGGAGGCCCTGGAGGAGCCACGCGAAGGCGCGGGGGCGAGGAGCCTCGGCCAGGCGCTCGCGTCCCTGCTTGGGCGCGAGAGCGCCGAGGAGGCAGCGTCGGCGGCGCGGGAGCCGGTCTTGACGCTGAGGCCGCGCTGCGAGGCCGAGGAGCCCCGCCTCGCGCTGGCCAAGGCGGCGACGGATGCGCTGGAGGTCGAGCAGCTCGTCGCGAAGGATCCCTACGTTCCCGGGCAGGCGAAGATCCTGGCCAAGCGCGCCCTGACGAACCACGAGACCCTCTACCGCCTGTGTCTCGACGCGGAGCGCAAGCTCGGGCACAAGAGCGGGCAGTTCGTGCAGATCTCGCTGATGGGCATCGGCGAGGCTCCCATCTCGGTCAGCTCCGGCCCAGACGACGGGCCCAGCTTCGAGATCGTCGTGCGCCGCGTCGGCAACGTGACGGAAGCGCTCGAGCGGCTTCACCCGGGAGACACGGTCGGGGTGCGCGGCCCGTACGGTACAGCGTTCCCGCTGGCGGACCTGCGCGGCAAGGACATCCTGGTCGTGGCGGGCGGCATCGGCATCGTGCCGGTGCGCTCGGCGATCCAGGAGGTGCTCTGGCATCGGGGCGACTATGGCCGCCTTACGATCGCCTACGGAATGCGGGCCCCGCAGGACCGCCTGTTCGGCGAGGAGATCGAGGCGTGGCAGAAGGAGCCGGGGGTGACGGTGCTCGAGACCGTGGACCACCTCGAGGGGCTCTGGCACGGACAGGTCGGGCCGGTGACGACCCTCCTGCCGAGTTGCGGCATCGATCCCCCTACGACCGCCGCCCTGGTCTGCGGCCCGCCCGTGATGTACCGCTACGTGCTGGCCGACCTGATCGCGGCCGGCATGGAGGCGGGCGACATCTACGTCTCGCTCGAGCGGAAGATGAAGTGCGGCATCGGCAAGTGCGGCCACTGCCAGATCAACGGCGTCTACGTCTGCCAGGAGGGACCGGTCTTCACCTATGCGCAGGTCAAGAACCTGCCGGAGGCCCTGCAATGAAGAAGCCAAGGGTAGCGATCTTCGATTTCGCGGGCTGCGAGGGCTGTCAGCTGCAGATCGTCAATCTCGAGGAAGAGCTTTTGAGCCTCCTCGAGGTGGTGGACGTGGTCGAGTGGCGCGAGGGCAGCTCGGAGAAGAGTCCGGAGTTCGACATCGCCCTGGTCGAGGGAGCGATCACGCGCCCCCAGGACGTCAGGCGTCTCGAGCAGATCCGTGCCAGGGCGAAGGTGCTGGTGGCCCTGGGCGCCTGCGCGAGCCACGGCGGCGTCAACAAGCTCCGCCAGCGCCTCGATCTTGGGGCGGCGAAGCGGATCGTCTACGGTGCCTCGGCGCGCGAGGCATTCCTCGGCTCAGGCCCCGTGCAGTCCGTCGACGAGGTGGTCTCCGTCGACGCCCGCATCGAGGGCTGTCCGATCGACAGCCAGGAGCTTTCGAGCGTGCTGCGCAGCCTCGTGCTCGGCGGCGAGCCCAAGACGCCGAACTTCCCCGTCTGCGTCGAGTGCAAGCGGGCGGGCAATGTCTGCCGCTACGAGCGCGGCGAGATCTGCCTCGGCCCCGTCACGCGAGGCGGCTGCGGTGCGCGCTGCCCGTCCTACGGCATGTGGTGCTACGGCTGCCGCGGCTCGGTGGACGAGCCGAACATCCACGCCGCGCGTGCCGTGCTCGAGCGCTACGGCAAGACCGTGCAGGAGCTCGAGGAGCGGCTCGCGCTCTTCGGCAGCCGCTAAGGAGGTCCCCAGCATGGCACAGCACATCGAAGTCCACCACGTCACGCGCATCGAGGGCCACGGCAGCATCGTGCTCGACGTGGACGAGGGCCGGATCGAGAAGATCGCCTGGCAGGTGCCCGAGGCGCCGCGCTTCTTCGAGGCGATGGTGCTCGGCAAGTCCTGGCGGGATATGCAGACCATCGTCAGCCGCATCTGCGGCATCTGCTCGATCAGCCACTCCCTGGCCTGCGTCAAGGGCGTGGAGACGGCCCTGGGGTTCGAGGTAAGCAAGCAGACGAACCGCCTGCGGCGCCTCGCGCACTTTTCGGAACTGATGCAGAGCCACGTGCTGCACGTCGGCTATCTCGTCGCCCCCGACCTCCTCGGCCAGCCGTCGGTGGTGCCGCTGACGAGAAGCCACCCCGAGCTCGTGGAACTCGTGGTGGGGCTGCACAGGCTCGCGAACCGCTGGTCCGATCTCGTGACGGGGCGGACGACGCACCCGATCACCCTCCAGCCCGGGCGCATGACCCACCTGCCGTCGCCCGGCGAGCTCGTGCAGCTGCAGCACGACCTCGGGTCCGCCAGGGAAGGGGTCTGGCGGCTCGTGGAGGCCGTGGGCGGCCTGATCTCCGCCCTGCCCGACTTCGACCGCCCGACGGAGTACGTGGCGCTCGTGAACGGGCCGGAGTATGCGCTGTACGAGGGAGAGATCGGCAGCAGCGACGGCGAGGGCCTGCCCGTCAGCTGCTTCGAGCAGGCCTGCAACGAGTATGTCACCCGGGACTCGACCGCCAAGTGGGCCCGCTGGCACCGCGACGCCTACGCGGTCGGCGCCAGGGCGCGCTACAACCTCAGCGGCGCCCACCTCTCTCCGCTCGGGCGCAAAGTGGCGGCTGCCGTCCAGCTTTCGGAGCACAAGGACAATCCATACTACAACACCGTCGCGCAACTGGCGGAGCTCGGTCACCTGCTCGACGAGGCCGGCGTCCTCATCGACAAGATCCTTGCGGCCGGGCTCAAAGCCGAGCACCGAGACCTCGCGCCGCACGCCGGCGAGGGGGTGGGCTCGGTCGAGGCGCCGCGGGGCACCCTCTTCCATCGCTACGCCTTCGACGCCAAGGGACGCTGCGAAGGGGCGAACCTCGTCATCCCCACGAACCAGAACCACGGCAACCTCCAGCGCGACATGGAGGAACTGGTGCCGAAGATCCTGGACCGGCCGCAGGCCGAGATCACGCTGCTTCTCGAGATGCTGGTGCGCGCTTACGATCCCTGCGTCTCCTGCTCGACGCATTTCCTGGACGTCCGTTTCGTGGGCAAGGCAGAACACGGGGAGGGCCTCTGAGATGTGCCTTGCGGTGCCGGGTAGGGTGCTTGAGATCGGGCAGGACAACATGGCCGTCGTCGATGTCGGCGGCGTGCGCCGCAGGGTCTGCCTCGATCTCGTGGAAGGCGTGCGGGCGGATGACTACGTCCTCGTCCACGTCGGCTTCGCGCTGCAGCGGATCGACGAGCGGGAGGCCAAAAGGCAGCAAGAGCACCTCGGGGCCATGTTCGCCATGGCCTCCGGCGCAGGAGAGCCGACATGAGGTATGTCGACGAGTACCGCGATCCTGTGGCGGCGCGAGGCTTCCTCGACGCCATCCGCTCGCTGGTCCAGGGCCCCATGCGGATCATGGAGATCTGCGGCGGCCACACCCACGCCATCTACCGGAGCGGCCTCGACCAGTTGCTGCCCGAGGAGATCCGCTTTCTGCACGGACCCGGTTGTCCCGTCTGCGTCACGCCCGCCCTGCGCGTCGACCAGGCGATCGCCTTGGCGCGGCACGGCCGCATCGTCTGCACCTACGGCGACCTGCTCCGGGTGCCCGGCTCGCATGAGAGCCTGCGGCAGGCGGCGGCCCGCGGCGCGGACGTGCGCATCGTCTACGGAAGTCTCGACGCGGTGGAGATCGCGCGCCAGCATCCGCGGCAGGACGTCGTGTTCCTCGCCGTCGGCTTCGAGACGACGGCGCCCGCGAACGCCTGCGCCATCCTGCGGGCGCGGGAGCTCGGCCTCGAGAACTTCAGCGTGCTCGGCAGCCACGTCCTCGTGCCGCCCATCCTGCGCCACCTGCTCGATACGCCGGGCACGGAGATCGACGCCTTCATCGGACCGGGCCACGTCGCGACGGTCGTCGGCAGTGAGGACTACCGCTTCCTGCCCCAGGACTACGGCAAGGGGGTGGTGATCGCCGGCTTCGAACCGCTCGACCTCCTCGAGGCGGTGCTGATGCTGCTGCGGCAGAAGGCGGACGGCCGCTGCGGCGTCGAGGTGCAGTACAGGCGCGCCGTGCGCCCGGACGGGAGCCCCAGGGCCAGAGCGGTCATGCGGGAGGTCTACGCGGTCCAGGACCAGGACTGGCGCGGCATCGGACGGATTGCGCGCAGCGGCCTCGGTATCCGCGAGGCGTTCTCGGCCTTCGATGCCCTGCGGCGCTACGCGGGTGAACTGCCCGAGGAGACGCCGGCAGACGCGAGCGCCTACATCTGCGGCGAGGTGATCCAGGGAGCGAAGACTCCCCTCGACTGCCCGGCGTTCGGGCTCGGCTGCACGCCGGAGCACCCGTTCGGCCCGGGGATGGTCTCCTCGGAGGGCAGCTGCGCCGCCCTCTACCGCTACCGTCAGACCGCGCGGGAGGCGAGGCGATGAGCAGGGCCGGCCCGCGCCTGCCGCGGGTGATCGAGGCATCGCATGGCACCGGGGGCAAGATGACCCACGACCTCATCGAGGCCATCTTCCTGCCTGCCTTCCGCAACCCGCGCCTCGAGCCGCTCCTGGATGGGGCGGTGCTCGAGATCGGCGGCATGCGCCTCGCCATGACCACCGACAGCTACGTCGTGCAGCCGATCCGCTTTCCCGGCGGCAGCATCGGCGACCTCGCCGTCAACGGCACCGTGAACGACCTCCTGATGGGCGGCGCGACGCCGCTCGCGCTGAGCGCCGCCTTCATCCTCTCCGAGGGTCTCGAGATCGGACTGCTGCAGGATGTGGTCCGGGACATGGCCCGCGCGGCGGAACGCGCCCAGGTGGAGATCGTGACGGGCGACACCAAGGTGGCGGGGGCAGGCGACCGCGAGGGCCTCTTCATCACGACCGCCGGCGTGGGCCTGGTGCCGGCCGGCATCGACTGGTCGCCCACGAGGATCCGGCCGGGCGATGTCGTCCTGCTCTCCGGCAGCGTCGGCGACCATGGCGCGAGCGTGATGGCCTCGCGCTTCGGCATCGCCCTCGACACCGACATCCCGAGCGACACCTGCGCCCTGCGCGACGCGGTGCTCGCGGTGCGGGACATCCCGGGCGTGCGCTGCCTGCGCGATCCCACCCGCGGCGGCCTCGCGACGACCTTCGCGGAGCTCTCGGCGCAGAGCGGCCTCACCCTGACGGCAGACGAGCGCCGCATTCCCGTGCGCGAGGACGTGCGGGGGCTCTGCGAGGTGCTCGGCCTCGACCCGCTCTACGTCGCCAGCGAGGGCAGGCTCGTCGCGGTGCTGGCGAGGGAGGATGCCGAGGAGGCGCTTCGGCGTCTCAGGGCCGTGCCGGAGACGAGGGACGCCGTCGCCATCGGCGAGGTGACGGACGACCGGCCAGGGCACGCGAACCTGCGCACCCTGCTCGGAGCAATCCGGCCGCTCGACCTCCTGCCGGTCGAGCAGCTGCCGAGGATCTGCTGACATGCACGAGATGTCGCTGGCTGAGGAGATCCTGAGGATCGCCGACGAGGCGGCGGCCGGCGCCGGAGCGCGCGAGGTCCAGCGGGTCCGGGTGGGCGTGGGCTGGCTGTTGCAGGTGGAGGCAGAGAGCCTCGCCTTCTATCTCGGGGCGATGCGACAAGATTACCCGCGACTCGCGGCGGCGGCCTTTACTCTCGAGGAGGAGGCGGTGCGGGTGCGCTGTCGCGTCTGCGGCCAGGAGACGGTGCAGGAGGGTTGGGGCTTCTCCTGTGGCGCCTGCGGGGCGAGAGACGTCGCGGTGGTGGCGGGCGACCGGCTGGAAGTGCAGGACATGGAGGTGCTGACGGACGATGTGTGAGACAAAGGGCGAAGGCCACCACCACCAGCATGTGGCGGTGCACCGCAACGTGATGGAGGCGAACGACGCGATCGCGACGGGGCTCAGGCGAGGCTTCTCGGCAAGAGGCGTCTTGGTCCTGAATCTGATCAGCGCGCCGGGCTCCGGCAAGACGGCGCTCCTTGAGCGCACGCTCGCACAGCTCCAGCCGCTGCGCGTCTCGGTGCTTGTAGGGGACGTCGAGACCGAGAGGGACGCGGAGCGCCTGCGCCGCTCCGGCGTGCCGGCGGCGCAGATCGTGACGGCCGGCACCTGCCATCTCGAGGCGGGGATGGTGGAGAGCCATCTGCCGGACGTGGATCAGCCAAAGCTCGATCTTCTGTTCGTCGAGAACGTGGGGAACCTCGTCTGCCCAACCGCCTACGATCTCGGCGAGGACGCGAAGGTGGTGCTCGTCAGTACGACGGAGGGCGAAGACAAGCCGCTCAAGTACCCCGCCATCTTCCACCGGGCGGAACTCGCGCTGGTGACGAAGGCGGATCTCGTGCCGCACCTCGACTTCGACCGGGAGCAGCTGCTCGAGAACATCCAGGCAGTGCATCCGGGCATGGCGGTGCTCGAGGTGTCGGCAAAGACGGGCCAGGGCATCGACCTGTGGCTCGACTGGATCCGGGCGAAGGTGGGGGAGAAGCAAAGTCTTCATGCCTGAGGTGGGGTCGTCATGAGGCCAGCGGCATGGGACGCGGGGAGACCGGCCTGCCTTAGGGGCTGCGGCGAGGAGGAGGTACGGGCCTGCGCGATCCGGGTTACCGGCACCGTGCAGGGCGTTGGCTTTCGTCCCTTCGTCTACCGCCTGGCGCGGGAGCGCGGGCTCCTGGGCACGGTGCGCAACGAGGGCGCCTTCGTCGGCATCGAGGTGCAGGGGAAGGTCCGGGAGCTCGAGGGTTTCCTCAGGGACCTGCGCGGCAGGGCCCCGGCCGCGGCGGCGATCGAGACGGTCTCGGTGGAGCCCCTTGCCCCCGGACCCCTCGGCCCCTTCTCGATCGTCGCCTCAAACGTCGACGGCGGGCGGGCGTCCATGGGGATTCCCGTCGACGCCGCCATCTGCCCGGACTGCCTGCAGGACCTCAAAAACCCAGAAAGCCGCTACTACCGCTATCCCTTCACGTCTTGCACCCAGTGCGGGCCGCGCTACACGATCACGCGCCGCCTCCCTTTCGACCGCGAGCGCACGGCGATGGACCGCTTCCCGCTCTGCGAGGACTGCGCCTCCGACTACCGCAAGCCTTCTTCCCGCCGCTTCCACGCCCAGGCCACCGCCTGCGGCACCTGCGGGCCGCAGCTCTTCTTCTGCGGCCCGGACGGTATCCCGCGGGCCGAGGGCGAGGATGCGCTCGCCATGGCCAAGGCGCTGATCCGCGCGGGCGGCATCGCCGCCGTCATGGGCGTCGGCGGGTTCCACCTGGCGGTCGATGCGAAGAACGAGGCGGCGGTGCAGCGGCTGAGGCTGAGAAAACGCCGTCCGGGCAAGCCGCTCGCCGTCATGATGGCGGAGCGGGAACTTCCAAAACATTGCGTCCTGTCGGCGGCGGCGGCGCGGCTCCTTGCGGGACCTGCGCATCCGATCGTCCTCCTCGAGCAGCGCGGCGGGACCGGCATCGCACCGTCGGTGGCGCCGGGGATGGCGCGCCTCGGCGTGATGCTGCCGTACACGGGACTGCACGTGCTGCTGCTCGAGGACCCGGACCTTTCCTGTCTCGTCATGACGAGCGGCAACCGTAGCGGCGAGCCGCTCTCCTATTCGGTCGCCTCCGCCCTCCAGGAGCTCGGTGAGGTGGCGGACGGCTTTCTTTGCCACACGCGCGAGATTCTCAGGCCGATCGACGATTCGGTGGTGCGGGTCACGGATGAGGGGCAGGTGATGCTGCGCCGCGCACGGGGCTTCGTGCCGCAGAGCATCGAGGTGCCCGGCTGCGATCCAGAGCTGCAGGCCCTGGCGGTGGGAGGCGACATCAAGAACGCCTTTGCGGTGCTGCGCGGGGGCAGGATCTGGCTCGGCCCGCACATCGGCGACCTCGACGTGGCAAAGACGATGGCGCTCTTTTGCCGGGAGGTCTCGTGGTATGGCGAGGAGCTCGGGGTGGAGCCCGAGGTTCTGGTCCATGACCTCCACCCGGGCTATCGCGGCACGGCCTACGCCAAGGAGCAGCCGAAGCCTCTCCTCGCGGTGCAGCACCATCATGCCCACATCGCGGCCTGCCTTCTCGAGCACGGCGTCACGCAGCCCGTGCTCGGGCTCGCTCTCGATGGCGTCGGCTACGGCGACGATGGTGGCATCTGGGGCGGTGAGGCCTTGATCGCCAACGGCGCCGGCTACCGGCGGGTTGCGAGCCTGCGCCCTTTGCGGCTCGTCGGCGGCGACATCGCCGTGAAGGAGCCGTGGCGCCTCGCCGTGAGCTACCTCGAGGAAATCGGGCGCTGGGAGCCTGATGGGGAGGCTATCCTGCGTCGCATGGGGGTAGCGGAAGATGCGGCCGGGCGGCTGCGGCAGGTGCTCAGGAGCCGCTACCCGGGCTTTCTCTCCACGAGTGCCGGGCGGCTCCTGGATGCGGCGGGAGCCGTCATCTTGGGCAGGGCGGGCGCAAGCTTCGAAGGCGAGCTGCCGATGCTTCTGGAAGCCGCCGTGCGGCCTGAGGAGTCTGGCGCGTACCCCTTCGACCTCGTGCAGGGCAAGCGGCTCCTCTTGGACTGGCGCCCGGCCTTCCTCGCGCTATTGGGCGACCTGGGACGTGGGGCGACCACCCACACCGCCGCGACGCGCCTCCACCGTGGCCTTGCCCAAGGCCTTACGCGCATGGCGCGCCTGCTCGCCCGGCGGTATGGGCTCTCCATGGTGGCGCTTGGCGGCGGAGTCTGGCAAAACGAGTGGCTCCTCCGCTGGTTCCTTGCCGGGATGGAAGATTCGGGCCTCGAGGTGCGATGGCCACAGAAGCTGCCGCTGGGCGATGGCGGGCTTGCCGTAGGGCAGCTTGCGGTGCTGATCGCGAGAAGAGCCTCAGGCCGTGGGGTGGTCGATCTCTTCGAGGATGCGTCCGCAGTAGAGGGAGAGGCGCTCCTCGAGAAGCGGTGACAGCTCGGCCGCGTAGCCGAGCGACAGCGGTTCGATGCCGAAGAGGACGATCTTGTCCGAGCACTGGCCGAGGCGCCTTGCGAGGTCGATCAGCTGCAAAAGGTCGCCGGCGTGCGGCGTGATGGAGCCGCCGTCGCGCCGCGATGCCACCTCTTGCGGCATGAAGCGCAACATCGTGCCGGGCTCCTCGCCCATGCGCGCGCAGTCCACGATGAGGGCGCGGTCCGCCCCGGCGAGCGCATCCAAAAGGCGCATGCCGGCGGTGCCGATGTCGAGAAGACGTACGTCAGGGCGCCAGTCGCCGAAGCGGTGTTCGAGCTCCTGCAGGATGCGCACGCCGATGCCTTCGTCCTGGCGCAAGGGATTGCCGAGACCGACGACGATTGTCACAAGGTCACCCCGACGCGACGTAGATGTGTCCCAGAGAGAGTATAAGGCCGCGCGCCAGGTTGGGTACGGCGATGGGTGAAGCAAAGGCGCTACGGCTGGGGCGGGCTGGGTCATTTCGGGTTTCACCGCAAGGGCCGTTCGGCCGCATGTTGACCAAGCCTTTCTTATAAGGACATGATCGAGGATCCGTCAACTCGGACAGAATCGTAGAGAGACCCGTCGGTGGGTTGCAGCGCAGGGCGGGGAATGCTAGACTAACGTCTGCTACGCGCCCGTAGCTCAGTTGGATAGAGTGCTTGACTACGAATCAAGAGGTCGCAGGTTCGAATCCTGCCGGGCGCGCCAAAAAGATTGGTTCTGGAGCGGTTTTCAGACACCTACCCCCGGACGGTATCCGGGGGTAGGTGCGTTTTTGCTACCATTTTGCTACCGAATCGTAGCCAGCCGTGGGGTCTGTCGTGTTCAGACGACGCCCAAGGGAACGAACCGCAGGAAGGATCCGGATGTGTCGTCACGCGTTCCGCGATTCTTTGCCACCAGCGGAGTCCCTGGGCCTGGAATCGGCGTCCTGCAGCACATCGTTGAGGCGCTGGACTGCCCTCTCCGTGAGGCCTGGACTCACATGGCTGTATGTGTTCAATGTTTGCGCGATGCTACTGTGCCCCAACAGGACCTGTACCACTTTGGGATGCTCGCCGAGTTCTAGGAGTCTGGTGGCGAACGCGTGGCGCAGGTCATGTAGCCGGTAATGGCGCAACCCCGCCGCCTTGAGCAATAGATCAAACGTCCTGTTGGCGTTGCCCGGATCAATAGGGTGACCAATCGGCGTGGCGAACACCAAATCCTGGTCTTCGTACGCCTCGCCGACCAGGAATTTCTCCTCTGCTTGGCGTGCGCAGTGCGCCACCAGCGCCTGGCGAACCAGATCGGGGATCGGGATGACGCGCCACGAGAGCCGTGTCTTCGGTTCATGGAAGACGAGACCCTTTGTATTGGTGCGTACCAGCGTGCGATGGACGGCGATAGTGCCATGGCTCAGGTCAACGTCCTGCCAACGAAGCGCCAGCGCCTCACCCCGCCGCATCCCGGAGCCAAGGTACAGAAGAAATAGGGCATAGAGTCGATGACCCCTGGCAACCTTGAGCAGTCGTGCTGTGTGTTCGACACTCGGCGGTTGGATCTCGAAATGCGGAGCAGTAGGGGGACTGACGAAGTCGCTCACATTGCGGCCTACCAATTCTTCACGCACGGCCTGCTCCAGCACTTCATGGATCACGGCGTGAACTTGGCGGACCGTCGTGGGAGCGAGTCCGCCCTCGCGCCGCACGGCACCAGTCCGAAGCAGCTCGTTGTAAAAGAGTTGCAAGTGCTCCGGCCTGAGATCGCGCAGCTTCTTGGCCCCCAAGGCGGGCACGATATGAACCCGCGCTAACGACTCGTAGTTCTCCCATGTGCTGGTTCGCTTCGTTTGTGCGTAACGGTCCAGCCACGCGGAAATCCACTCAGCGACCGTCAATGTGGTGGCTTGGGCGAAACGGCCGTTCTGCAATTCCGTAATCGCATTGGCGAGCTTGTCGGAGATCTCCCTCCTCGTCTTCCCGTAGAAGGTCCTCCGCTTGAGCCGCCCTGTCTTGGGATCGTGACCCACCGTGATCTGCCCCATCCAGCGCCCGTCCCTGCGATGGGTGATGCTTCCTTCCCCATTCCCGCGTTTGGCCATCGTAAGTTGTTCCCGCGAGAACTACGAGGCAGCCTGACTCTCAAGCCATCGCAAGAACGCCTGCTTGGGGATGCGTATTGCCCGACCGAATCTGACTACGGGAAATCCCTCGATGCGCACCATTTGGTACATGGTGCCGGTGGAGACTCTGGCGATCTTTGCAGCCTCGGGAACGGTAAGGATCGATGGGAGATCGGCGATGGAAGGCACAGGCACCATCCTCCTTGCGGAACTCACTGGTTGGAGTAAGCGGCATTCGCCGCTTTAGGCGTTGAACGCCCTCCTGCCCTCGCGCAGAGCGCGCCTCAGGTTGCCGCGCATCGGGCCGATGAGGCGCTGCAGGGCGAGGTACAGGAGGGAGCCCACGAAGAAGGTGGCGATGAGCAGCAGCGCAAGATGGACGAGGCCGTGTGGTAGGATCGGACCACGCCAGCGAAGGTAGGCAAGGTAGGTGGCCCCGTACGCGATGAGGGAAAGGGCAGAGGACCAGAGGACGTCGGAGACGATCGATCCCACGCGGAAGCCTTCGAGCTGACGCGACAGGAAGCGTAGGAGGACAAGGGTGCCTGCCCAGGAGCCGATCGTCGTGCCGAGCGCCAGCCCACCCTGCGCCAAGGGGTGGACGAGGATGAGGTCGGTGACGATCGTCGTGCCAACGCTCCAGAATGCGGTGCGGAACAGAACGCGGGTCTCACCGAGGGCGAAGATGGTGCGGCCGAGGATGCCGTTCATCGCCATCGAGCCCATGCCGAGGGCGAAGAAGAGCATGGCGAACGCCGTGTCGCGCAGGGCTTCCTGACCGAAGGCGCCGTGGCGGTAGACGACCGCGACGAGGGGCACACGCAGGAAGATGGTGTAGAAGGTGATGGGGGCGACGAAAAAGGCCGTCAGGCGGAGCGGCAGGCGCACCGCCCGCGAAAGCGAGAGACCACGCTCGCCCACCGCGAGTTCGGAGAGCGTCGGGAATAGGGCAATGGCAAGGCTCGTGAAGATGTTCAGTGGAAAGTTGATCAGGAGCTGCGAGTAGTTGAGGGCGGAGATCATGCCGGCCGGAAGTCCTGAGGCCAGGATGCGGTCGACGACCAGAGCTGCCGAATACATAAAGAAGTTGACGAACACGCCAGGCAGACGGCGCAGCATCATGCCGATGCCGGCATGGCGCGGGAGCCAGCCCAGGCGCAGGGACGCGCCAAGTCGGCGCATCGGACGCAGGACGACGTAGAGCTGGAGGATGGCGCCGAGGAGCGAGCCCCAGGCCAAGACCGCAATGCCGTAACGGTGGCCGAGCCAGGCGGCGAGCACGATCAAGGCGATGTTGCGCGGGATGTACATGGCGGCGGGCTGACCGAACACGCCCTTGGTTTGCAGGAATCCAACCGAGACAGACGAGAGACCCATGAAGAGAAGCGATGGCATCATGACGCGAAGGAGGAAGCCAGCGAGGGAGGCCTCCTGCCTGCCGAAGCCGGGAGCTAAGAGGTGCACGAGAAGCGGTGCGCAAAGGTAGAAGAGGAGGCCCGCAAGCACCGTGAAGACCGCGACCAGTCCGCTCACGGCCCGCAGGAAGCGGTCCGCCTCCTCCACGGAATGCTGGCGGAGCTCGGTGTAGACTGGGATCAGCGTGGCCGAGATGGCGGAGTCGATGGACTGAAAGACCATTTGCGACAGCACGGACGCCACGAGGAAGGCGTCCATCGAGCGGCCGGCGCCGTAGACCCAGGCGAAGGCGAGCTGGCGGACGAAGCCGGTGAGATTCGAGGCGAGGGTCATCGTGGCAGTCGAGAAGGCTCCCCGTGCGACGCGGCGGCGACGGTTGCTCATGCGGGCGTCGAGGCATGGGACTGTATGGCCAGGCGTTGGCTTCTCATGCCGATCCGTCGCTCCCTGTTGCGGTGTGCCGCCTGAACCAGGAGGGCAAGTACGCGCCGACCAGTGCGGCCACGGCCTCATAGCCCACGTCGAGTCCCTCGAAGGCACGGCCGTGCAGGGGGCGGAGCAGTTCAAGCGCGAGGCCGTAGGCGCTTACGCCCAGGAGGGTACGCATGCGCCACCGCCCGCGAGGCAGGAGCAGCAAGGCAATCAGAAAGTAGAGAAAAGCTTCCGGCGCCTTGCGCAAGAAGGTGGCAAGCCAAGCCGGCGAAGATGCGGTGCCCTGGGCACGATGCCCTAAGACGGCCTTCAGCACATCGTGGACGGCGTGGGGTAGCGGCGGCGAAGGCAGGAGGGCCACCCAGAGCAGGAATGCCGCTATGAGGGTGGCAAGCGCGAGGCGGCCTATCCTGATCCGACGCGTGCGTGCAGGAGATTGGGAGTTCGACACTAATCGCTCCAGCATGTCCTACGTATTGGCACTCCTCTTCGCCATCTCATTCCTGCCGCAAGGGCTCTTCTACCGTCACGAGTTCCTGCCCGCGGTTGCACTGCTTGGAGCATGGCTCCTCGTGCGCGCCTGGCGCAGCCGTGAGAGAGTTTCGCTTACGGTGTATGGCGGGCCTGCCCTGCTGCTGCTCGGCTACCTGCTGTCTCTCGTGGATGCATTGCGACCGGCCGACACCTGGATGGCTGTCGCAGAGACCCTGGTGCTCTTTGGTCTCCTGCTGAGCGCGGCGACAGAACGGGATCCTCGGATCGTCTTGCGCGGCATCGCCGCGGCTGCCCTGGTGGGCGCCCTGTATGCACTTCTCGTGCGCGGCGGTTTCTGGCAAGACCCGGCGGCTTACACGCCGCCCTTTCTCACTGGTTCCATCCAATACCATAACGCTTTCGGCGCCGCCATGGCACTGGGCTTGATGGTCCTTTACGCGCTCGCGGGCGACGAGGGAAGTCGATGGTGGCGGAGCGCCTACGCCGCCGCCGGGGTGCCCCTGGCTTTGGCGCTCTACCTCTCCCTCAGCCGCGGCGTCTATGTGCTGTTCCCTTTGGCCTTCATCTTGCTGCTCGGCGTGCTCGATCCGCTGGGCCGAAGGCGCCTGGCCGCGACCGGTCTCGTGGGACTCGTCCTGGGCCTCGTGCTGCTTGGTCCGGTGAGCCAGGCGGCCGATCAGCACGCGATCGTGATGTTTGTCTGGCTTTTAGCTGCGATGGCCGTGGCGTTTGCGGCGGTGCTCGGACTTGGCCGTCTGCCGCTGGGGCTCTTCAGCCGGCGGGCACTGCAGGGCTATCTTGGTGTCGTGTTGCTCATCGGCGTAATCGGAAGCTTCCTCGCGCGCGGAAGGGTGCTCCATCTTCTGGCCCGGTTGGCGCCCGCCGGCGTAGGTAGCCGTGTCGGCGCCATTTCAATCCACAGCGCGACCCTCTTCGATCGCCTGATCATGGACGGGATCGCCCTCCGCCTGATTCTCGGACACCCCCTGATCGGCTACGGCGCGAACGCCTGGATCGATCTTTACCACCGCTACCAGACGAGCTATTTCATCGCAAACGAGACCCACAGCTTCGTGACCCAGGTGTTCCTGGAGGGTGGCATCGCGGCCGGGGCCGGCCTCCTCTGGCTACTCTGGCTGTTCCTGCGGAGGCTCTTCACGACGCGAGAGGTAACGGACCTGAAGCGCCTGCGCCTCGGCGCGGCGGCGGCGGGACTCTTCCTCCTCGCGCACAGCGCGATGGACTTTGACCTTTCCTACTTCTCGCTGCTCGCCATGCTCTTCTACCTGATCGGTGTGGCGGCGGGAGGAACCGGGCAAGGAAAAGGCCGATGGACTGTGCCGTTGCGCAGCTTGGTGTACCCTCTGGCGGCCCTTGGCCTCGTCCTGGCGCTGCCGCTCTCATGGAGCGAGAAGAACTACACGGATGGCCTCCTGGCTATGCAACGCGGCAGGTTTCACGTGGCAGCGGCGGATCTTCGCACAGCCGCGGCCTTTGATCCGTTCGACGGTCGTATTCCGCTTGCGCAGGCTAAGCTTGCACAGTTGTCATCGCCAACACGGGCCGAGGCGTATCTAGGGCGAGCCATGGCGCTCCTGCCCGACGATGCTACGGTGCTCGTCGGAGTCATGCAGGCAGCGGTTGAAAACGCGAACTTCAGTTTCGGTGCGCCAGCTGTGATCCGCGCGGCCACCCTTGAGCCGCTGCGTGCCGACACGTACTGGTACGGAGCACAGATCCTGCCCGGAGCTGCCCTAAGGGCCTTTGCGTCCCATCGGACTGCGCTGGCCCACAGGGATGTTCAGGCCGTCGCGCGGCTCGTTCGGCGATATCGCGAGGTGGGTTCAGCCAACCTCTACGTCAATCTGGCCACCGTGCCTCTTCCTCAAGACCTACCAGCAATGATGGACATGGCGGCGGGACAGGAGGACGCCCTGACAGGGCACCTACGGGCGTCTGAGAGGCTCCTCTGGGCAGCGCACACGGATGCCGCCTTGCGTCCGCGTGCGGACATCTGGCTCTATGCTGTCGCGAACTCTTTGCACGATCAACACTTCGTGGGACTGGTGGCCAATCAGCCTTGGGTCCTCTGGCGAAACGCGAACCCGGATTTTGTCGCGTTGCAGGAGTTTTTAACGAAACCTAGAAAATCGTCCCTGTAACTGGCATGTCCCTGTCCTATCCACTTTCACCTTGCAAGGGGGTGGGTTTTTGCGTGCGTTAACGCCTTTTGCGACGCGGCTACTGTTGCTGATCGAGGCAACGGTGGCAGGTTACCTCTTTTGGGCGCTGACACTCGCAGATACCGCGCACCCAGTACGCATCGGCCTTTTTGCTGTGATCGTAGGGATTGGCTATGCGTGGCTAGGCATGAGCCTCAAGACGCCCAGCAGGCGCTGGTCCGATTTCGGGGCTGAGATCGGGCACCTTGCGGAGATTTTGATCGGCGTCCTTCTCCTGGAACTCATTGTGGTTGCCGCGTTCCGGCTCGGCCTTCGGTTTCAGGACATCCTCTTGGCTTTAGCGGGTGCGTTTCTGTTTGCCATAGTGCTGCGCTCGGGCCTGCGACTAGTACTTCGCATTTTGCGCCGCAACGGGCGGAACAGTCGTTATGTGCTGCTCGTCGCGGCGCGAGACGGAGCGGAGCGCTTTCGTGCGCTACTGGGCAGTAGGCCAGAGATGGGGTTACGGCTTGCTGGTACCGTGCAGCCGGACGATATTTCGTCGCTGCAGGCAGCGTTGCGCGAACGGGTGGTCGACGTCCTGCTGGTGGTCACCGAGCCGGGGCGGTCTCTGACACAGGAGGTAGTGGAACTCGGCCGCCTGTACGGTAAGGACGTTAAGCTCCTGTTCTCCGTAGGCGACCCGCTCACAGCATCGGCCGTGCAGGCGCAGGAGTTCCTCGGCGGTTCGCTCGTCAGCCTTGACCGTCGAGGACCCATTGTGCTTGCCAGCGCCGGCAAGCGCTTGCTGGACCTACTCCTGGGTACACTCGCCATGGTCATTACGTCGCCGTTACTCCTTGTCGCGGTGGCTGCGATCAAGCGCGACGACCCGTATGCACCAGCCATCTACAAGCAGGTGCGCATCGGCCTCAACGGACGGAGGTTTCTCCTCTACAAGTTGCGCACCATGGTTCCAGATGCGGAGCGCTTGCAGGACGGGGTGGCGCACCTGAACGAAATGGTTGGGGGGCCCGTGTTCAAGGTGCGCAACGATCCCAGGGTGACAAGGCCGGGGAGATGGATCCGCCGCCTGAGCGTCGATGAGCTGCCGCAGATCTGGAACGTGCTGCGCGGCGAGATGAGCCTTGTCGGACCGAGACCGCCATTGCCGCACGAGGTCGAGCAGTATCCCGATCAGTTCCGCCGCCGCCTGAGCGTCCGCCCCGGCATCACTGGCGCATGGCAGGTTGCGGGGCGCAATGAGATCCAGTTCGAAGAGTGGATGCGGCTCGATCTCGACTATATCGATAACTGGTCGCTTGGCCGCGACCTGCGCATCCTCGCGCAGACGATCCCGAGCGTCCTGACGGGACGAGGCGCTAGCTGACAGGAAGGGAGGAGAGGCCGGCTTGTCGAAACGGCTCGCATTGGCCCTGCGAGTCCAGCAGAGGAAGATTGCGGAGGAGGATCGAGCGATGCAGATGAATCGCAGGAACCTGATCGCCGGCGGCCTCGCGTTGACACTGAGCCTGGCGGCGGCGGTCCCGGCCTTTGCCTCGGGCTCGGTAACCAGTACGGTCTATGGGCCGCAGGCGGAGAAGACTTACAACGACATCAAGGCGAACACCCCGATCGCCCAGGCGGTAGGTCTCGTTACAGAGGCCGGACTGATCACCGGCGAGCCGAATGGGGAGTTTGCCCCGAACGTCGCCGCATCAACCGGCGTCTTCGCGCAGGCCATCGTCAAGTACCTTGGGCTGGGCTCTTCAGGCGAGACGGCTAGCCAGTACGTCAGCCAGGCTAAGACCCTCGGCCTCGTTCCGTCCGGGACCTCGACGACGGGCACCATGTCCAGGCTCCAGGTGGCTCTCGCGTTCGCAAAGGCCCTGAAGCTGACCCCGGTGACGGGCACGCTGCCGTGGAAGGACGCTTCGAGCATTCCGTCGGCAGACCAAGGGTTGCTCCTGGCTCTCTACCAGAAGGGCTACTTCAAGGGATTCTCGAACGGTGACTTCGGCGGGTCGTCAACGCTGACCCGAGAGCAGATCGCCTTCGTCTTTGCGCGCCTGCTCGGACTTTAGGAACTAGACCGGATTCAAACTCCAGGGGTTGAGGAGGCCGCTCATTGCAGGAGGAACGTGAACTCGAACTGCAGGATTACCTTAGGGTGATCCGACGTCGGCTGCGGACGATCGTCTGGGTGACGGTGGTGGCCGTCGTCGTGAGCGGCATTCTCAGCTTCTTTGTGATCAAGCCAACGTACCAGGCCCAAGCCACGCTTATTGTGGTGAACAAGTCGACACCAGTGGTCGACTACAATACTTTCACCTTGGACGAGCAACTCGTACAGACGTACGCGACGCTCGGCACGAGCTATGGTGTACTGGAGCATGCAATCCTTGCAGACAACATCCCATACACGGAAATACAGCTGAGCAAGCTGCTGACCGTGACCGCTGTGACCAATACAGACCTCGTGACGGTGCAGGCACAGGGTGAGAGCGCCCAGCAGGCCGCAGCGATCGCCAACGAAGTGGCGACATCGCTCGCCGTCAAAGCGAAGGGCGTCACGCCGGGTTACTACGTGTCTGTGGTCGATGCTGCGGTGCCACCGCCCCTGCCGGCGTCGCCGAACAAGAAGTTGAACTTGATCCTGGCGTTAGTCCTGGGCCTGATGGTGGGGCTCGGAATTGCATTCCTCCAAGAGTATTTCGATCGGACTATTCACGATCCTGAGCAACTCATGCGTGAACTCGGCGTGTCCGTCCTGGCGACTGTGCCGACTATCGACGATGCGAGTGTGCAGATGACGCGACGCCAGCCGAGCAAGCAGGGGAGGATGCGCGCATGAGTCGGTTGAGTAGACATGGCGTGACATCCAAGTTGGTCACGCTACTGAGTCCGCACAGTGCCGGGGTGGAGGCGTACCGGTTGCTGCGCACCAACCTCAGGTACGCGTCGGTGGACAAGCCTTTGAGGTCGCTGGCAGTGACGAGCGCACTGGCAGAGGAGGGCAAGTCCCTTACCGCAGCCAATCTGGCAATCTCGGCGGCTCAGGCGGGGGTTCGTACGCTACTGGTGGATGCAGACCTCCGCAAGCCTGCCGTGCATAAGCTGTTCGCCGTGCCAGGGCACACTGGGTTGACAGCGGTGCTTGTGGGTTTGCAGAAGATGGAAGATGCAATTCAGCCGACGCAGGTAGACAACCTTTGGCTCCTGGTGGCAGGCGACAAGCCACCGAATCCGGCCGAAATTCTGCAGTCGGAGAGCATGGCCAGCCTCCACCGTCGGCTGACGGGAGAGTTCGATTTTGTCGTCTATGACTGTCCACCGGTACTGCCGGCGGTTGAGGCGGTAGACATCGGTGCGCTGGCGGACGGTGCCCTCGTGGTTGTGCGGGCGGAGACTACGCCGAAAGATGCTGTACAGCAGGCACTTTCTCAACTGGCGCATGGCCACGTGGCGATGCTGGGTGCTGTCTTGAACGGTGTGCGGGCGGGAAGTGGCTACGGCTATAACTACTATTCCTACGGCTACGGCAATGCGTGATGACAGTAGACATCAAATCCTCTCGAGTGGCGCTCGTGCATGACTTTCTCACCCAGTGGGGCGGAGGAGAACGGGTGCTACTTGAGTTTCATCGCATGTTTCCGGAGGCACCGATTTACACACTGATTGCCGACGAAGAAGTTCTTCCCGTCGAAATGCGTGGGGCAGACATCAGACCGTCCAGAGCACAACGGAAGTTCAAGCGCGGCAAGAGCCCTTTATCCTATGTGCCCTATCTGCCATCAGCAGCGGACGCACTGATGATTCGGGGATACGAACTTGTAGTTGTATCCTCGAGCTCATTTGCGCATGGGGTCAGGACCGATGCCAGGTATAGGATAGATTACATTCACAATGCCATGCGATTCGCGTGGGATTACGATGAGTACATTCGGGACTACCCTGTGGCCAAGGTCTGGAAACCTGCTGGTAAGGTGGCGGCAGGCTACCTGAAGTGGTGGGACAAGTCGCGTGCATCCCGTTCCGGGAGAGTCGTGGCCAACTCCTCTACTGTTCAACGGCGGATCCGGGAACGTTGGGGACTCCACGCCGAAGTGATATTTCCCCCGGCAGACTTATCCGCATGCCGGGTGTCTAATGAACGCAAGACACATTTTGTGGTGGCCGCGAGGCTAGTCCCGTACAAGCGTGTCGACGTTGCTGTAGAAGCGGCAAACCGAACTGGGTTACCAATGGTTGTTCTAGGGGATGGACCGGACCGTGCCCGGCTCGAAAAGTTAGCCGGCCCCACCGTGCAAATATTAGGGTGGGTGCCGGAAGACGTAAAGTACCAACTAATAAAAACAGCCTTCGCAGTGGTCGTGCCAGGCGTGGAGGACTACGGTCTAGTCCCAGTTGAGGCGAACGCCTGCGGCGTTCCCGTAGTTGCGTATAGGCGAGGTGGCGTAATCGACACCCAGGTGGACATGTTCACGAGTCTTCTGGTCTATGAGCAGACTCCACAGGCATTTGCGCGCGCTCTGGTGGCCGCTTGCTCAGTGAAATGGGAACCGCGCGAGATAGCGCAGCACGCGACGAGATTCTCCGATGCTGAATTTAGGCGGAAGTTTGAGGAGACACTCGGTCGATGGCAGTGACTGTGGGTGGAGTCAGACCTTGAATAGGACGAGGAGTGCGTCGTGGATGATGGTACTCGCGGACCAGCGATGGGTTGGAGCACACGGCATAGGGCGGTTTGCGCACGAAACAATCAGCCGCCTAAAGTCGCCGTTGGTCCTTAGGGAGGGACCGCGGGTCTTGTCTTTGTCAGATGCAATTTGGACGAGCAGACAAATAAGGCTGCACCAACCGGACGTGTATTTTACACCGGGCTTCAATCCTCCGTTGCGCTCGCATGTACCAGTGGCATTTACTATTCATGATCTGATTCATCTTTCGCGGTATAACCCAAGGCGGTCTTCGGCGCTGTTGTACTATAACACGCTCATCACACGCGCCATTCGACGAGGGGATATGGTGCTTACGGTGTCCGAGTTTTCACGACAAGAGATTCTGGAGTGGGCAAGCAAGGTCGGGCTTCATGACCACGACGTGTTTGTCCTGGGCAATGGGGTTGGACGTGAGTTTCAACCAAGCGGACCGATTTACCCGACGCAGCACCCGTACGTTTTATGCGTAAGCAACGCCAAGCCGCATAAGAACCTCTCAAGGGCGCTAAGGGCGTTTAGGATGTCTAAACTCGCGTCAGAATGCCAATTCCGGCTGGTATGTCCGCACTCTGACGAGCCACGTGTCAGGAGATTAGTAGAGGGACTGCATATGAGGGAGGAGGTTATCCTTATGTCGGGTCTTTCTGACGATGTACTGTCGTCTCTTTACCGAGGAGCCGTCGCGACAGTGGTTCCTTCCGTGTACGAAGGATATGGCCTACCAGCTGCGGAGGCGGGTGCGTGTGACAGCCGCTTAGCCTTGGCGGACATACCTGCACTGCGGGAGCAGAAGTTAGAGGGTGCGGTATACTTCGACCCGTTCGATGTTTTAAGCGTATGTGATGGACTAGAGAAGGCAGCCGGGTCGGAGAAACCGACGAGAGAGCCGGGGCGGAATTGGGACGAGGTGGCCGCAGCGCTGGAAAGCACTCTCACAACGCGCAGCGGGGTGAGGACGAGATGAATGTGGTGGGTAGCTTTCTGCCGCCTGTAACGACTGTGCTCGTGAACTGGCAAGAGTGGCAGGAAACGATAAGCTGCGTCAAGGATCTCCGGCGGATGGACTACGACAACCTTACAGTAGTGGTAGTGGATAACGGATCAACAAACGATTCGGTGCAGCGGCTTTCCGGCAGGGACTTTGTACTTCTGACTGCCGACACCAACCGGGGCTTTGGAGCTGGATGCAACATTGGAATTCGCTACGCCCTAGAGCGAGGCGCTTCATACGTTTGGCTGCTTAACAATGATGCTCTGGCGGATCCCGACGCACTTAGGCAACTTGTTAAAGTCGCAATGGAGGATCCAGAGGTGGGCGTCGTGGGCTCGTTGGTGACGCAGGCGTCCAGCAACCGAACGCTATGCTGGGGAGGGGGGCGCGTCGACCTGCACACGGGAAGATCGCACCATATCACCGGCCGCGGGAAACTCGACTTCATTAGCGGCGTCAGCATGTTGCTGAGTGCCAAGGCAATAAGCGACGTCGGTGGCTTCGACGAGGGCTACTTTATGTATTGGGAAGATGTTGACTTGTGCTTTCGGTGCCGTCAGGCAGGATACACAATGGCAGTAGCTGAGGACAGCAGGATTATTCATAAGGAGTCACTAAGCGTGGGCAAAGGCAGTCTGCTACAAGCTTCATACTATAGTTTCTCTGCGACGCGATTCATGAAAAAATGGTCCAGACACCCCAAGGCTTCAGTCTTTATTGGCTGTTTCGGACGTGCGCTTAAAAGTTGGGCGCACCTCGACTTGCGACGGTCCAAGCAGGTCGTGTCGGCAGCACTATCAGGCTGGCACTCGGCTTAAGCGGATCCTGCTGGGAAGGGGTGATCCTATTGCATCGGCACTTTCGGGCACTATACACAGCTTTATGTTTCGCGGCGGCGGTGTTTGCCCTCGTAGATGGTTTCATGGGGCAAAGACCCGTATATGCTTTGGCTTTCGGATTACTGGCGGTATTAGCACTATGGGCCATTACAGCGACATCTAAGCAGACCCCAGAGCGAGTGTTTGTAGTGATTGTGCTGACCCCATGGCTCATTGGGGTTTTTCTATCAGTAGTGGGTCCGCCGGAGCCGTATACGCCTAGCATAACTGAAGTCGTTTTGCTCGTAGTAGCGGTGGCCATACTAGTATTGGGCTCTGTTACCCAATCAAATAGATCCGCCGCCTTGGATCGGCTTGATAGCGGTGTATTGCACGTTATGTGGGCCGTGATGACAGTCCTGGCGCTCGGCGCCGCTCTTCAACTAATTCATGAAACATACGGTTCATGGCGGTTTTGGAATCTGGGTATGGCCGCGTATCAGGCGAGGATTGCTATCATTGAAGGACGGACCGCACCAAGCTCATTGTTTAGTCACCTCGCAATGTTGTATGTGGTGGGGGCGATATTGGGCGGAGTGATTACAGCGAGATCCAGTAAGGCGCTACTATGTAAGGTGATGTATGTGGGGGTAAGCTTGGCGCCGGCTATAGTTTACGATATAGCTTCAGGTGGGAGAACCAATACGCTATTTGCGGTAATCTTTGGGGGAGTGGCTTACGTGCTCGCCCTTCAGCGGGAAACTCGAGTTAGGAAGGTGGGATGGACAAACATCGTGCTTGGTACCGTTGTGATGGCAGGTGTTCTGTCTTACGTCGGCCACGTGCTGTCGGTACGCTTCGAAGGCGTGCCAGCAGCAAGTCGTGTTGCTGCCGAGACAATGTCTTATGAAGAGTACGCGTCCGGGAGTGCTGTATCGTTTCTGGAGGTGGCGTCGAGCACGCCCAAGTATTCCGGGGGGCGGTTTGTCTTCGAGGTGCCCTACAACTACTACGAAAAGCTTGTGGGACGCAATGCGGAGGTCGTGAGCAACTACTATAGCTTCGTCGAGCCATTCGCCAATGATCCTATGTTTCGAGATAACACGTATACGATGTTCTATGAGCCTTGGTTAGACGGCGGTTGGATGGGTGTTATGGTGTTTTCCGCAGTAGTTGCTGGGCTAATTAGGCTGGCACTTCGAAGGTATCATTCTCGGCCCAATCTGACGATGCTGTTTGTGGTTGCCTACTTGTTCGGCATCATGGCGATGGGGTTTCGAGAGTGGCCACTGAACAGTGACCTCCTTTGGTTTGCGGGCATTGTAGGCTTGGCGATTTGTGCGATCGTGGACTTTGCTATGGGCCGTCGTGCGACAAGGACGAGGAGAGAATGGAGACCGCAGGCCGTCCGCGCCGGTGCAAAAGCGAGTGCCAAGGTTACGGCTGAATTATGAGTGTGAATCAGGAGGGGCACCCTAGGGTTTGTGCTGTATGCGTTACTTACAACCCAGGACCGGAGCTCAGACGGAACCTTCAGAGTATCCGTGGCCAAGTGGATGACGTGATCGTAGTTGACAATGGGTCTCCGTCGGGAGAGCTGGATGCTGAAAGCCTGGGCTGTGGCACTATTCACATCCTGCGGCAACGACAGAACACGGGAGTAGGCCGTGCGTTGAATGTTGGCCTAGAATTGGTCGAGAAGCGTGGGTACGAATGGGCGGTGCTGTTGGATCAGGACAGTACGCCGGGGCCGCATATGGTAGAGGCCCTTGGGAGAGCAATGCTAGAGCACGACCGAGGAACGAGGTTGTGCGCGGTGGCCCCCGAGATTACTAGTCGTATCGATCATGGGTCGCGCACCTCCGTCGAAGGCGTTGATAGGATAACAACGGCGATCACATCTGGAAGCCTAGTCAATGTACGCGTATGGCGACAGGTAGGCGGGTTTAGAGAGGACTTTTTTATAGACTACATTGACCATGAGTATTGCTTGAGATGCGGAATGAGCGGGTACCCGACAGTACTGGCGCATGAGGCAAAGCTGGTGCACGACATTGGATTGCCTGTCAAACGCGTCCTGTTAGGACGCAAGGTGATTGTCACGAATCACTCGCCGGAGCGTCGCTACTATTGGGCAAGGAACAGAGTGTTCGTATGGAGACGATATTGGCGAAGGTACTGGAAGTGGGTGATTAATGATTTGTGGCGGTTTCTGGTGAGTTGTGTAGAAGTGTTCGTTCTCGAAGAATACCGATTTTGCAAGGTAAAGTACATAATCCTGGGGCTGGTTGACGGACTGATCGGGAGATCAGGAGAGCGCGTTCGTTTATGATTTGGGCTTGCAGCGGGGATGACGTGAGAGCGTTACGCACCAAAGGTCAAGGTCCTTCGAGGGGACAGGGCTGATTGGCTGTAAGCTCAGCCGAGATTTACCGGCTGACCCTACTGAAAGCTGTGAACGCATGGCAAGGAGTGGTGTCTTTGAGACTACTAGTTACCGGCGGGGCCGGGTTTATCGGCAAGAACTTCATTCGACTTGTGCATGAACTGCGTCCGGCTTGGCGTGTAACCAACCTCGATGCACTGACGTACGCTGCCAGCCTGTGTGGGTTGCCTGATGACTCCGAACGCTACCGCTTTGTGCGTGGCGACATTCGTGATCCGAAAGCCGCAGCCTGGGCAATGGAGGAACAGTCTGCAGTAGTCCACTTTGCAGCTGAAAGCCACGTCGACCGAAGTATCCTGAGCAGCGGCGAGTTCGTCTCGACGAACGTACTCGGTACCCAGGTCCTCCTCGACACGGCGCGACGACTAGGAGTACCAACGTTTATTCAGGTCTCGACCGACGAAGTGTACGGCAGCCTAGGCGTGGCCGACCCTCCCTTTCGAGAGGATACCCCGCTTGCGCCTCGTAGTCCGTACGCTGCGACCAAGGCGGCAGCGGATCTTCTTGTGCGAAGCTATCATGAGACACACGACATGGATGTACGCATCACACGCTGCAGCAACAACTATGGCCCCTACCAGTTCCCTGAGAAGCTCCTTCCCCTCAGCATTGTGAATGCCCTGCACGGCCGCCGCATTCCTATTTACGGGGATGGTCGTCAGCGTAGGGACTGGATCCACGTTAAGGACCACTGCCGAGCCATCCTCACCGTTCTGGAGAACGGCCAGCCAGGTGAGGTTTACAACATTGGGGCGGAGCAGGAGACCGAGAACCTTGCCGCTGTCCGCGCAGTCCTGAGGGAAACAGGCGCATCGGAAGACCTAATTCGCTTCGTTAGTGACCGACCCGGCCACGACCGTCGTTATGCCATGGATGCTAGCAAGATTCGCAAAGAACTCGACTGGGAGCCGCGCTACCGCTTTGATGAGGGGCTCGCGCAAACTGTCGCGTGGTACCAGGCCAATGAATCGTGGTGGCGACCTCTCCTTGGTGAGGACTACCAAGCCTATTACCAGACCCAATACGGCGCACGATGAGGTTGGCTGTCTTCGGTGCCAGTGGGCAGTTGGGACAGGTCCTCCCACCCCACTTTCCACACGCCGAAATCTCACTTTTCCCAAGCGAACGGATCGACATTTCGGACCTCCTAGCGGTGCAATCGGCCGTTTCAGCTGTTCGGCCGGACGTTGTCATCAATGCGGCGGCCATGACGGACGTCGACGGCTGCGAGAAGGACCCCGAAGCCGCCTTTCGTGCGAATGCACTCGGTCCGCGGTGGCTGGCGCAAGAGGTCTCTCGCTCCGGAGCATTGCTCGTGCAGGTCAGCACAGACTTTGTTTTCCCCGGGCGGCCTGAGGGTTCCTACCACGAGTGGGACATAGCGCACCCTGTCCAGGTCTATGGCCAAAGCAAGCTTGCGGGGGAGGAAGAGGTGCGAAGTTCCGGTTGCCGACACCTAATCGTGCGCACTGCGTGGCTGTACGGCGGCTTCGATCGTGGCTTCGTCCTCGCCATTTTGCGCAAGGCCCTGGCTGGCCAGTCTCTTAGAGTGGTCGTAGACCAGGTCGGCAGTCCGAGCTTTACCCATGACATCGCAGGCGGGATTGCAAAACTCCTTGCGCTCGGGGTGACGGGTACTGTGCATCTCGCGAACCATGGGAGCGTGTCCCGTTTCGGACTGGCAGAAGTCATCCTGCGGGAGGCTGGCATCGATGTCCCTCTTGAGCCCATCTCAAGCGAAGAGATCTCGGCGCCGGCTCTGCGTCCTGCCGACACCTCACTTACCTCATTCGTGACCTCGGGCCTCGGGCTCGCGATGCGGCCTTGGCACGAGGCCCTCCACGAGTTCGTCAAGGAGGCGCTGGACCATGGAATCTGAGCTTGCGATCCAGGGTGTAGTCGTGAAGTCCCTCGCAACCCATCTCGATACAAGAGGGTTCTTCCGCGAGGTAGTACGCCACAGCGATACCTTCTTTGCGGAGGGCTTTGCCCAGTGGTCACACTCCAAGATGTGGCCCGGAGTGATCAAGGCGTGGCACCTACATCAGCGCCAGGTCGACTGGTGGTACTGCCCTGTTGGCACGTTGCAGGTGGCTGTTTGGGACCGCCGGGAAGACAGCCCGACCTATGGCAAACTCGTTGAATTGATCCTCGGTGAGGATGACGGAGGCAAGGTTCTGCGCATCCCGCCTGGCGTAGCGCATGGGTGCAAGGCTATCGGAACAGGTCCGGCACTGCTCTTTTACATCACGTCGCAGGAGTACGACGCGACCGATGAGGGGCGCTTGCCGCCGGACGCTGCGCCCTACGACTGGCTCGCGGCACCGCCGATCAAGTAAAAGACGACATGAATTGAGGTGAGCGCAATGCGCGGGGTCATTCTGGCGGGAGGGACAGGCTCCAGGCTTCGGCCAATCACCAGCGTCACGAACAAGCACCTGCTGCCGGTTGGGCGCTATCCAATGATCTACTTCCCGCTCCATGCCATGATCGAGGCGGGGATCGAAGACATCCTCGTGGTCACTGGCCCGGAGCATATGGGCCATATCGTGAACCTTCTGGGCTCAGGCCGGCAATGGGACGTTCAGTTCACCTACCGCGTCCAGGACTCGGCCGGCGGCATCGCCCAAGCCCTTGGCCTTGCCCGGGACTTCGCCCGTGATGATCGCGTACTCGTCATCCTGGGTGACAACGTCTTCGACCAGCCGCTCGATGGTTTTGTGCGCTCATTCGAGGCCCAAGGTGAGGGAGCGCGCATCCTCCTCCACAAGGTTCCCGATCCAACTCGCTACGGGGTGCCGGAACTGCGCGGGGACCGGATCGTGGGAATTGAGGAGAAGCCGCGGATGCCGAAGAGCGACTACTGTGTCACAGGCATCTATGCCTACAACCCTGACGTCTTCTCGGTCATCAACACTCTGGAGCCCTCGGGACGAGGCGAGATTGAGATCACCGATGTGAACAACCACTACGTTCGGCAGGGTGACCTTGCCTACGACGTCCTGGCCGGCACATGGACAGACGCCGGAACATTTGAGTCACTGATGGTCGCGAATGCGTTCGCACAGAATTTCCGCCTCGGTCGCTTCGAACCTAGTGAGGTGGAGGCATTGTGAAGGGCACCTTTACGTGAACAAAGAGGGGCCGAGCCGCTGCGGCGATGCCGGGCGAGGTCAGATCACCGTAATGGGCCTCGAAATGGTCCCCGATTTCCTCGGAACGCGATGTTGCGACGTCAACGTTCAAGGGCATCTACCCCCGGATGTGTATCCGGGGGTAGATGCGTTTTGCTACCGCAGCGATGTTCATTTCGTATACGTGCTTAGGGGAACGGCACCGGTACAGCGAGCGGATCGACCCCTCGTCAGCCCTTCTGCCTGCGCATAACGCTCTGCATGGCCTTTTCCGCAGCCTCCCGTTGATCCCCAGGCAACGTGTGACCGTACATCCGGGCGGTAGTCGCCGGATCAGCGTGACCGAGCCTCCTGCTGGCCACCAGCACGCGGCCGTCGGCGCTCAGCATGAGCGTAGCAGCGGTGTGCCTCAGACCGTGGACCTTCACGCCTTCCAGCCCGGCCTTCTTGAGCGTCGCCTGATGCAGCCGGCGCAGATTGCTCGGCGACAGCGGCGTGCCGACCTCCGACGGGAAGACGAGGTCGCAGTTCTGCCACACATCCACCCCGAAGCGCTCCATCAGCACGGCGCGCTCAGCGTCTAGCCGCCTGCGATGCTCTTGAAGGACGGCCACCTCGTCGTCGGTGAGCTCGACGACGCGAGTCCCGCGGTGCTCCTTCGTGGGGCGCTCGACCATGCCCTCGCCCTTCTCATACTGCCGCTGCACCCGCACCAGGAGTCGCTTGCCGACAATGTCGACGTCCTGCCAGCGCACTCCGATCAGCTCGCCTTCTCTCATCCCCGTGCTGAGTGCCAAGAAGAAGAGGCCGTACAACCGGTGGCTGCGCAGCACGTCCAGAAACTTAGCCGCCTGCTCCGGTGTGAACACCATCTGCTCGGTCGGATACACAGCCGGCGGAGTCACCTGATCGCAGGGGCTGCGAGGGATTAGGCCCTGTTTCACAGCGTGCCTAAGCGCAGCTCGAATAATCGCATGCTGGTACGCCACTGTGCGGGGTGAAAGTCCGCGGGCCAGCTCCGCCGCGTAGTGGGCTTCAAGATGCTGTGGCCGCAGTGCGGTGAGCTGGTGGTGCCCAAGCGCAGGCGCGATATGCAGGCGAACCATCGTTCTATAGCTCCAAACTGTCTTTGGCGCACGACCGGCCGTCTCCCGTGTGGTGATCCAGTTCTTCAAGTGTTCGGCTACCGTCAGACGGCCGGTCGGCGGCACGTTGCCGGCGCTCCAGTCCGAGATCAGCTTAGCCAGTCGCTCGTGGGCCTCGCGCTTCGACGTGGTGCGAAGGCTTGTCCATCGGCGTTGCCGCTTTCCCGTGCGGTAGTCGTCCCACACGGCATACCAGACCTTGCTTTTGCCCCTCTGCCGCAGGTGGCCTTTCACTGCTGGCCGCCGCCTTCGTTCTTGTCTAGCAGAGCAGCACCAATGCCCGGCCGCTCCAGCACCAACCGTGCGAACAGTTGGCAAGCCATGATGTCGTCTTCTGTGAGGTTCGGAAACTGTGCTCGCACCTCGCCGGGCCCGCCGGCGATCGCTGCCGCCACGACATGGGTGACGCCGACTCGGGTTCCGGTGACGCGAGGCTTGCCGCCCAGCACCCCTGGATCGATGCTGATATGAGACCGCAACCGGTGCAGCATCACAGCCAACGGATCAGGCGGTGCGCCTTCGCCATGCATGCCTCGTTCGATGACGTTGCGGGTCAGTGCGAACGGTAACGGGGGAACTTGGTCGCCCCACACCTTGACCCAATCCATGACGATGGCACCTGTGATGCGTTCCGGTTCGGCGACCGCGACCACCCACTCAACGCCTGGCACGTCGGCAGGATTTCCAATGCTGTAGCTCGGGGTGGGGTCGCCGATGCCAATGTAGAGCACGTCCACCTCACGGTCATAAGTTGCCGACATCGTGCCCTCGGTCACGTGCAACAAGCCATCCGCCCCCATCATTCGCCGTCCTCGGGGTCGCTTTGTCCGCCTACCCGTTCATCCTCGGGAGCATCGAAATCGTCCCGCTCATCCAGCGCAACATCGTCGGGCCAGTCAAACAGCCTCCCCGTCGCCGAGAGCAGCGCGGCCACCTCGATGTCCTCGTCGAGGTCGGGCCACGAGAGAACCGCACCATCTGCCGTGATGCGAACCTGTTCCCGCTGCTCGGGCGTGGCGCTCGCCAATCGGTGTGACCAACTCAAAGGCACGACCAGGACGCGCCCGTCGGCCAGCATGATCTCCATCCGGCCGTCGCCGGAGAACGCGACCGCCACGGCTCGGGGATCCAGCGTGATCACCTGTCCGCTCTGAGCCAGACCAGGCTCGCTTTCCGGCGACGGCTGCTGCTGCCCCTGTTTTGTCTGACGCGCTTGCTCCGCCTGTCGGGCCCGTTCCTCGATGCGCTCGAAATACCGGCGTGACTCCTGCCAGGGGCCAGGCAGCCATGCTTCGCGGAGCTCCGCCAGCATGAGCGCGACCGTACCCTCGGGCATCGAAACGTAGCCCTGGCCGGCCTGTTCGGGGTGCTCGGCATAGAACAGCACCATTGCCGGCCAGTACAAATGCCCGAGGCTCCACGGTGTTCCGGCGAGGAGCGCAATCCGGTCCTCCGACTGGTACGTCGCTGACAGGTGTGACACCAGGACCTGGGCCGACACCGAGCGTTCATGGAACAGCTCCTTTACCATGTCGAGGAGTTGCCCGGGGTACAGGCCGTCACGCGGATCAGGCCGGCGCCACTGGTCCATCTGGTAAGTCAGATCAAGCCAGGCCTCGTCGAGGTCGGGGTGTAGGGCCCACCAGAGGCCCTGCACGAGCCAGGTCGCTGGCCACTTGAGCAAGTACTCGTTTTTGAAGCTTTTGTAGTCCGTCCGGTAGATGCCCTCTGCCAGTGTCCCGAGATCAAGGCCGCGTGAATCGCCGTCGTCGCGCACTTGAATCAGCGACTCCCTGGCGGCCAGCATGTCGGCACCGTACTCCCATAGACGTCCACGGTAGCGCTGATCGACGACTGCCACGCGGCGCATGTCCCATCGCTCGGCGGCGGTGCGCAGGATCTCGGTCGTGTAGCGGTGTGCCATCCTCATCCCTGCCTTTCGAGCGTAACGCCGTGATGCCGCGCTCTGGCGTGCCCAGTTGCGGCGTGCCACGGCCCGGGCAGCCATCTCTCACTGAGGTCGGCAAGTAGTTGTGCGGCCATTGCCACAGGGGTCGATACGGCCGAGCGATCGGCTACCTCAGGTTGCTCGCAGTAGAACAGCACGGCTGCGGCCCAGTACAGGTGTGCCAGGGACCACAGCGCTCCACCAAGCAGAGTCGACCGGTCAGCCCGCACAGCCGAGGCACCAAAGTGCGGCATCATCACATCGAAGGCTGTGCTCCCCGGTGTGAAGAGCTGCGGCACCACAGCCGCCGGCGGCCACGGAAAGCGGGCATCGGTGGGTTTGCGTTGCGGGTTGGCTGCTGTCTTTACCGCTTGCGACAGCCATTCCGGTGTCAGATCATCGTGCAGTGCCCACCAGAGCGACGAAAGCAGCCACACGGTGGGAGCTTGTAGCACGTCTGCAGCATGGGTAGAGGAGTTGTTGGCGTACAAGATGCCCTCAAGAAGAGTGTCCCGGTGCGGCAGCGGGACGTTGCCCGTCGCCCACACCTCGACGTGGCTCTCGGGATCGGCGATAACATCGGCGCCAACAGCGTACAGCTCGGAACGGAGCCAACGAGCGACCGTCACGAGGCGCTCGGGGTCTAGTCTGGTAGCCGCTGCCTTGAGGATGGTGGGGGCGTACGGGGTGGCCATGGATCATCACCACCTTCGTTCGGCCGGTCCGGCGGCGTGGCTGGCGCCGAGGCCGTGTCGCCGCGTTGCCACTGGGCCAGTGCGTCACGCACGCGCCGTAGCCGCTCAATGTACCCGTCAATCATCGCGATTGCGCCGCCCACGTCGGCGGTACCCTCGATGGGCCCGCAGCCCTCACGCACCAGGCTTAGCGCGCCGCCGATGCGTGGCATCCTGTCCCATGGTGTGCTGCGGTCGCGCTCGCCCCCGTAGTAAGCGGTAGTTGCAACGTCGAGAACCTGTCGAAGAGTCGGCACTTTGACCAACCACCTCTCATCGGACAATGCGCAGTGATGCTCCTCGGCGGCGCCCATCACGGCGTGTGGTCGGGCCCCGCCCGGTTCCGCCGTGATCCTGCTCCCACGCGTGCATCGCCGCGAGCAGGGCTACTCTGCGGAGATCGGCCGCCGGCGCGCGATCCACGCGGCGGACGATAATCTGGGCCTCAGTAGCCACGAGCCGAGGAGCTGCATATGCGACAGGAATCTGCTCATTAAGCACTCGGAGCATTGCCCAGGCGATCACCGTGAGGAGCAGGAATAGCGATGGGAACGCGGGGAGTGAACGGAGCCCGGATGTCACCCAACCTTCGAGGCACCACACGGCATCGATCCACGTGGCCCACTGCCACAGGAGGGACGGCAGATCCCGTCGACTCAATCGCAGTAACCATGTCCGCATACGGGTGAGCATCTCGAACCCCTCCTATCACGCCGTCAGGCCAAGCCCCTCAGCCTCGGCCAACAACATCACGTGCTCGGTCAGGACCTGCCAGTAGAGCAGGTCCACTGCCGCATGAACCATCTCGGGCCCGGCCTCGACCGAGGCCGGCAGCGTGATCGCCTGCACCGACAGGTCCATCGTGATGCCGTTGGCCACCGTGTCGCTCCACGCCTCAGTCAGCGCCCGCAGGTCCACCTCGCCGGCAGCTAACGCACCGTCGAACACATCGCGCCACGGCCGCGACTCGTCTCTGGGGACCCATTCCGCCGCGATGGTGGTGATCGGTGTGCCGGCGTGGTCGAGGACCTGTGCGGCCACGCCAACGGGGAGCACGACCAGACCGAGCGGAGAGAAGTATGCGAGGAAGCGGACGACGAGCAGGCTCGACGCGCGCTGACCTTGCCTGGTGCGGCGGTCAGTCGTCTGTCGCATTGAATCCCACAGCCTTTTGACCTGAGTTCCATCGGCCTGAGTCCTTTGCGTCGTTGGTGCGACGTAAGGAGCTGATGTAAGCGACTAACTCAGCCTCGCTCGGTGCGCGCCCATGATCACGAACGTACAGGGCGGCGTACCGGTGCACCTCGTTCAGCGTGCTGAGCGCGAGCCGCTTGGTCTCATGCGTGGCGAGGGGCACCAGAGGGGCGAGGGACTCGTTGTCGCTCCAAAGTCGTTCGAGGTATTGTCTGCGCGTGGCTTCGTCTGGTGTTGGGATCTCAACGGCTCGGTCAAGACGACCAGCTCGACCTGAGAGTGCTGGATCCACTTGGTCGGGGTAATTTGTCGTAGCCACGACGTAGACTCCGTCGGCCGAGAGAGTTGAGCCGTCAAGCGCGTTCAGCAGGCCGCTGCGCGTGATATGTGTGGTCTGGAAACTGTCGACATCCTCGATTACCAATAGCGAGGGCGGCGTGTCTGCAGCGGAATTGAGCCCACGGAGAAGGTCGTCATCATCCAAGGATTGGTGTAGCCCTAATGAGTACGCACGCCCGCCGAGAGAGAGAAACAGCGCTGCTAACATGCGGACGACTGTGGTCTTTCCAGAACCTGGAGGACCGAATAACAGGATACCGCGCCGCCAGCGCAGATTGTTCTGGCGGTACCAATCCTCGCCTAGGGCAAAAGCGCGGGCGTCTTCAATCAGATCCTCCCGCAGACCGGTCGGCAGTACCGGAGCCTCGATTGTGGCGTCCAGATCAGGCAGAGGAAACGAGAACCCCGCTCCGAGGGCTTCGATCTCACGAGAGCCGATGCGATTGCTCTCGGATTGGACGTATCGTAGGAAGCCGGCGACATCCGACTGGTCGGCGGCGAGTATGAAGTCCTGGCGCTTATCTGAGTAGATGCTGGGGGAAAGAGTGTGGTGTCCCGATGATGCGATGCAGAGCACGCCGTAGTCGGCGACAAAGTCCCAGACGCCGTCGACCTGCTGCTGAGCGCGCCGCCGCCGCACGGGTGAGAGGAGAAATGATGGGTGCTGCCCGTCCAGCTTGGCCCCTGGCGGCATGCTGTAGCCGATCCAGTGATCACACCACGTCATGGCCAGCCGTGCGCTGATGCTGTCTATGGCGTCGTAGGCGCGAATAGTCGCGTCGAGGCCGTAGCGGTCGGTGAGCAGGCGGCCATAAGCGCGGATGATGTGCTGAATCACGCGGCCAGAATAGTCCGTCCCCTCGTGGCGCCGCAGCGAAATCGACGTAAGAATCTACCCCCTATCGTGGGTCAATTGAAAACTGGGCCCCACCGGCTCGTGGGCGGGGGCTTGGGAGGGTGCGTCAAAAGGATTTCCTTTTGGCCCGCCCTTTTTCAGCAAACCGAAACCGCTTCACAGAGCCTTTTCCGAAGCCTCGTCCGCCACCCCCTTTTTGGCCCGCCCCTCTGCTGCCATGTAGCGGCGTATGGTCGCGCGGCTGACCCCGGACTCCTTGGCGGCCGTGTGCTGTGATGCCCCCGCGGCGATCATGGTCAGCGCCTTGCGCACTGCCCGCTCATCGACGGCCGGCCTGCCGAGCTTCTTCCCTTCCCGTCTAGCGCGTTCCAGACCTGACTGAACGCGTACTCGGATCATGTCCAGCTCGAACTCGGCGACGGCCGCCATGATGGCCAGCACCAGCTTCCCGGTCGGCGTCGTGGTGTCGATCGCCTCCTCCTTAGCGGAGACGAGTCCTACCCCGACGAGCTCCCACGCCTCAAGGGTCTTGTGCATCTCGCGGCTTGACCGAAAGGCTCTGTCAAGCTTGAACACGACCACGACGCCAAACCTGTGATGGCCAGCATCGCGGAGCAGCTCGCGCCACGCCTTGCGTCCACGCAGGTCGTTGGCGGATGCACGGTCCACATACTCGCGTACCACCTCAAATCCGCGGCTCCGGCAGTAGTCGCGGAGGAATACGAGCTGCGACTCGGGGTTCTGCTGCTTATCTACCGTGCTCACCCTGGCGTAGATCGCTGCCCGCATCCCTCACATCACCTCCTGCCGTCGCAAACCTGCTTGGCTGGGATCCTCACAACTGTGGTCGGAAGCTGCGCCAGCCTCAGCTTCTTCCCAAGGAACACGACTAGAGCGTGTTCAAATCGGTCCCCTGCGCTACCTCAATTGCCAGTTCCCAGGTTCCGAAGTACTCGCACGCGGCCTCGTAGAGATGGCTGTCTATGCCCTTGGCGCGGTCCACGTCCATCGGAGCGCTATAGTGCAGGCGAATTCGGATCGCGAAGATCACCTGTTCCGGGGTCCACGTCACCATAAGGCACCTTCCTCCCTTTGATGAGCGCATCAGCTAGAGCGCCCCAACTTGGCTGCGTCTCAACCGTGCCGGGGCGGGCCGTCGAAACTGCGGTCGAAGCTACTTACCCCTCCCAGGACCGAATTGCGACGGACTCAACTGTGCAGCACCCACACCTGTATACCTTTGTGGGTCATGCCGCTAAGATGAAGCGAATCGAAGTAAGGTCGTGCGCCGCGCGCCGGCAACCGTCCGACCACTTTCGTTTCGGCCGGTACGGTCGCTATACTCACGTACCCTGCGCCTTCTAGCACCGCCCTAAGTCTCGCCGCCGCCTCTGGACCACCGTAGACCCGGTCGTACGCCCGCATGCCGTTGCGGAACTCGTGGACGAGGCATCTAGCTGCCATAGCCGGCCGTTCAACTCCGGCAATCGTTGCGGTGCGCCCCGGTGTGGCGAGGTAGGCGAGAGATGTGCCGACAAGCCGCACCCAGAGGGTCACCCCACGGTGGTACTGCCCACCCGGCTGTCGCATGCAACTCGTCCATCCGGTCGTGAACGTGCTCATGCCCATCGTCAGGCACGGGTCGGTGGTCACGTGACAGTCGTTGCCGAGGTCGGCGTCTTGGATGACTTTGGCGGCGGTCAAAGCTACGAAGTCTAATCCTCGCCAGGCGAGATGCCAGAACTTAGCGAGTCGAATCGCCTCGTCCTTGATCGTCTGTGCGGCAAGGACTGTAGCGCGGTCTCTCGGCATGGCGCACCGTGCCCATTCGGTGATGCCTGCGGCGCGGCGGGTCTGCCGGGCAGCGGCCTCACTCAGCCCTGGATCGGCATGTGCTGTGGCAGCCAGTCTCGCCGCGTTGTGTCGGGCCGCACGAGCTCGCCGCCGAGTTTCGCGGGTGGCCCGTATATCGTTGTCACCCACCGAGACACCCGTGATGATTCGCCGACCGAATGTCGCCATCTGGAGTTGGGTCTTCGCGGCGTTGATCCGCCAGCCGCATTGGCGGACGATCTGCGGGATCTTCTCGCGCACGACGCTGACCAGAGACGAATCGTCGAATGAGAAGGTGAGATCGTCGGCGTAGCGCGTATAGAGGACGTTTTTCCCGGCTTTGCGGATCCATCGCAGAATCGCGGCGTCTGTATCCGCGAACGCGATATTGGCCACGGCCGGCGACGTTGGGAAGCCCTGCCGCGCCGCTCCGTCGAGGACGACGAGGGCCATCTCCTCAGCGGACAACTTGCCCCTGACCTTGTCCTCTGTGACCGCCTCGAAGAA
>JAJYSZ010000098.1 GCA_021793315.1 Bacillota bacterium | reverse complement strand
TGCGAAGAGACGAGCGCGGCCGCCTCCGAGTCCGCCGGCACCTTGCACCAGCTCGCCGGCGAGAGCGCCCGCGTCACGCGCGAGATGGAGGCGGTCGTCGCGGCGACCGCCGCGGGCAGCGGTGAAGTGGCCGGCGTCAACACCGGCAGCGGGCTCGCGATGGAGTCGATTCGTAGCGTGCAGACCGCGGCGCAGGAGATGGCCGCGCAGTCCCAGTTCATCGTCAACGCCGTGCAGACGATCGGGGAGATCGCGGCGCAGACGAACCTCCTTTCGTTGAACGCCGCGATCGAGGCGGCGCGCGCCGGCGACGCGGGTCGCGGTTTCGCCGTGGTGGCGCAGGAGGTGCGCCGGCTCGCCGACCGCTCGAAGTCGTCGGCGAGCGACGCGCAGAAGCGTCTCGCGCAATCGGCCCAGGCGACCGAGGCGCTCTCGGCCTCCGTGCGCGACGCGGCCCAGGCCGTGGAGGACGGCGTCGGGCTCCTGCGGCGGCCGGCCGAGCGCTTCCAGGACATCGCGGAGCGGGCCGCGACGGCCAAGTTGGTCACGGACACCCTGGTCGCGATGCTGGAGCAGGTGGCGTCATCCGGCGAGCAGGTGCGCGTCGCTGCGGGTGAGGTGGCGTCGTCGGCGATGCAGCTCGCGCAACTCACCGCGACGCTCGGCGCGATGGTGCGGCACTAGGAATTGGCCCCGTGAGGTTGCGAGCGGCCACGAACTGCATCGTGGGTGGGAGACACTTTGTGGACTGATCCGCTGCTTGAGATCCGGACCGTGTGGCAGCCGATCTGCGATCTGCGCTCGGAGGATATCTGGGGCTACGAGGCCCTCACCCGCGGACCCGCGGGGACGCCATGGGAGATGCCCGCCGCGCTCTTCGAGCTGGCGCGCTTCGAGCGCCGGGAGCCGGAGCTCGAGGAGGCCATGCGGCGAATGGGCATGCAGAGCGCCATGCGGGACCTGCCGCAGGGCGCCGTGCTCTTCGCCAACGCGGATGCGCGCTTCGCAAGCCCGACGGTAAACCCGGGCGGCCGCTTCTGGCCCACCGGGCGCACCGTGCTCGAGATCTCCGAACGCTCGCCACTGTTCGACGAGCCCGAGGCCCTAAAGGCTCAGGTCGCCGCGTGGCGCGCCCAGGGCTACCGCATCGCCCTCGACGACTTCGGCAGCGGCTACGCCGGGCAGACGGCCCTGCTCGCCGTGCGGCCCGACGTCATCAAGATCGACGCGAAGCTCGTGACGGGCATCGCGCAGGATCCGTGGCGGCAGGCGATGGTCCTTTCCATCGTGCGCGTCGCCACGGCGCTCGATATCGCCGTGATCGCGGAAGGCATCGAGACGGAGACCGAGCGCGACGAACTGGAGGCCATGGGCGTCCGGTTCGGTCAGGGCTATCTCTTTGGACGACCGGAGGTGACGCCGCGCGGAGGTCGCCTGCTGGAGCAGGAAGACGCGGCGGGCCCGGAGCGGGAGGCGCTGCTCTGTGCGGCGATGCCGCGCCAGGGGGCGGCCTACGCCGTCGACCGCGGCCGGCGGATCGTCTGCTGGAACGAGGGGGCCGCGCAGCTCGCGGAGATGAAGGCGCCCGACGTCGTCGGCAAAACGTGCTGGCTCAGCGGTCTCGACCATCGCGACGCCTTCGGCGTCCGGCTCTGCTTCTTCGCCTGCCCGCTCGAAGCGACCCTGCGGACGGGCAAGCCGCACCTGGGCGTCGTTTCGATGCGTGTGCGCGGCGCCGAGCGGCGGTGGGTCGCGATGCGAGCCGCGCCGGTGCGGGACGGGGAGGGCAACATTGTCGGGGCCGTCGAGACGTTCGCTCCTTCGCGTGCGCCGCAGGACATCGCCGAATCGGAATTGCAGCGCGACGCGGCGGCACGCGGGGCGTCCCGGCAACCATCGTAGGCGACACAGCACAAACTGGTCCAAATGGCGCAAATAAAGCGCGTCCAAACGGCACGGATGAGCCCATCTGACCTAGCCGTTTGGACGCTCTTTGCTATAATCGGCGATACCAAGTCCGCGCCGGGAGGTGGCCTCGATGCGCAGGAGCGTGGTTGTCCGCGTCGCCATGGCTTGCGCCATCGTGGCTTTGGCGCTGGCTTTCGTGGCCTGGCGCGGGCAAAGACAGGTTCCCGCGGCTTCGCCGCATCTCGCGGCGTTTGTCGACCATGGCGCCGATCTCGGCAAGAAGCCGGCTCCCGACTTCACCCTCGAGGACCAGTTCGGACGGTCGGTAAGCCTCTCGCAGTTTCGCGGCAAGGTGGTCGTGCTCGCGTTCGTCGACGACCAGTGCACGACGATCTGCCCCCTGACGACGCAGTCGATGGCCATGGCGCGCCGCCTGCTGGGACCCGCGGCGGCGCGCGTCGTGCTGCTCGGCGTCAACGCGAACCCGCTCCACACGAGCGTGCAGGACGTCGAGACCTACTCGCTGCAGCACGGGCTCCTGCATGGCTGGGACTTCCTCACCGGCTCCGAGGCCCAGCTCAAGGAAGTCTGGTCGAACTACGGCATCGCCGTGCAGATCTCCCAAGGGGCGATCGACCACACCCCGGCCCTCTACGTCATAGACCGCCAGGGCAGGGAGCGCCGCATCTATCTGACGGCGTCGCAGTATGCCAGCGTCGGCCAGGAGGCCTACGTGCTGGCGCGGGAGGTGGCGTCCCTGCTGCCGGGGCAGGTGCGGGTCGCGCCGCCCTCGGGCGATGTCGCCGCCGTCTCGCCCCGCCGTGCGGCAAGCCTGCCCCTCGCGTCGGGCGGGCAACTCGCGATCGGGCCGGGGCACCCGCGCCTCTATCTCTTCCTCGACGCCTGGGCGCCTGCGGCCGCGCAGCAACTGCCGCTCCAGGCGCAGTACGCCGCCGAGGCCAAGGTGAAGGGCCTCGCGCCGCTCGTTCTTGTCGACGTGCGCGACGCGGAAGCGTCGCCTACCGCCCTGCCGCAGCTTCTCGCCTCCCTGCCCGGCACAGGCCGCCTGCCGCTCGCCGTCGACCGGCAGGGGCGCATCGCCGACGGCTACGGCGTGCGGGACATTCCCTGGTATGCGCTGACGAACGACGCCGGCAAGGTGGTCTGGTCCCATGACGGTTGGCTCTCGCCTGCGGCCCTCGCCCAGGCGGTGCAAAAGGCAGGATCGTGATGAAAGGGAGCGGGAGGTGCGGCGGCGATGCCTGAGAGCCTGATCCGACTGAGTCTCGTGCAGTGGCTCGAGCCCTACGTCTTCTTGTCGCTGCTGCCATTCGCGGCGGCCTACCTGTGGGCCGTCTCTCCCGCCGGAAGGCGCCATTTCAAGGGCTCGGGCCCGGTGCCGCGCTGGCAGGTCTGGACCTTCCTCGGCGCCATCTTCGTGATCTACCTCGGCTTCGGCGGTCCCTTGGACGTCCTGGCCGACGGCTATCTGTTCACGGCGCACATGCTGCAGCACACGCTCGAGACGATGGTGGCGGCGCCGCTTCTCGTGGTCTCGCTGCCGTCGTGGCTCCTCGATCCCGTGCTGGACAACCGGCTGTCTGGCGCCCTCCTGCGCTTCTTCACGAAGCCCGTCGTCGGCGCCACCTTCTTCGCCGTGGTCTTTGCCGTGAGCCTCTGGCCGCCCGTCTACGACCTCTACGAGCAGTCGGAGGGCCTGCACTTCCTGATGCATGGACTTCTGCTCGTATCGTCCGTCGCCATGTGGTGGCCCGTCTGGAGCCCGACCGAGCGCCTGCCGCGCCTGAAGCCCCTGGTGCGCTGCCTCTACATCTTCCTCGACACCCTGCCGATGATCGTGCCGCTTGCGATGGTCATGCTCCAGACCCAGCCGATCTACCCCTACTACGACCACACGCCGCGCCTGTTCGGCCTGACTCAGCTCGGCGACCAGCAGCTCGGCGCGGCGGTGATGTTCACCCTGATGCACACGGCGTACATCATCGCGTTCCTCGTGGCCTTCTTCCAGTGGTCGCGCTCCGAGCGCTCGACGAAGCCGGAACTGCGCGTCCTGCGCCCGGGCGAGACGATCGGGCGCGACGTGGCCCGCTGAACGGACAAGAAGAGAAAGGCCCTGGCCGACGCCAGGGCCTTTCTCTTCTCAGGCGGCCTCTGGGCCTATGCTGCGCTCTATTTGCCAGAGCCATGCCCAGAGCCGGCCGAGACCGTAGAAGATGGCCGTCACGGCCGCGACGAAGAACCCGACGGGCAGTCCCGTATCGTAGGCGAAGATCAGCGAGAACCAGATGCTGAGGACGCCGATCAGCACGGCGATCGCGAGCGCCTGCAGAGGGCTCCGGCCGAAGTAGGCGGCTGCCGCGGCCGGCCCCACCATCAGGCTGAACGAGAGGAGCGCCCCCACGACGGGTACGGCGGCCGTGGCCGCCAGGGCGACGAGCAGCAGGAAGAGGGTCTCCATGCGCCGGCGCGAGACGCCCTTGGCCTCGGCGACGTCGGGAGCCACGGAGCTCCAGAGCAGCGGGCGGTAGAGGAGGGCTGTCGCCAAGAGCGCCAGGAACAGGAGGCCGAGGATCGCGTAGACGTCGACCCGGCTGATGCCGACGATCTGGCCGAAGAGGAGGGCGTAGACCTCCGGCGCGTAGGCGCCGCCGAGCGTGAGGAACAGCGAGCCGAGCCCCAGCGCCGCCATCAGCACCAGGGCCGTTGTCTGGCCCTGATCGCGGCGCGAGGCGAGCGAGGCGATGCCGAAGGCGCTGAGCGCGGAGAAGATCGCAAGGCCAAGCAGCGTGTCGCCGCCTACGAGCACCGCCCCCGCCGCGCCGGCGAAGCTCGCGCGCGGCACGGCGTGCGCCGCGAACGAGGCGCCGCGCAGGACGACGAAGAAGCCGATCAGGGCGGAGAGCACCGCGACCGCTGTGCCGGCCAGCCAGGCGTTCTGCATGAAGGACGAGGTGAAGAGGCCGGGCGGGAACAGCGCCTGGACGATCCCCATCACGCCGCCTCCCCCGGCTCCGCGGCCCGGGCGGCGCGCCTCGCCGGCCGGATGCGGGCTATCAGGTATTCGAGCAGGACCGCCATCACGATGAAGAAGCTCACGGGCCAGCCGCGGTGTCCAGGCGGCCAGAAGTAGCTCTGATACGCGAGCGCGATGCCGAGCCAGACAGCCAAGAGGCCGAGCAGGGCCGACAGTGCCGCCGCCTGCCCGATCTGGCGCGTCCAGCGGACGGCCGCGGCCGCGGGCCCGATCAGGAGCGCCGTGCTGAGCAGGGCTCCCGCGACCAGGGCCGACTCCTCGACGGCAATCGCGAGCGCGAGCATGAAGAGCAGTCCGACGCCCTGCAGTGGCACCCCGCGGGCCTTGGCGGCCTGGGGGCTCACGGAGGCGAAGACGAGCGGGCGGTAGAGAAAGCCGAGCAGCAGGAAGGCGAGCAGCGAGAAGAGGGCGACGGGAACCGCGACGGAGGGGTCCACGGTGAAGATCGAGCCGAACAGGATCGCCACCGGCCCGCCGGTCGCGTCGGAGCGCTGCGTCATGACGTAGAGGAGCAGGGCGCCGATGCCGAGCAGGAGCGAGAGCACGATGCCTGTCGCGACGTCGCGCCCGCGCGCCCGCTCGCCCATGCCCTCGATGGCGAGGCCGCCGAGAATACCGACGCCGATGAAGCCGTAGAGGGCTGGCAGGCCGCCCAGGTAGGCGGCGGCCGCGCCTGTCGTGCCGATGTCGCCGAGCGCGTGGCCGGCGAAACTCTGGCCCCGGAGCACGACGAAGACGCCGACCACCCCTGAGGTGACGGCGACGAAGCTGCCGATCAGGAGTGCCGTACCGACGGCCGGCGCCGCGAGAAGGCTTGCGAGGAAGGCGAGCATGGTTTTCCTCCTAGGCGTCGCAGGTGCTGCAGGTCAGGGATTCGGCGTCTGGGCCGCCGACGACGAGGATGCGGCCGTGCACGCGCACGACGTCGACGTGGTGGCCGTAGAGCTGCGTCAGGACGTCGCCGCGCACCACCTCGTCGACCGTGCCGAGAGCCGCCCCTCCGCGGGCGAGGTAGAGGATGCGGTCCATCACGGAGAGGAGCGGGTTCATGTCGTGCGTCACCAGCACCACCGTGACGCCCCGCTCGTGCGCGACGCGGCCGACGAGCTTCACCACGTCGTCCTGGCTCCTGAGGTCCAGGTTGGCGAGCGGCTCGTCGAGCAGCACGATGCGCGGGTCCGAGATGAGGGCCTGCGCGACGAGGAGGCGCTGCAGTTCGCCGCCGGACAGCCGGCCGACGCTCTGGTCGGCGTAGCGCCGGGCGTCGACCCAGGCCAGGGCCTCGTCGACCTTGGCGCGCCGCTGCGCGCCTCCGAGCGAGAAGCCCCAGCGGGCCCCGTCGAGACCAAGGGCCACGAGGTCCCTGGCGCGCAGCGGCAGGTCCGGGTCGGGCGCGAAGCTCTGCGGCACGTAGCCCACGAGGCTGCGCGCCGCGCGCACGTCGCGCCCCGCGATCTGCACGGTGCCCTCGTCCGGTCGCAGGAGACCGAGGATGATCTTTAGGAGGGTCGTCTTCCCGGCGCCGTTCGGGCCGATCACGCCCACGAACTCGCCGGGCCTCAGGCTAAGGTCGATGCCTCGCAGCACCGCCCGCCCGCCGAGATGCACGTGCACCCCGCGCAGGTCCAGGACGGACTCCTCGCGCAGATGGGCGACGTCGAGGTTTCTCATGGCACCAGCACCTCCGATTTGTGCTCCGTGATCGCTGCCTGCAGCGCCTTCGTCTCGGCGAGCATCCAGCGCTGATAGTCGAATCCTCTCGGCATCGTCTCGTAGACGCCCACGACCGGGATCCCGCCTTGCTTGGCGAGGCTCAGGAGCGCCTGGGTCGTCGGCTCCACCGCCTGGAAGTTATAGACCAACACCGCGACCTGGTGCTGCTTCAGCAGTCCCTCCACCGTCGCCACATCCTGCGGCGACGGGTCCTGGCCGTTCATGATCGCGGCCTGAAATGTCCACGGGGTTGCGATCTTGAGGCCGGCCGCCTGCAGAAGGTAGTCTGCGACAGGCTCCACCACCGCCACCCTGGTGCCTTGCGCCGTAGCCTTCAGCTGCCGCAGAGCCTGCTGCCAGGGCAGGAGGGAGCGGTCGAAGGCCGCGAGACGCTGCCTGAAGTAGGCCCGGTGGGCCGGGTCGAGCCCGGCAAGCGACTGGGCGATGCGCCCAGCGACCGCCCGCATCGTGCCGGGCCGGTACCAGAGGTGGGGATTCGGCGTCGCCGGGGACGCCCCGACGATGTCGGCCACTGTCAGGACCACGCGCCGGGGACTGGGCGAGGCGGCCTCGAGGTTCTGCATGAAGCCGTCGTAGCCGAGCCCGTTCTGGACGATGATCGCGGCGTTCGCCACCTGGCTCGCGTCGACCGTGCTGGCCTCGAAGGTGTGCGGGTCGGTGTTCGGGTTCGACATGAGGCCCACGGCACGGACGTAGCGGCCGCCGATCTGGGCGAGCACGCTTGCGTATTCGTTCTCCGCGCCGACGACAAGCAGCTTGCGGCCCGTTTGCGCCTGCTGCCCCAGCGGATGCCGGAACGACACGATGAACACCGTGGCGAGCAGGGCGAGCAGCACAACGAGGCTGCCCAGGACCAGAAAGGGGCGGCTTCTCATTGCGGCGCCTCAGGGCGCCCCGGCGGCCGCTCGCGCTGCAGGCAGGCGGGGCAGACCCCGAACACCTGCAGGACGTGGTGGTCCATGCGGTAGCCGACGCGCTCCACGGCGCGCCCGACCGCATCGTCGTCCTCGAGGCTGAAGGTCGCGGTGCGCCCGCAGACGGTGCAGGTGACGTGATGGTGGTGCTCGGTCGCGAGGCAAAGCGTATAGAGCTCCCCGTCCGGGCTGTGCAGCCGCTCGACCAGTCCCGCGCCGCGCAGCAGTTGCAGCAGGCGGAAGACGGACGCCCGGCCGATGTGCGGGTCCCGCCGCGCGACCTGCTCGGTAAGCTCCGTCGGGGTGAAGGAATGCCCCATGCCCGCCACGACCTCCAGGATCGTGCGGCGCGGCAAAGTGTGGCGCAGACCCTGGGCGTCGAGGGCGCGTTCCATCAGGCGGAGCGCCACCGATTCGCCGATCTGGCCTTCGGTCATGTCCAACACCTCTAAATGAGACCAAGTATCAACAATGACAATGTGGATCAGTTGCGCGCTCTCGTCAAGAGTGTTTCCTGAATCCGCGGCCGGCCCCAGGGCAAGTGCGGTTGCCGCTGCCCGGCAATCCGGCATGCGAAGCGGCGCCAAATGCCGTTCACGCGCAGGCGAACGCCGACCCCGGGCGGCCAGGCATGATGCCGGCCCTCCGGGGTCGTGGCCCGACAAGGCTAGGCCAGGCGCTGGTAGCTGCGGAAGGCGAGGCTGCAGAGCGCCACCAGCACGACCGCCAGTATGAGAAGGTAGGCAAGGTGGCTGACCGCAATGGACCAGTCGACATGCGTCGCGAGCATCTGCCGTCCCACCGTGACGCCCCAGGAGATCGGGTTCCAGCGGGAGATGTCCTGGATCCAGTGCGGCATGAACTCCGTCGGCAGCAAGGTCGAGGACAGGAAGGAGAGCGGGAGGCCGAGGAAGTTGAAGATGGCGATGATCGACTCCTGCTTGCGCACCAGAAGGGCCACGGCGATCGAGAGGGCCGCAAACGCCGCCGCGATCAGAACCGCCGCGGCCAGCAGCGCGAGCGTCGCGAGGGCACCGCCGGGGAAGCGGGCGCCCGCGAGCAGTCCGAGGCCGATAATGATCAGCGACTGCACCACCGTCATGACGGCCTGGTTGCCGAGGTCGCCGGCCACGATTGCGACGCGCCGCGTCGGTGTGACGAGCAGCCGGTCGAGCACGCCGCGCTCCATGTCCATCACGTAGCTTGTGCCGGCCCAGCCGCTGTTGAGCATCGCCGTCATGATGACGATGCCAGGCACGAGAAAGCTCAGGTAGGATCCGCTCGGGAATCCCGGCAGGGCTGTGATGCCCTTGAACAGCTGGCCGAACAGGAAGAGCCAGATGACCGGCGTGCCAAGCGTGAAGCCGAGATAGACGGGCTGGCGCAGGGTGGGACGCAGGCGTCGCGTCACAAGATGCAGGGAATCCGCTACGATCGCACGCACTTCGGGCTTGCCTCCTCTTGGGACAGGTACACGCGGCCAGTGTGGTGGAGGTACACGTCGTCGAGCGACGGCCTTGCGACTGTCGCCGCCGCCACGGTGGCGCCGCAGGCGTCGAGCCTGGCGAGGAGCGCGGGCAGTGCGCGCTCGCCGCTGTCGACGCGGGCGCGCAGGGTCTTGCCGTCGCAACGCAGCTCGCGCAGTGCGGGCAGCTCTGTCGCGACCATCCGCAAGGTGTCCGCGGAGACGGGGCGTACGAGTTCCACACGGACGGTGTCGCCCTTGAGTTCGCGCTTGAGGTCGTCCGGGGTTCCCTCGACGGCCACCCGCCCCTGGTCGACGATGGCGATGCGCTCGGCGAGAAAGTCCGCCTCGTCCAGGTAGTGGGTGGTGAGCAGCACTGTAAGGCCCTCCTCCCTGCCGAGCCGTCGGATCTCGCGCCACATCGCCTGCCGCGACTCGGGATCGAGTCCCGTCGTCGGCTCGTCGAGGAACAGCACGTCGGGCCGGTGCATGAGCCCCATGGCGACGTCGAGCTTGCGCAGCATGCCGCCGGAATAGGTCTGGGTGATGCGCCTATGCACGCCGGAGAGGCCGAAGCGGTCCAGGAGCTCATCCGCCCGCGTCTGGATGTCCGCCTTGCGCATGCCGTAGAGCTGTCCTTGCAGCGCGAGGTTCTCATAGCCGGTCGCCGCGAGATCGACGGCCGACTTCTGCGAGACGTAGCCGATGGCGAGGCGCACCTGCGCCTGCTGGCGCACCACGTCGAGCCCGGCCACGCGGGCTTCTCCCGCGTCGGGGCTGGAGAGCGTCGTCAGGATCCGCAACGTCGTCGACTTGCCGGCACCGTTCGGCCCGAGCAGCGAGAAGATGGTGCCCTTGCGCACGGAGAAGCTCACGCCGCGCAGGGCCTTCACGCCGCCGCGGTACGACTTCTCGAGGCCATGGGCCTCGATCGCGTCTGACATGCTGGTGTCCACGTGCGTCATCCTTTCTCGAAACGGGTGCTTTGCGGGCGAAGGGGGGACACGGCGACCCAGGCCCACGACGCTGGGCGGTATGGCGAAATCGGGGACGGGTCTAGTGCGATTCCTTCGGCGGGCTGGAGAAAGGGCTGCCCTCGTGCGCCGCGCGCCACTGCTCGACGCCGCCGAGTGTGTGGTCTTCGATCTCCTGCGCGAGCCGGCGCGTGTAGGCGAGGTCCGCTTCAAGCAGGGCCAGGTGATACTCGCCCTCCACGGCGAACAGGCGCGGGAACTGCTTTGCCGCGGCTTCCGCGTGCAGTGAGCGGAGCCGCCCGACCTCGGCCTCCAGGTGGCGT
>JAJYSZ010000014.1 GCA_021793315.1 Bacillota bacterium | reverse complement strand
CAGAGCCTGCTCGAGCTCTGGAAGTTCCGTCAGCAGCTGGCCATCCTCCCAGAGCATCGGCCAATGCTCGCGACCAGCCAGCAGCTGCTGGCGGCTGCGCCGCATGGCCGACAGACTCTGCTCGAGGTGGCCGAGATCTTCTACCGTAAGGGTCCCGCCAAGGGATGCGTGCCGCAGGTGCGGTCCGATATCCCGCACCCCGCCCAGGGGTAGGCCGCCGACCCGGTCGATCAGGCGGCGGGCCTCCGAGGTGCGCAGCAGGCGCCAGCGCACCTGACCCTGGTCGCTCTCGGGCCAGAGAGCCAGCGCTGCTGCTTGGCCGAGCGTCGTATCGCATCGCGACGCGAGTCTCTCCTGCACGGCCCGGAATTCGAGCAGGCGCAGGCTGCGTTCGTCCAAAAGCCAGAACACCTCCGGGGAATCATCCGCCGCCGCGCCGCATCTCCTCAAACTTGCGATCAAGGTAGTGCACGAGCGTCTCGCCGCCCGGCAGGCCGATCTCGCCCACGGTCACAGGCACAGCGGTACTCTTTGGCAGCACCGAAACCTTGCCCGTCGGCTCGAGACGCGCCGTGTCGACGTCCTCGATGCGATCGATGCCCTGCTCGCGCAGGCTGATCATCAAGTCCGACTGCGAGAGGTGCTCCCGCTGCAGGTTTTTGTGCTTGACCTTGCCTTTTTCGACGAGGACCGTAGCCACTCCCTGCGAAACCTGCTCCAAGCCGCGCCACTTGATGTTGACCCAGGTCAGCACGAATTGCAGCAGCCCAAGTGTGACAATCGAAACGACCGGGATAAAAATCGACTTCGAGGTCTCCTCAATGCCAATGGCCACTGCCTCGCCGATGATGATCACGACGGCGATGTCGAACGGGGCCATATGGCTCACCGAGCGCTTGCCCATCAGGCGGAAGACCACGAACGCCAAAACGTACAGGAGCCCTGTGCGCCAGAGCTCCGAGAGCAGATCGCTCCACGGCATCTCCATGTACCACGCCCCCCGGGAACAGAGTTCCCCGCGCGGCGCATCGGACGCCCGGATGTATGAAGGCAATCCCTGCCGTTCGCCGTGACTTGGTCGGCAGCCACCGCCCGGAATCGCTCGCCATGTCAAAGTACGTCGTCTACATTGTCCTGGCATCGCCAGGGTCGCTGACGCGCCGCAGCCGGTTTACGAAGATGCCGTAGCGCCAGACCATCTCGGAGCCGTCGCGCCAGCGGCTGACCACCACCACTGGGCCGCCGTTGGGGCGCAGGTTCATCCTGCCGCCCTTGAACTCGGCCACCACGGCGATCGGCCTGCCGGTTGGCTCGCTCACATCATGGACGCCGTGCTGCAGGCTGCCGTCGGCGCGCATGTCGTGGATGACGCCGGCCGCCGTGATCACCACGCGGTCTCCACACTGTTCGATGCGCTCCAAGTGGCCCCGCAGCAATCCCTTGTACACGCGCCAGACGCCACGCAGATCGGGAGCGGAGGGCGGCAGAGGTTCGCTGCACCCGTCGAGGACTCTCGGCGGAAACGTGCGGTAGCCACCCGGGGGCGTCTTCGCAACCGGAATCGCGTCGGCCGCAAGGCCCTGCGCGGGCGCGGCAACGTCTCCGAACATGTAGTCTGCGGGATCCTCGGGCACCAGCGTCGGCGCCTGCCCTCGCCGTCTCGCGAGCACGCGCCACAAGGTTGCAAGAACCAATCTCAGCATCGTGATCCCCCTGTGAGAGTCGCCGCCATGGTACCGCGCCGGACGCAAGGCTGTCCGGTCGAGCGAAACGCCCCCCGGGAAGACTCCCGGGGGGCGCGCTCAGCATACTCAGTGCAGCTGGATCAGTCGCCGGCGCCGCGCAGCAGCGCCTGCGGCACCTCGTGGTGGAAGTTGACGCGCAACCAGCCGCGGGCGTTGGCCGCCTCCGCCACGCGGTGCACCGCAACCAGGTAGGCGGCCTCGCGCATCGTCACCTTGTGCTGTTCACGCATCGCGTAAATGGTGTCGAACGCGTCGTTCATCATGCGCAGGAGCTTCTCGTTGACCTCTTCCTCCGGCCAGTAGTAGCCCATGGTGTTCTGGACCCACTCGAAGTAGGAAACCGTCACGCCACCGGCGTTGCAGAGGATGTCAGGGATCACGAAGATGCCACGCTCGCGCAGGAGGTCATCGCCCTCCGGCGTCGTCGGGCCGTTCGCGGCTTCGGCGATGATGCGGGCACGAACCTTTTCGGCGCGCTCGCCGTCGATCTGGTTCTCAAGCGCGGCCGGTACGATGACGTCCACGTCGAGCGCAAAGAGCTCGTCGTTCGAGATCTCGGAGCTGCCCGGGAAGCCCTTGGTGGTGTGGTGCTCGTCGACGTACGCGATCAGAGCGGGGATGTCCAGCCCGCTCGGGTTGTGGGCACTGCCGCGGATGTCGGACACCGCCACGATGGTCACCCCGGCGTTGTGCAACAGGCGGGCAGTGTGCGAGCCGACGTTGCCGAAGCCCTGGATGGCCGCGGTGGCGTGCTTCGGGTCGATGCCGAGACGCTCCATGGCGCGCAGCACTACGAAGAGCACGCCGCGGCCCGTGGCCGCGTCACGTCCGGCCGACCCGCCGAGAACCAGCGGCTTGCCCGTAATGAAGCCCGGCGTGTGGTGGCCGCGCACCTTGTCGAACTCGTCGAGCATCCAGCCCATGATCTTGGGGTTCGTGTTGACGTCCGGCGCAGGGATGTCGATCTCCGGGCCCATCACCGGAGCGAGGTGGCGGATGTAGCCACGCGAGAGCTCCTCGAGCTCGCGCTCGGAGAGCTTGCCCGGATCACAAATGACGCCGCCCTTGGCGCCGCCGTACGGCAGACCCATGACGGCCGTCTTGAAGGTCATCCACATCGAGAGGCCTTTGACCTCGTCCTCGCTGACATCCTGGTGGAACCGGATGCCGCCCTTGGTCGGGCCCGTCACGTCGGTGTGCTGCGCCCTGAAACCGATGAATGTCTGGATGGTGCCGTCGTCCATGTGCACTGGCACCGCGACGCGCGTGATGCGGAACGGCTCCTTGAACACCTCATAGACATCTTCCGACAGGCCAAGATTCTTCACTGCGCGATGAAGCTGCCCCTGCACGATAAGGAAGGGGTTCGTCAAGTCCGCCACGGTATCTCCTCCCGGTCGCGGCATATCCGCCGGCCATTTTACCTTTCGACCTAGCGCAGCTGCGCGCCGCACTGTTCCCCGACTGCTTTGAGCGCCCGCGCAATCGCCGCCTCCGCATCCGCTTCGGTCAGCGTACGCTCCGGGCTCTGCAGAGTCAGCCGCAGGGCCAGACTCTTCTTCCCGTCCGGCACCGGCGGTCCCGTGAACACATCGAACAGCGTTTCGGCAACCAGCAGCTCGCCGAGCGCCGCGCGCAACACCTGCCGCAACCGCCCATAGGTTACTGCTTGATCGACAACAACTGCAAGATCCCGAATCAAGGCAGGGTACCGCGGCAACGATTTCGCCTGGGCAACGCCCTGGGCAGCGGCGAGGTCGTCGAGGCGGAACTCCGCCAGCATGACAGGCAGGTCGATGTCGAGCTGCTTGGCCACGGCCGGGTGAATCTCACCGAGCCGGCCGAGGAAGCGGCCACTGCTGTAAACATCGGCCTGGCGGCCCGGATGGAGCGCTTTGTCCTGGCTCGGCGCGAAGCTGAGGTCGCCGATGCGCAGGAAGGTGAGCGCCGCCTCGATGTCGCCCTTGAGCGAGAAGAAGTCGACGCGCTCCGCGTCGTAGCGGCCGAACGGCAGGCGGGTTCCCGTGAGCACCAGAGCTAGCATGTCCGCTTCCAACACCGCGTCGCCAGCACGGTGGAAGACCCGTCCCGCTTCGCAGAGCGCAATGTCCTGGCGTCCTCGCCCCAGGTTGTGGCGTACCGCCTGCAAAAGCCCCTGCCAGAGCGTTGTGCGCAGGGCCTGCATGTCAAGGGAGAGGGGGTTTGCGATCTCCACCTCGGCTGGGCGACCGAGAATCTCGAGCTCTCCAGGCTCGCAGAGCGAATAGCTGAGGGCGTCGCGATAGCCGAGCGACTCGAAGGCGCCCAGGGCCTCGAGCCGCAGGGCGTAGTGCGGCGGTTCCGCGACGCGGGGCGCAGGCGGCGGCAGTTCCTCCGGCAGTCGATCGACTCCGACCGACCTCAGGACCTCCTCCGCGACGTCCCAGGGCTCCGTCACGTCAATGCGCCAGTAGGGCGGTCTGACCTGGAGCTCCCGCTCGCCCTCGGCCTCGAAGCCCAGGCGCCTCAGGGAGGCGATCTGCTCTTGCGTCCCGAGGTCCATCCCGAGCAGGCGGCGGACGTAGTCCGCCCCGACCGCGATAGCTCCGGGTGCTGGCGGCTCCTCGCCGCAGATGGCCAGACCGGGTAGCATGCGCCAGCCGATCTCAGGCAAGAGCTCTGCCATGCGCTGGAGGGCCCGCCATGGGAGGCTGCCAGGCAGCCCGTGCGCGAAGCGCTGCGCGGCCTCGCTGCGCAGCGCGAGCCGGCGCATGGCGGCGCCGATGGAACCTGGGCGGAAGAGGGCCGCCTCCAGGAACACCTCGGTCGTCGCCGCCGTGACTTCCGCGCGCTGGGAACCCATGATGCCCGCCAAGGCCACGGGCCCTTCCCCATCGCAGATCAGGATGTCGCCTGGCTCGAGGGCGCGCGTGACGCCGTCCAGGGTCTCGATCTGTTCGCCGGGCATGGCGGAGCGCACCTCGATGCCCCCGGAGAGGCGCTCGAAGGCGAACGGGTGGAGCGGCTGGCCGAGCTCGAGCATGACGTAGTTCGTCAAGTCGACGACCGGCAGCAGCGGCCGCATGCCGGCGGCCCACAGCCTGCGCTGCACGTGGAGCGGCGTCGGGCGCTCGTGCTCGCGCACGAGCCTGGCGCCGAGATAGAGCGGGCAAAGTGCCCGATCCGCGCGCACGGCCAGGGCCCCCTGGGTGTCACCAGGCTGCAGGCGCGCCGTTCCGTCCGGCAGCATGCGGCCGAGCGCGGCCGCCAGCTCGCGCGCGACGCCGAGCATGTTCTGGCAGTGCTGCGCGAAGCTCGCCGTGAGCGAGATGTCGAACACGGCTTCCGGCAGCCCGAGGTAGCTGGCGAGGTCCTGGCCGAGCGGGGCGTCATCCGGCAGGAGAAGAATGCCGTCATGGTCCGCTCCGATGCCGATCTCGTCCGCGGAGAGCACCATGCCCTCGGACACCTGGCCGTGGAACTCCACCAGTTCGAGCGTGCGCCCGTCCGGCAGCCTGGTGCCCGGCGGGGCGTAGGGCACCCTTGCCCCCTCGTGCACATTCTGGGCACCGGTGACGCAGATGGCCGCACCGCGACCCGTGTCGAGCTCCACGCGCCAGAGGCGGGGAGTGAGCTGTGACACCCCCGTCGCCCTGGCGACGACGGCTCCTTGGAGCCCGTCGCCCTGGCGCTCGACGCCCTCCACTTCGAGGCCGCGCCTGGTCAGGATCTCCGCGACGTCATCGGGCGGCGGCAAGTCGCCGAGGATGTCCAATATCCAGCTGTAAGGCACCTGCATCGTTTACGCCTCCGATCCCTGGAACTGCGTCAGAAAGCGCAGGTCGCTCGTGTACAAAAGCCGCACGTCGTCGATGCCGTAGTGCAGCATCGCCGTGCGCTCGATCCCGAGGCCAAAGGCGAAGCCTGTGAAGCGGGCGGGGTCGTAGCCGCCTTCGCGCAGCACGTGCGGGTGCACCATGCCGCTGCCGAGCACCTCGATGAAGCCGCTGCCCTTGCAGACGCGGCAGCCCTTGCCGCGACAGAAGGGGCAACCGACGTCGAGTTCGGCCGAAGGCTCCGTGAACGGGAAGTAGCTCGGCCTGAGCCGCAGCGGCACTTCAGGGCCAAACAGCCGGCGGGCGAACTCGTAGAGCGTTGCCTTGAGGTGGTGCATGCCGATGCCCTCGCCCACCGCGAGCCCTTCGATCTGGTGGAAAACGGGCGAGTGGGTGACGTCGTCGTCGCGGCGATAGACCCGCCCAGGGCAGATGACGCGCAGCGGATTGGGCGCGTGGGCTCGCATGGCGCGCACCTGCACGGGCGATGTGTGCGTGCGCAGGAGGAGGCCCGGCAGATCCTTGAGGTAGAAGGTGTCCTGCATCTCCCGCGCCGGATGGTCGGCAGGGATGTTGAGCGCCTCGAAGTTCAGTTGCTCAGTCTCGACCTCCGGACCCTCGGCGATCGAGAAGCCAATCTCCCGCAGCACGCGCACGAGCTCGGCCTCGGCCATGCGCAGGGGATGGGGACCACCGATCGCGCGCGGCCGACCGGGCAGGGTCACGTCGACCGCCTCCTGCGCGAGTCGGCGCCGGAGGCTTTCCCCCTCGAGGCTCTGCTCGCGCTCCGACAGGATCGCCTCGAGCTCGTCGCGCAGGCGGTTCAGCTCCAGGCCGAGATCGCGCCGCTGCTCCGGCGGCGCGTCCTTGATCGAGCGCAGGGCATCCACGATGGGTCCCTTGCGTCCGAGCCAGGTGGTGCGCGCCGCCTGCAGGGCCTCGAGATCCCCCGCGCCGCCGATCGCCTCGAGCGCCTGCCGCCTCAGTTCTTCCACGCTGCCTGCCGCCATCTCGCTCCCTCCAAGCCTGAGCAAACAAAAAAGACCCGTCCCTCTTGGGGACGAAGTCCGAGGACTCCGCGGTACCACCCGCAATTGGACCGATAGGTCCCGCTCACACCGGGCAACTCCACCCGGCCGTCCCGCTCACGGTGGACATCCGCCGCCCCTACTGCTGCTTCAGGGCGGAACTCTGGAGTGAACTTCACGTCCCTGCCGCGCCGGGGCGCTCTCAATCGCGGCGCCCTTCCCTGTCGCGCAGCCCTCGGGCCGCTACTCTCTCCGTCATCGCCTGCTTGACGCAAGTATAAGTTGGCCCGCAGGGCCTGTCAAAGTCTGCCCGGAAAGGTGCGGCTCAGCAGGATGGCGGCCGCCTGCGCGACGTTGAGCGACTCGCTGCCCGGTCGCATCGGGATCGAGATGCGCCGGCCGATGACGAGCTCCGTCCCCTGTCCCTCGCTGCCGAGCACCAGCACGCCGGGACTCTCGGGCGGCCAATCCGTCGTCAGACCAGGCGCGGCGGCCGCGGCCACCCAAACTGGCCGCGGCTGGGCCGCGATGGCCGCCTCGAGATCGTCGACCGCCGAGACCGGCAGATCGAGGAATGCGCCAGCGGAAGCGCGGTAGGCCCTTGTGGATGACGGCCCTGCCCCGCCCCTGCGGTACCAGAGCCCGCTCGCCCCAAATGCTCTCGCCGAGCGCGCGATGGCGCCGAAGTTCAGCGGGTCCTGCACGCCGTCGAGCGCTACGAGCCAGCCGTTGCCCGCAAGGCAGTCCTCCGGTGCGAAGGCCGGCAGGGCGAGCACCACGAGGACGCCCTGATGCGACGGGCCGCTCTGCAGCCGCTCCATCTCGCCGTCGGAGATCTCATGGGCCAAGGCATGCCCGGTCAGACGCCGAAGCTGCTCCGGAGGCAGGGGCCTGCCGAGCAGGCGCGGCGACCACAGCAGAAGCTCGACCGCCGCCCCCGCAGCGACAGCCTCCGCGACAAGGCGGGCTCCCTCGACGACAACGCGGCCGGTCACCCGGCCGCGCCTTACGTCGCGCAATTGCGAGCGGATCGCCGCGCTCAGCACGGCCTTAGCGTACGAGGCTCGACTTCGCCGTCTCCACGAGCGCCGTGAACGCCTGCTGGTCCCGCACGGCGAGATCGGCCAGGAGCTTGCGGTTGATCTCGACGCCAGCGCGCCTGAGACCGTTCATGAACCGGCTGTAGCTCAGGCCCTGGGCGCGGGTCGCGGCGTTGATGCGCGCGATCCAGAGGCGCCGGAAGTCCCCCTTGCGCTCGCGCCGGTGCTGGTACGAGTACCAGAGCGCGTGCATCACGGCCTCGTTGGCCGGGCGGAACAGCCGATGCCGGGAACCCCAGTAGCCGCGTGCCAGCTTGAGGATCTTCTTGTGGCGGCGGTGTGCCGTCACACCCTTCTTGATGCGTGCCATGGCGAGAGGACCCCCTTAGTTGTACGGAATCAGGCGCTCGACGCGCTTTTGGTCCGAGGCGGAGACGTAGGCATAGCGGTGCAGGTCCGACATGCGCTTCGAGGCCTTCTTCGTCAGGATGTGGCGCGCATGGCTCTTCGCACGCTTGAACTTGCCGCTGCCAGTGCGGCGGAACCGCTTGGCGGCGGCGCGGTTCGTCTTCATCTTTGGCATCGTCACGCACCCTTTGTGTGATCTGTCTTGGGAACGAAGAACATGATCATATTGCGTCCTTCGACGCGGGCTGGCCGCTCGACGGTGGCGATGTCCTGCAAGAACGCCACCAGCTTGTCTAGCACCTCACGGCCAAGGTCCGTATGGACGATCTCGCGCCCACGGAACATGATCGTGGCCTTGACGCGATCGCCTTCCTTGAGGAAGCGCTCGGCGTTCCGCGCCTTGACCTCGAAGTCGTGGTCGTCGATGCGAGGCCTCAGCTTGACCTCCTTGATCGTCACCTGATGCTGCCGCTTGCGCGCCTCACGATCCTTCTTGGCCTGCTCGTAGCGGAAACGGCCGTAGTCCATGATGCGGCAGACAGGCGGTTTCGCGGACGGGGCCACTTCGACGAGATCGAGATTTCTCTCGGCGGCGAGGCGCAGCGCGTCACGGATCGGAAAGACCCCGAGCTGCTCGCCCTCCTGCGTGACCACACGCACTTCGCGCACACGGATCTCCTCGTTGACCCTCAAGTCCTTGCTGATTCGACGTCACCTCCGAAGGAGAATACAAAAAATGGGACGGGCATATGCCCCTCCCGGTCGGGATCTCTCCCTGCGACCCGGGAAGCGGCCACAAGGCGCGCCCGGGTGAGAAGCGACGGGGCTTCTGCTTTGGGTAGAGCCTAACACATGCGGCCAGGGCGGTCAACGCGACCATACGCAACCACGGATATGCGGCCGTGGAGGAACGTGCTACCATCGTTCTGCTAGAAGTCTGCACCGGCGAGGAGGGCTCCCTTTGGCGTTCCGCCAGGTAATCTCGACGCTCAGCGACGACGGCAAGGAGATCATGGGGACCGACATCCTGCTGTTCCACTACCCTGACGCGAACATTCTCAACGGCTCCCTGCTGACGGTGGAGTCCAACCACTTCGCCGTGCTCAAGTCGCGCGGCGCGATCCTGAACGTCTACGAGACGGGCCAGTACCCGATCCAGACGCCAGACCGACCGATCGTCGGTTCGGTGCAACAGGCCTTCTTCGGCGGTCAGTCGCCCTGGCAGTACGAAGTGCTCTACATCAGCCGGGCGAAGCTGGTGCTCAAGGCATCGGGGACCGCGCTGTCACGCGAGATGGCCGAACTCGCCTACGACGTAGACTACTACATCCACATCGAGAACAAGGACGACGCCCTGAAGCTCGTGCAGCACATGCCCTACAACGGCCACTTCCTGCACGCAGAAGACGTCAACCGCTACGCAGGGCCGGTTGTCGAGCAGGCGATCAACCAGATTGTCCAGGTGACGGCGCTTGAGCAGGTGAACGAGCACATCCACGACCTCACGGCGCTCGTCAAGGAGCACCTCCAGTCCTTCCTGACCGCCTACGGCATCACCCTGAACGACGTGAAGGTGCTCGTGTTCCCCAAGGACGAGCGCATGAAGTCGCTCATCTCCCTCAAGGCGTTCGGCCTTTCCGAGATCGACGCCGTCCGCTATTACGTCGCCATGATGATGGCGGAACACAACCTGATTTCCGCGCCGAACGTCGCGGTGGGCGAAGCGTTCCACGTCGGCGCGGGGACGTTCGGCATGCCCTTCGCCGGTTCGCCCGGGCCACAGCGCTGAGCATGTCCTCGGACATCGCGCGCAGGCTCGGTCACATCCTCGGTCTCGACCCTGTCCGCCTCTTCGACAGCGCGTCGCAGGTACGCGATCACGACCTCCTGGTGCGCGCCCAGGCAGCCGGCCGCCTCAGCCAGTCGGCTACGCTCCTGCGCGACTTGGCGGCGCGCTATCGGCAGGAACGCATCCCTCCATCCACCCGCGAACAGCCCTTTCCGCCAGCGGAGAAGATGGCGGCCCTGCGCGGGCTCGAGGAGCGCACTGCGGCTCTTCAGGACCTCGCGGCCCAGGTGCGCAGCGCGCAGCTCCCGCCGCAGGACGTCGTCTGGGAACGGCTGCGGAGCGCAAGCCTGCAGTACGATCTCATGCTTGAGGCGGACCTCGCGCTGCTGGAACCCTGTCAGATCTGCGCCGAGGCCGCCCGGTCCCTCACCCCGCGGCAGGCAGAGGAACTGGACGGCCTTCGCACGATCGACGAGGCGGCCGGAGCGACGGCGCAGGCCTTGGCCGCCCGCAAGGCTCTCCTGAACGCCTCCTAACCTCTAGGCCTCCGCCTCCACGAGGTGCGCGCCGAGCGCCAGCGCTCTCCCGCGCGCTTCGTGTTGCAGAGCCTGGGCGAAGACCGCCTGGGGCAAGGTGCGGCTCGCCTGCTCGCCGCGGGCGCGCACGGACACGCTGCCCTCCGCCGCCTCGCGGTCGCCGACCACGAGCAGGTAAGGCACCTTGTCGGTCTGCGCCTGACGGATCTTGTAGCCGAGCTTCTCGTCTCGCAGGTCGGAGCCCACGCGCAGGCCGAGGGCCCGCAGGCCCGCCGCCACCTGCTGTGCGTAGGCCGCGTGGCGGTCCGCGACGGGCAGGACGCGCGTCTGCTGCGGCGCAAGCCAGGTCGGGAAGGCGCCGGCGAAGTGCTCCACCAGGATGCCGAGGAAGCGCTCGATGCTGCCGAAGATGGCGCGGTGCACCATCACGGGCCGCTTGGCCTTGCCGTCCTGGTCGCGATATTCGAGATCGAACCGCAGCGGGAACTGGAAGTCGAGTTGCACCGTGGCGCACTGCCAGTTGCGGCCGAGAGCATCGATCACGTGCACGTCGACCTTCGGACCGTAGAAGGCGCCATCGCCCTCGTTGACGCGGTACGGCAGGCCGGCACGGTCGAGCGCAGCGCCCAGTTCCGCTTCCGCGCGGTTCCAGAGCTCGATCTCGCCGAGGAACTCCTCGGGCCGGGTGGAGAGCTCGACCCGGTACTGGAGCCCGAATGTGCCGTAGATGACGCCGATGATCTCAAGCACCTCGGCGATGCCGGATCCGATCTGGTCCTCGCGCAGGAAGATGTGTGCGTCGTCCTGGTGGAAGCCGCGCACCCGCAAAAGTCCGTGCAGGGTGCCTGAACGCTCGAAGCGCGACAGCGGGCCATACTCCGCGAACTTGATCGGCAGGTCCCGGTAGGAGCGGACCGTCTCGGAGTACATCAGGCAGTGGCCGGGGCAGTTCATCGGCTTGAGGGCCACGACCTCGTCCTCGGACTCCACCACGAACATGTTCTGCTTGTAATGGCCCCAGTGGCCGCTGGTCTGCCAGAGATCGGGACGGAAGATCCAGGGGGTCATGACCTCCTGGTAACCGTACCGAGCCTGCACCTCGCGCGAGAACTCCTCGAGCTCGTGGTACACGATGGTGCCGTTCGGCTGCCAGAAAGCGAAGCCCGGGGCGACATCATGGAAGGTGAAGAGCTCGAGCTCGCGCCCCAGACGGCGGTGGTCGCGGCGCTTCGCCTCCTCAAGCATGCTCAGGTGCGCCTCGAGTCCGGCCGCGCTGGGGAACGAGGTGCCATAGACGCGCTGGAGCATCGAGCGGCTCTCGTCGCCCGCCCAGTAGGCGCCGGCCACCGACAGCAGCTTGACCGCCTGCACGGGGCCGGTGCTGGCAAGGTGCGGGCCGCGGCAGAGGTCGACGAACTCGCCTTGCCGGTAGATCGAGATCTGTGCGTCCTCAGGCAGACGCTGGATGATCTCCAGCTTGTAGGTCTCACCCAGCGACGAGAAGAGCTCGATCGCCGCCTGGCGCGAGATCACCTCGCGCACCACCGGGTAGTTTTCCGCGGCGATCTTCGCCATCTCCGCCTCGATCGCGGCAAAGTCCTCCGGCACCAGTTGGTGCGAGAGCTCCATGTCATAGAAGAAGCCGTCCGCGTCCGCCGGGCCGATCGCGAGACGCACGTCCGGATAGATGCGCCGGACCGCCTGGGCCATGACGTGGGTCGAGGTGTGGTGGAACACCATGCGCCCGTCCGGATCGGCGAAGGTCAGCACCTCGATGCCACCTTCGTCCGCGAGCGGCCGGGCAAGTTCGCGGATCTCCCCGCCGCTGCGCGCCGCCAGAGCATCTTGGACGCCCGCCGCTCGCGCGGCGTCGGCGTAGCTGGCGTGTGCCGGGAGCTCGATCTCCTTGCCGTCGATGCGCACCTGCATGCCTGGGCCCTCCTTTCAATTTCGGGGCCGCAGACGAAAAAACCCGCCCCTCATCGGGGCGGGCTGCAAGCCCGCGGTTCCACCCCACTTAACTCGTCGGTGCGGTATCGTGCACCACGCGCCGGCTTGTGTCACCGGACCTCAGGAGTGGTCTTCGCTGGCGGTCCGCAGCGCCTTGCACCTACCGGCGCCTCTCTCAGCGGACCAAGCCAGGTACTCGTCTCCGTCCTCGGCTTTGTTGCAGGATAGTTTACGCCGCGCCCACAGGCATCGTCAAGGGACCGCCCGGTTCTGTTCGTGTACCTTGACGCCGCGGAGATGGCCGCGGCGGTGCGAGGACAACCTCCTGGCCATGCGAGCAGCTCGCCGCAGGCGGGGCTTGATCTTCCGCACTACGAACTTTTGTTCTATATTGAGGGCATGGACTACCGAAGCCAGGCCTCCAAGTCCGCGCTGCAGCGTGTACGCGGCATGCCGTTCCCCTGGAGCCTGAACCCGTACCGCGGCTGCCGCCACGCCTGCCTCTACTGCTACGCGCGCATCTACCATAGCTATATCGGCTTCGACGATCCGGCTGATTTCGACCGGGTGGTCCTCTACAAGGCCGACCTCCCCCGCACGCTCCGCCGCGAACTGCGAGCCGCGCGAGGCTCCCTCGGCGGCGAGGTGGCGATCGGTACCGCAACAGACCCGTACCAACCTCAAGGAGCAGATCACGCGCGGCTGTCTCGAAGCCCTGCTCGAGGCGGGTGCGGCGGTCACCATCACGACCAAGTCTCCGCTCGTCTGCCGCGACCTCGACCTCCTGCGCCGCCTGGCGTCCTATGGCGGCGTCCGCGTCCACATCACGGTCACCGTGCTCGCCGCCGATCGTTGGCGGCTGCTCGAACCGATGACGCCGAGTCCGGAGGGTCGGCTTGCAGCCGTGGCTGAACTCAAGGCGGCCGGCGTTCCCACCAGCATCTTTCTGGCTCCTGTGATACCGGCGGTTGAAGAAAGCGAGGCGCTTTGCATCCTCGACGCCGCAGCCGCAGCGGGCGCGGACGCGGCGATGGTGCAGCCTCTGCGCCTGTCGGCAGGCGTACGCGAATGGCTCCTGCCCAGGCTCGCTGCACGTCTGCCTGAAGCGGCGCGCGTTCTCGCGAGGCTCTACGACCGGCGCGAGAATCTGCTGCCGGACGAGCGTCAGCGTCTGCTGGCGCCGATCCTCGCGCGGCGGGCTGGGCTTGGGCTCGATCGGCCGGTAGCGCCGCTGCGCGAGCGCAGCGAGCAGTTGCCGCTCTTCACCTGCGGTCCCAGAGCGCCAGGCCCGAAGCCCAGCGACCGGACACCCACGTGAAGGCGCTCTCCTTCGCCGCCCGCCCTACCCCGCCGTTCCATCCTTGCGCTGGTGCAGCATGATCGCATTGCCGAATGGGTCCGCAGGCCTTTCACTCATGTCCTCAAGAGCTTGCCTGCTGGCCGGTGGCATTGGAACCAGACGCCGGCTGCTCCCGAGAGGATTGCGAACTTGCGCTGCTGCCCGACCCGCCCGAACTCCCGCCCGAACTCCCGCCCGAACCGCCCGAACCGCTGCCCGACATCAACGATTTCATCATCGCGAGCAGCTTGGCCTTCATGCTTGGATCCTCCATCAGCGACGACATCACCGTCAGCAGCCGTGTTCGTTCCGCAGGATCTTTCGATACTCCCTCCAGAATGGACATCGTGGTGTCACGTAGCGTTGCAGCTTGCGCAGGATTCTTGAGGGCTTTTTGCGTCAGCCGCAGAGACACGTCAGCCATTCCAGAGGCCAGGTCTGGAGCTGCCAGCGCCGCGCGCTGTTCCGTCAGGTTCTGCCCCAATACCGCGTGGGAGGTCGAGGGATTCTTCACCGCCGCCTTTCGGCCGTCCACGGCGAACATGGTCATCTTACGGCTCGTGGCGGGATCCGACCACATGAGTGCTTGTTCCTTCAGGTCCTGGCCCAGGACCCCAGGGCGCGTTTTCGGATCATCGAGAGCCACCACGCGTCCATGCACCAGGAGCTTGGCCATCCCGGAACGGGTCGTCGAGTTGTCCCACATCTTTTGCTGCTCCAACAGATTCTGGCGCAGGATCTGCCCACTGACGGAGGTGCTCATCGCCTTTTGCCGCCCCGCGGCGAACGACGACTGGACGCCCGGGTCCAGGGCCGCGCTGCGCGTCAGTTGCTTTGCCGGTTGACTGAGCGGATTGCGGGCATCGCACCCCGACAAGAGCAGGGGCAAGGCGGTCGACAGGGCAAGGGCGGCCATGGGGGTTCTCCGCGAGACCATCGGGCATCTCTCCTCGCCTCGCAGTGTCCGCAGACAGCCAAGCTATCATGTGCACCTGCGCGGCTGGCCCTTCAGCGTCCGGTGGCCTCTCTTCCCACCCAGGCCCAACTCCGCGTTCAGAGCTCATACCTACGGGAACATTCGCCAGGCTTAGAAGCCCGTCTAGATGCCCGCGCGGCGCAAGGCCTCGCAAGCCCTGCAGCCGGAGCAGTAGTGCATGCGCTGGCCGAAGACCTGCTTGGCGGTGCGCACGGAAGGCAGATCCTGCGCCGCATCGTCCCCGTGGACGGTGACCTCCCTTGGCGCCAGGGTGATCAAGGACGAGACGAGGACATCCTCCAGGTTGATCTCGGCCCCTTGGCTTTCGAGCCGGAAGTCGACCGACACCTCGTCCGGCAGCGGCTGCATCAGATGGTCCCTAAGCTCGAAGCGGCCATCGGCCTGCACCATCACGTGCACCTCCGGCAGCTTCGGCGTCTGCACCTCGACAAAGTAGCGCAACAGCCGCACGAACTCCCTGTATTCCCGGTCGATCAGGAACTCGTCGACGGCCGCGTCGACATCGTGTTCGAGATCCATGACGTAATCCTTCAGACGAAAGGTGACGAATCCGTCCAGGTTGACCGCACGATGCTGCGTCAGGTAGTCGCCGATGCGCCGCGCAAGGCGCGCGGTGAGACCTCGCCGCGGGGCCTCCGCCCTGGCGCTGCCGAGGATCTCCTCGCGTTCGGCTGGGTCGAACTGGCCGTAGTGGCGACGGATCACCTGACTCAGAAGGTCAGGCTCAAGGTTGGCGACGATATGCTGGGCGAGGGCATGCGCGACTTCCATGCCGATCTCTTCGTCGGCTCCGCGGTCGGGCCACTGCAGGCCCAGCCGGACGGCCTCGCGCCGCCGCTCCTCGCGGATCGACACCTCGTTGCGCCCCTTGAACCGCTCGAGTCGCTGGCGCAGCAGCTCGCGAAGTTCATCGGTGTGCCGCGAGGCTTCGATCGAGAGGACATCCATCGTCACCACGCTCCCCAACCGAAGGTCGCCCACAGTATATGAGCGCTCCGGCGTGTGCATACAACGCACTCTTGCCGCCTCTGCCAATCCGGCGAATGCTTCGTTTGGCAGTGGTCGACAAAACTGACGCCGTGACAATAGTGTCTCCACCGGTGCCTCTGCATACCTCACCGCGTCCGCACAATAAGCCTCGCCAATAGGCCCTGGTCTCTTTCGACCCCACCTTCCCTCCCGGAGACTACGTGGTTCCTGCTGCACCGCGTGCACGCCGGTGCTGCCTTTAGCGCAGCATAAGCGGTGCGTCCGGCTTCCGGCAGGAGCCTCAGAGCCTTTCGCGGAATTGGGCGATCGGGCCAGAGGCCGTTTGCGGCTGCGGCCATGTACGAGGAGGTGCGGTCGTTGGCCGATGAGCGCGTCACTGAAGCGATGTTGCGCAACTGGCACGACGAAGTGGAAGGAGCCTATACCTACCGGGAACTCGCGGCGAGCGAGCCGGACGAGCACCGCCGCTCGATTCTGATCCGCCTGGCGGAGGCGGAGGAGCGCCACGCGGCCCTGTGGGAACAGCACATGCAGGAACTGGGCATCGCCATCCCCGATAAGAGCGCGGTGGAGAGCAAGCTGAAGCGCAGCCATCGCAGCCTCTCCCGGGAAGCCTGGCTCAAGCGCCTCGAGGCCGACGAGCAGCAGGACGTCGGCAAGTACCGCGACCTGCTGAGCTGGCTGCCCCACGGCGAGGTCCGGAAATCGGTCGCCATGATGGCGCAGGAAGAGGCGGGCCACGCCGAGAGCCTCTCGGCGCTTGTCCACCAGCGCAACCCGAGCGACGTCCTGACCCGCATCCTCGGCCGCGAGCGCTGGCATGTGACCAGTTCCAGCGGCTGGATCGGAGATGCCATCTATGGCGCCAACGACGGCCTTGGAGCCATCTTCGGCATCGTCGCCGGAGTCGCCGGCTACACGCATGGCGCCAGCCACCTGATCGCGGTTTCCGGTCTCGCCGGCATGCTGGCATCGGCGCTGTCGATGGGCAGCGGAGCCTACCTCGCCGCCAAGGCGGAAGGCGAGGTGCACCAGGCCGAAATCGCGCGCGAGAAGCGCGAGATGGAGGAGTCGCCCGCGGAGGAGCGCGAGGAACTCGCGCTGTTCTATCAGCTGAAGGGACTGTCGGAGGAGGAGGCGCGCGAGCTCGTCGATCGCCTGGCGAAGAACCCGGACGCCATGCTGAAGACGCTCGTGCAGGAGGAGCTCGGCCTTACCGAGGACAGTGCGCCGAACCCGCTGGTCTCTGCCGCGAGCTCCTCCCTGGCGACGGCCATCGGCGCCATCGTGCCCGTCATCCCCTTCTTCTTCCTGCAGGGAACTGCCGCGATCCTCGTAGCCGCCATCATCTCCCTCGTGGCGCACTTCGTTGTCGGGGCCCTGAAGACGAAGGTGACCGCGCGCAACTGGTTTGCGAGCGGCATGGAGATGACGATCGTCGGGGCGATCGAGGGTGCGATCACCTACGGTCTTGGCCTCCTGCTGGCCGGCATCTGACGTGCAGGGCGCGCCGGACTTCCTGATGCTGTGGGATCGCCTCGATCTGCGGGGTGTAGGTGTGGGCTGCGTCGACGACTGGGACCGCGCCACCGGCGTCACCGTCATTGTGCTGCCAGACGGAAGCACGGGGTCCGCGGACGTGCGCGGGGGCGCGCCGGCCACGCGCGAGACCGATTGCCTGCGCCCGGACAACCTTGTTCCAGGTCCGCACGCCGTCTGCCTGGCGGGCGGCAGCGCATTCGGCCTGGCGGCAGCCGACGGCGTAATGCAGGCCCTTGGGACCGCAGGACGCGGACTTGCCTTCGGCGGCGTCCGCGTCCCGATCGTGCCAGCGGCCGCCATCTTCGACCGCGCTGCCTCGACGGGGCGCTGGCCGGACGCGGCCGCTGGTCGCAGGGCCGCCGAGCGGGCCCTCGCGCTGGACGCCGCGGTACCCCGCGGGGCCTTTGGCGCCGGCAGCGGCGCGAGCGTCGGCAAGCTTCTGGGGCCAGAACTCGCCATGCCGGGCGGTCAGGCCGCCGTGACGCTCGTCGCGGCCGACGGACTGCGCGTCGGCGCGTTGGCGGTCGTGAACGCGCTCGGCTCGATCGTTTCAGGGCAGGGCGACATTCTCGCAGGACCGCGGCCCGAGGGCAGCCGACCACTCGCCAGCCTGCCCCTGCTGGCGTCGGGCGGCCCCACGCCAAGGGCGGGCGAGGCGACGACGATCGTCTGCGTCGTCACGGACGCCCGTCTTGACAAGGCACAGCTGCGCCGAGTCGCCGCCATGGCGCAGGACGGGCTCAGCCGTGCGGTGGAGCCGTCGCACACGCTCTATGACGGCGACACCGTGATCGCTGCGGCCATCGGCGACCGTCCCGCCGATTCGTCTCGCGTCGGCGCCATCTCGGCGCACGCGGTCACGCTGGCGATCCGGCGCGCCGTCACCGCCCCTTAGCGCGCATATGTGGAGGGCCTGCAGACTTCGCCTGCAGGCCCTCGCTATCGACCTTCGGCACCCCGGCCGAGAATCAGCCGGATGTAGCTCGGGCAGGTGAGGAAGGCATCGGCCGGGATCTTTAAGGGCTCCATCAGACGGCCGACCTTCAGGGTTGGGGCGAGGAAGATACGGCACGCTCGCCGGGGGCGAGGGTCTGCAGGCCTTGTTGTGTGCGAGTGACGTCCAGCACGGTCTGTGCGTTCGGCCGATCGATGGTCTTGCGGCCCCCACCTCCAGCCTTCCGGGCAGAGCCCGGATCGCGCATGGTGAACGTGAGTCGCTATGCTGTGGGCAGGGCCTCGTGGCGCAGTACCCGCCAATCTCCTGAGCGCGGCACCCGATCGCCGGTGGCCGTCACGAGGGAACGCAGGATCTCGTCGAAGTGCCGGAAGAAGAACAGATGCCCCTCTCCTGCGGCCAGGCGCAGTTCGCTTCCTGGCATGGCGCGCCAGAGCAGGCGCGCCATGCGCGGCGGCGCAATGCGGTCGCGCTCGCCGTGCCAGATGCGCACGGGCAGGCGGATGTCCCCGGGATCGAAGGGCCAGGGCGACGCAAGAAGGTGCGCTTCGAGCAGCCAGCCCTCGCCGCCGGCATGAACCGCCTCCGCCAGGTCCCGGCGGTACATGGACCGTACCTCCGACGACGACAGCAGGCGTCCATCACTCGCGTCGAACCTCTCGCCCAGTTCGGCGAAGTAGGCGTCGGGCTGCTCGAGGATCCGCGCAACGGCAAGCTCGACGGTTGGGCGCAGCATGGCCGGCGCCTCGCGCGCGAGGGCAAACTCCTCGAGCCTGCCCGGTGCGAGGTTGTCCGTCGCACGCCGGTAGTCGAATGGACAGGGACTGCTGGCCACGGCAACGCGGTGCAGGCGATCGGCGATGCGGTAGGCGCAGGCCAGGGCGTGTGGACCGCCGCCTGAGATGCCGAGGACAGAGAAGCGTTCGATGTCCAGATGATCGGCCAGAAAGGCGACATCGTCCGGCCAGTCAAGCAAGGTCCTGCCGGGCTGCAGGTCCGAGCGGCCATAGCCGGGACGGTCGACAGTGATCAGCCGCACGCCTTGACGGTCGGCGGCCTCTGCCCCAGGCAAGAACAGTCTCGAGCCTGGCTCGCCGTGAAACAGAAAGACGGGTTCACCGTCTGCTGGACCATGGCAGTCGTAGCAAAGGTGTCGGCCGTCTGGCAGGCGCACGGGGGTCCTGTGCTCCAGAGCCCCTGTCGGCATGAAATCCCTCATGCCCAGGCTGTTCGCGGCCGATCGCCGGTATCCTGCGCCGAGCCGGACATGCTGTCGGCGCAGCAGCTGACGACATTCCCACGCCCCGGCCGGGGCCAAAAGGGCTATGCTGGAACCAGGGGCTGCTCCACGCGGAGCGGTCGCGTGCAAGGGGGTCACACCCACGTCTGAGCAGGATCTCGCCCGCCTGGTGCAGCGCCAGTTCGGCCGCCAAGCCCACAACTACGCCGTCAGCCGCAGTCACGCCGAAGGGCAGGATCTTTTGCGTCTCACCGAGCTCATGCCGCACGACCCGCACCTGCGGCTGCTCGACATCGCCACGGGAACCGGCCACACGGCCTTCGCCATGGCGTCCCACGTCAAGGAAGTGGTCGGACTTGACCTGACGCAGGAGATGCTTGACGAAGCGGAGCGTCTTTGTCGCCTGCGGGGCATCCAGCACGTGCGCTTCGTCCGCGGGGACGCCATGGACCTCCCCTTCCCGACGCAATCCTTTGACCTCGTGACCTGTCGCCGGGCGCCGCACCACTTCTCCGACATCCCACGGTTCCTGCGTCAGGTGACACGGGTGCTGGTACCGGGGGGCATCTTCGGCCTGGTCGACCAGACGACACCGGAGTCCCAGAGCGCGGCCGATCTGATGGAGACGTTCGAGAAGCTGCGCGACCCGAGCCACGTCCACGCGCTCAAGCTCTCGGAGTGGCAGCAGGCGTTCGAGGACGCCGGCCTGCACGTGCGCCACCTCGAGCTCGACATGGAGGAACGGGATGTGGCGGACTATCTGGACGTGGCGGGCGTCGGCGAGGAGCGCCGCCAGCAGATCTGGCGCCTGCTCGCACAGGCGTCGCCGGCCGCCGTGGCGATGAACGGATTCCTTGAGCGCGACGGGCGCCTGCGCTTCGAGCGGCGCCGCATCGTCGCGCTGACCGCCGGCTGAGAAGGAACGCCCGGGACTGTCGAGAAGGCTTCGCCATGGAGTACACATGGAGCGAGGACCTTCCCGAGACCCAGGCGTTCTTCCGTCTGTACACCTCCACGGGCTGGAACGAGCGGCGCAAGTTCACCCCGGATCAGCTCGCGGCGGCCGTCGCCAGCAGCTACTACACCGCGAGCGTCTACGCGGGCGACGAGCTTGTGGCCTTCGGCCGCCTCATCTCGGACGGGGTCTACCAGTGCTTCATCTGCGACATGATCGTGCTGCCGGCCTATCAGGGCCAGGGTCTGGGCCGTCGGGTGATGGAGCGTCTGGTCGGCCACGCGCGCAGCCGCGGCATCGGCTGGCTGCAGCTGACGTGCGCCAAAGGCAAGCGTGGCTTTTACGAGAAACTTGGCTTCTCGGCACGCCCCGACGACGCGCCCGGCATGGAGCTCTGGCTCAGCTAGGGTCGTCCGGTCCGGGGGAGAGCCAAGGCAGCTGCGCTCCCCAGGTGAGGCCCTTGGCCGCGCGGTAGCGCGCGCCCTCGCTGCGCGCGACAACTTCGTTGCGCAGGCCCTCCGGCCCGCAGATCTCGAGCCGGACGTGACCGGAACGGGCCTGCGGGTGGCGGATGATCCGGCCTGTGATGGGCAGCGCCGCCTGCCTCGACGCGGCAATGAAGGAGAACTTCTCGTCCTCGTGGCCAAGCTCTGCCCCCTTGGTGCGCCGGTGCAGGGCGGAGCGCTCGACGCGCTGGGCGAAGTGGCACCAGTCCCCGCCCGCCATGGGGCAGGCCAGTTCGTGCGGACACGGCGCCGCCAGATGCGCGCCTGAGGCAAGCAGCTGGCTGCGCGCCCTGCGAATGCGGGCAAACCCGGCGGGTGTGCCCGGCTCCACCAGGACGAGCAGATCCTCGGTCGCCTGCCACAGCTGGCCGACCAGCCTGTCCTGGGCCACCTCGCTCAGCTCGCCCACCACATAAGCGGCGGTCACGAGGTCATGGGACGGCAGTTCCCGCATGTGTGCGAGATCCGCTGCGAGCCAGTTCGCCGTCCGCAGCGGGTCCGCTGCGGCGTGCTCGGCCAGGCGTTGGCCAAGCCGGATCATCTCGGCGTCGCGCTCCACAAAGGTGCATGCTTCGATGCTGGACCAGGTCGCGGCCGCGGCCCATGCCGCCGTGCCGGGCCCCGCGCCGACATCGAGCTGACTTGCCGGCAGGCAATCCGGCAGAGCCGCGAACGCCTGCCGCAGGGCCTGGTGCACCGCCGCATACGTGGCTGGCAACCTGACGGCCAGATACGCAGAGACGTCCTGTGTCGACTGCAGCAAGGGAAGGCGGCCCTGCCCGGGCCCCGCGCGATAGCGGCGTGAGAGGTCCAGCGCGCTCGCCTTGAGGCGCCCTGCTGACAGCGCTCCGAGCACATCGTCGAGCCCTGCCTTGAGATCAGGCGGAAGCTGCATGCGTACCCTCCCATCCGATTCCCGCCGGCGAAGCATCAAGCGTCCTCGTGCGTCCCTTCGCCCAGCCAATGGCCAATGGCCGTCGTCCACGTGCGGGCCAAGCGTCGGAGCTCGGCATCGGCCCAGACGCCCGCTCGCCCTGCCTGGTAGCTCGCGAGCGCCCGCCGCACGGCGTCCGAGTCGCCCCACGCCTCAAGGCCCAGTGCCCAGCCCGCGCCCTCGAGCTTCGACCCGAGCCTGCCTTCCCGGGCGTAGAGGCCAAGTCTCAGGAGGTTCAGAATCCCGTCGACCGGGTCGGCCCGCAGGCTTTCCAGGCAGCTTTCCTCGTCGGGCGCCAAGACGGCATCGAGAAAGTCTCGCCGCGGCACCTCCGGGAATGCGAGCGCGACCGGCAGGCCGTAGAGGGCGCGGCCTCTGGCCCGCAGCATGGTGAGATGCGCTGCGAGATCGGGGTCGGCAGGGGGCATTCCCGCAGCAGGCCCGCCATTCTGCTCACTGCGCATGGCGTCGCGCCATGCTTCGCTGTAGTGCCAGGAGAAGGGTGCCGGATGACGCCAGGGGAAGCGTTCCGCCTGGCTGAGGATCGACAGCTCCACGTCGTAGGGTTGCCCAGACCTCCCGAGCAGCAGGGAGCGCAGACGGCCGATGTCATCTGCCTCAGGTCGGTTCTGGACGGCCACCAGCAGGTCCACGTCGGATGAACCCAGGCGGAAGCTCCCCATGCTGAGCGATCCATGCAGGTAGATCCCGTCAGGGGCCACGGCGAAGCAGGCCGCGATGTCCTCCACGAGACGGCGAAGCCAGGGCCCAACGTCCTTTGGGAGGTCCCCGAACGCCTCGTGTCGGAGCGGTGACGGCTCAGCCACCCAGGTTCGCGATCTCCACGCCGGCGACGGGATCGGGCAGCTCGAAGCGGAAGATGCGGCTATAGAAGTAGAGTTCCGCCTCGAGCGTACGGCGGATGTTCTCCGCCTTGCGGAAGCCGTGCCCCTCGCCGGGGTACGCGATGTAGGCCACGGGCACGCCCTTGTCGCGCAGGGCCCGAACCATCAGCTCAGCCTGGTTCGGGGGCACGATCTTGTCGTCCAGCCCCTGGAAGAAGATGCAGGGCGACCTGAAGCCGTCGAGATGACGGATCGGCGACCGCTCGCGGTATACCTCCTTCTGCTGGGGGTAGGGACCGACCAGCGAGTCCATGTAGCGGGACTCGAACTTGTGCGTGTCGCCCGTGAAGACTTCGAGATCGCCGATGCCGAAGAGGCTCGCCCCCGCCTTGAACGTATCGCGGGTGCTCAGCGCGGCCAGCGTCGTATAGCCCCCGGCGCTGCCGCCGCGGATGGCCACCCGCTGCGGATCCGCCTTACCCTGATGGATCAGGTGGAGCGCAGCCGCCTCGCAGTCTTCCACGTCGACGAGGCCCCAGTTCCCCTTGAGGCGGTCGCGGTAGGCGCGGCCGTAGCCCGACGATCCGCGGTAGTTGACGTCGACGACGGCGAAGCCGCGGCTCGTCCAGTACTGCACATGCAGGTCGAGGACCGCCGAGGTGCTGCTCGTAGGGCCCCCGTGACTCATGACAATGAGCGGCGGTCTTTCGCCGGCGGCAGCCTCGTAGTCACAGTTGCGGGGCGGATAGTAAAAGGCGTAGGCCGTCTCCTGCCCGGCGGTCGGGAAGGCGATCGCCTCGGGCGCGGAGATGTAGCTCTCGTCGACGGAGACATCGCTGGCGCTGCGGAGCACCGCAAGCCTGCCTGACGGGATGTCGAGCTCCACTACGGCGCCTGGATCGGCGGGCGAGCCGCCCACGAAAAGCGCGCGATCCCCTGCCACCGAAAGGCCCGCGATCGCAGTGTACGGCAGCGGGATCTCGGTCAGCGTTCCCTTCTCCTCGTCGATCTCGGCAAGGTGCGAGACGCCTTCAAGGTCATAAACGCAGAGGAGGTGGCGCGCTGACCTGAACCCGAAGCTGCTCATGCCGAAGCGCCATTGGGGCCTGCCGAACTCCGCCGCCATGGGGTGAAGCGGCACTGCCTCGCCGTCCCGCCAGGCGTAGAGGTTCCAGAAGCCGGTGCGGTCGGAGGCGAAATAGAGGTGCCCGTCCGGCGACCAGGTCGGCTGGAGGATGGACTCCTCCTGCCCGCCGGCCACGCGCTGCGCGGGAGCGAGCGTCCCGTCGCCGAGCACCTCGGCCACGTAGAGCTCGGTGCCGTCCCAGGGCATGTTGGGATGATCCCAGGCAAGCCAGGCGAGCGTGCGCCCGTCGGGACTGAGGCGGGGCGCCGCGTAGAAGTCGCGGCCCTCCGTAAGCACGGTGCCGTAGGTGTCCCCCTGCACATCGATCGCGACGATGCTGTTGACGGCCTGGCTCCCCACCGGTCGGTGATCTTCCCGCACGCAGAGGACCCGGCCACGGTCGAGGTCGGGCTCAAAGTCCGCGTAGCGCACCGTCCCCTCGGCCGTAACCGGCCGCGGTGCCGCAAGGCCATCGCGCCTGTAGAGCCGCTGGTCCTCGAAGTTTGCGAACAGGAGCAGATCCGGCAGGGCCAGGTAGGAGCCCCCCCCATACTCGTGCACCATCGTGCGCGCGTTCCAGCCTGCGGGCAGCAGATCCTCCGCCGCTCCATCCCGAAGGCGCACCACCACGCTGCGCCCACCTTCATCAGGGCGCGTCTCGAGCCAGAACGCCGCTCCTTCGGCAAGCCGAGCTTCGCCGAGGCCGATGCCTGACCGCACGATCAGATCCGACGTGATCGGGGAATGCCAGGAGCCGTAGGGAGCCGTTTGTCGCGCCAAGAGGAGCCCTCCCGCAGTAGCCTGTAGAGGTTCAGTTCGTGCGCGCCGCCGCCCTACCTGCCGAACTCTCGCCGCCAATGCAAGAAAGGTCCGCCCCCGGGGGGGCCGCACATCGATCGGGGTGCCGGGCGGGCCTGCCTCGGACATGACAAAACCCGCACCCCTTTGACGGGTGCGGGTTCAAGAGTTGGTGGGCGATGAGGGACTCGAACCCCCGACCTCGTGCATGTCAAGCACGCGCTCTAACCAGCTGAGCTAACCGCCCGGACCTGTGGAGGCGACGCCCGGATTCGAACCGGGGGTGAAGGATTTGCAGTCCTCTGCCTTACCACTTGGCTACGTCGCCAAAACTGGAGCGGAAGACGGGATTCGAACCCGCGACCTTCGCCTTGGCAAGGCGACGCTCTACCACTGAGCCACTTCCGCACATGGTGCCGCAGGAGGGAATCGAACCCCCGACACGAGGATTTTCAGTCCTCTGCTCTACCGACTGAGCTACCGCGGCCTATCAAATTGGCGGTGGCGACGGGGTTCGAACCCGTGATCTCCTGCGTGACAGGCAGGTATGCTAACCGCTGCACCACGCCACCGAAACCTTCCCTGGTGGGCGAAACAGGGCTCGAACCTGTGACCCCCTCCTTGTAAGGGAGGTGCTCTACCGCTGAGCTATTCGCCCGCCCACCCGAGCGCGCCAGCACATTATAGCATGGGGTCCGAAGAGCGTAAAGCGCGGTCTTGCAGCGCACCTGGGTGCCCCAGCCGAGGAAGATGAGCAAGTTTCCGTACCTTCGTGCATAATGTAGTTTACGGCAGGCAACTGCCGCAGTCACCCTATGATTCGTACCATGATCGGGTATCAGTCAGAAATTGTTGAAGGGAGCTAGGCCCTGGTAAATCCGGCGGCCGCAAAGTCCATGGCAAAGTTGGCGGTCTTCGTTGATGGTGCAAACATGTTTTATGCGCAACGAAAACTGGGATGGCATCTGGATTATCGAAAACTTTACGACTTTCTGACAAAGGACTACGAGGTATACAACGCGTTCTACTTCACGTCGGTGCCGACTCCCGTCGACACGAGCCTCGAAGGTTTCCTGCGTGCCCTGACCGCCATGGGCTACACGGTGCGGCGCAAGGCTCTGAAGGAGATCGTGGACCAGGAGACGGGAGAGACGTTCCGCAAGGCAAATCTCGACATCGAACTCGTCATCGACATGTTCAACACGGTCGATCTCTACGATGTGGCGATCCTCTGCACCGGCGACGGTGACTTTGAGCGCGCGGTGGAACTGCTGCGCTCGCGCGGCAAGCGCGTCCTGGGCGTCGGCTCCCGTGAGATGGCCGCCTACGACCTGATCAACGCCGTCGACAAGTACATCTTCCTCGAGGACCTGCGCGAGCAGATCGGCAAGCCGCTCCCGGAGCGCGACGCCGTTCTGGCCCGCGCGCCCGAGCCGGACAGCGTATCGGCGCTGCGCCCTTCCGATCTGCAGACAGAGCCGGTGGGGCTGACGCGACCCGGCGAAACCACGACGGTGCCGCGCGTGCTACCCGTGCCGCGAGTCGCGACGAGTTCCGCCCAGGACATTGGCGAGAGCCAGGGGCGCGGTAGTTCCGAGCGGCCTTGACCAGGTCTCGACGCGCTTGCCCTGCCGCGTCGAGAGGTACAGCACGCCGTCGCAGACCGAAACCGGCATCGAGGGGTCGATCTGCGTTCCGGCCGGCGGGGCGATCGACTGCGCCTGCTCGGGGCCGCGGCCGCCGAGGTGCGCCACGGACACGACCATGCCCTGGGGTCCGCGCGCCAGGAGAACCAGCCAGTGCCCGTGCATCGAGAATGATACCGGACCCATGGCCTGCACGCCCTTCGCCAAGTGGACCGCGTGCAGGGTTTGGAGGCCGTCGGGCGTGACCTCGAGCTTCGGGCTGCCGTGCGGCACCGCGTTCAGCAGCGCAAGCCTGCCGTTCGCGCCCGCGGCCAGCACCAGAAGGTCTGGGCGGCGCAGCAGCACGGCCCCTGAATTCTGGTCGATGCGCAGGAGCGTGCCCGTGGCGTCGGCCGCCACAACCGCCTTGGCGTCTGCCGTGAGCAGCCGCAGGTTGCCGAGCGGCGTCAAAGCCGTAAAGGGACCATTCTCCGTTCCCTGCAGGCGGAAAACGTGCGGCGGCGTGACGCCAGGCTGACCGTCGCGGTTCGAGAGGTACCAGACAGACCTCCCGACCGGCAGCGGATCGGCGGCCCACACGGGCTGCCAGCCGGACGGCACGGCTCCCTGCTTGCGCAGGCTGGCCGCACGATCCAGGAATGCCTGTCGCCCGTCGGCGCCCTGGCCACCGCCAAGCAGCAGGCTGATCCGCTCGGCGCGCACGAGCCAAAGGTTCTGCTGGGCGTCACGCAACAAAAAGCCGCTGCCGTATCTCGGCAGGATCTTAGCTCCGCCCTTCAGGCGCGCGATCGCGACCTGCCCCGCGCCCTGGCCGAACAGGTCGACCTCGATGCCGCGCAACTTGGCGTACCAGGTCGGCTTCGCCTGCACCCAGCCCTGGCCCGATCGCCGCAGCACCTGCCCTTGCGCCTCGGGCACCAGGAAGTTGCCATAGGCGACGTACGCACCGCTCGCCACCTCCGACCAGCCGCTGTCGGACGAGCTGGCGGGTGCGATGGCCCCGAACTGCCACCGCCAGAGCAGCTGCGCGACAAGGAACGCGGTAAGCAGCAGAGCCGTGATGCGCCGGCCTTGCAAGGCAGATCCCCTCCCCGCCCATGCTATGGGCAAAGAGGGGACGGCCAGAACGCTTGGGCCACCTTTCGCCCAAAGCCGAAGCGACTTTGCCCGGAGCGTGGCTCGACAGCACCACGCGTGCAGTCGGGAGGACAGCCCACGCGCCAGGCGCCGCATGCGAGGCAGCCTTCGAAGCGCACCGCGAGCCAGGGTCCTCCTCTCGCATGGCTGGCCTTGCAAGAGGTCAGGCAGGACCTGCCGCGCGTGGCGCACCGGAGCCCTCGGCGTCCGGCTTTTGCACGTGACGTCCTACGGCGTCTCGGCTTCATCGCACAGTCCTCCAGAGTGCGCAGAGCGCCCGAGCCAAAGCAGCCACCGCACGGCCGCGCGCTCCGACGACGGTTGCGTCGAACCCTTCTCCGTCCAACGTGGCGCCTTCCCGGTGGCCATCACCGAAGGGCGCGTCCTGCACGGTCCCGTACGGCAAAGAGCTTGGCACCACGGCAGGAATCAGGGCCTGTAATTTGGAATCCTACTCGGCATGTCAGATGGGGAGGAAGGTGGTCCGCGCAAGTGCGATCAGGGACAAAGCACCACACCATCCGCTACATCATTCTGGCGGTTGTAGTAGTTGTCATCATCATCTGGCTCTTCGTACGCAGCCGGGGCGCAAAGAAGTAGGCTGGCGCGCAAAAAAGCAGGGCGGGGTTGGACCCCACCCTGCTTTTTCCATGGCTCAGCGGACCGTTAAGGACGGTCCGGCTTGCCGCAGCACCCTGCCAATGACCTTCGGCCTGCTCAGCGTCGCGGCGTCGGCCAGGAACCGTTCGACGCGGTCCTCGGGCAGGGCGATGAGCAGTCCGCCCGATGTCACGGCATCCGCGAGCAGGCTGCGCATGCCTTGGTCGACGCCGGCCGCGAAGTCCACGTGCGGGCCCACGAATGCGAGGTTGTCGCGGCTGCCGCTTGGCACGCGGCCGCTGCTGGCAAGTTCGAGCGCCGTCGGATGGCGCGGCACGGCTGCAGCGTCGATCTCAAGCGTGACACTGCTCTGCCGGGCCATCTCCATGGCGTGCCCGAGCAGGCCGAAACCCGTCACGTCCGTCACGGCATGGGCGCCGCCCACCGCCCGCACCGCATCCGCCGCGGCCCGGTTGAGCTCGGCCATGGCGGCGATGGCGGCTTGCGCGGCGTCCGGGTCCGCGTCCCCGTCCTTGATCGCCTTGGCGATGACGCCTGTGCCGATCGGCTTGGTCAGCAGCACGACGTCCCCCGGCTGGGCCCCATCCTTGCGCCAGATATCGCCCGGCCGCGCCGTGCCCGTCACCGCGAGGCCGTACTTCGGTTCCTGATCCTTGACCGTGTGCCCGCCCAGGAGGACCGCGCCGGCCTCCCGCAGCTTCGAAAGCCCGCCCGCAAGGATGGCCTCGAGCGTGTCCTCGCCGTGCAGCTCAGGATCGAACGCCACGAGGTTGAGCGCGGTGCGCGGCACGCCACCCATCGCATAGATGTCCGAAAGTGCGTTGGCGGCCGCCACCTGCCCAAAGGTGTACGGATCGTCCACGACAGGAGTGAAGAAATCGACGGTCTGCAGGATTGCGAGGTCGGGTGCGATCAGGTAGGCCCCGGCGTCGTCGCGTGCGCCGAGGAGAAGCTGCGGGTCGGTGAAAGAGAGGTCGAGGGACGAGAGCGCGTGGTCCAGCGCCGCCGGACCCAGCTTGCAGCCTCAGCCTGAGGCCGATGACAGCGTCGTCAGGCGCTTGTGCAAGGAGGTCACTCCCTTCGGTGCAGCGCGAACGTATCACACGACTGACCTCGGGCCAACTCCTATGCGTTCAGCGCATACGCGGCCGCGACCGCCTGGGCGAGCTCCTGCTCCTCGCCGGGCAACACCGTGCGCACGTCCAGAAGCAGCCGCCCGTCTTCGATGCGACCAACCACGCTCGGGCGCCCGAGCCGCAGTCGCCGGTGGAACGCTTCGAGATCCTGCGCGATCAGCGCGACGCCCCAGGACGGCAAGGTTGTCTCAGGCAGCGACCCGCCGCCCGCCCGTCCCGCGAGGGGCACCAGCTCGCACGTCACGCCCGCGCGGCGCAGCCTTGCGCGCAGGCGCCGTGCTACGGCCTTCAAGGCCTCTTCCGACGCCTGCAGCATGCGTAGGGCAGGCACCGCGTCGAAGCCATCCATGAGGTAGAGCCGCAGCGTCTCCGCAAGCGCGGCGATCGTCATCTTGTCCGGGCGCATGGCCCGGTAGAGCGGTGCGCGCCGCAGCTGCGCCACCAGGTCCTCGCGGCCGAGCACGATGCCGGCCTGAGGGCCGCCGAGCAGCTTGTCCCCGCTCATCGTCACGACGTCGGCGCCGGACGACAGCACCTCGGACACCGTCGGCTCGTCCCCGAATGGCACCAGGGCGCCGGAGCCGAGGTCCTCGAGGAAGAGGACACCGAGACGATGGGCGAGCGCCGCGATCTCCTCACCCTCCACTCGGGCGGTGAAGCCGATCTGGCGAAAGTTCGAGGGGTGGACGCGGAGCAGGGCGGCCGTATCTGGACCGATGGCCTGCTCATAGTCCTTGAGATGCGTGCGGTTGGTCGTCCCCACCTCACGCAGGATGCTGCCGCTCTCGCGCATCACGTCGGGGATGCGAAAAGACCCGCCGATCTCCACCAGCTCGCCGCGCGAGAGGACTGTCTCCCGACCCGCCGCAAGCGTGCGCAACACCAGGAAGACGGCTGCCGCGTTGTTGTTCACGACCAGCGCCGCAGGGGCGCCCGTCAGGCGACACAAAAGGCCCTCCAGGTGGTCCTGCCTGCTGCCGCGCCGGCCGCTCTCGCGATCGAACTCGAGGTCGGAGTAGCCGCCCCCGGCGAGGGCTGCCGCCCGCGCGGCACTCGGTGCGAGCGGAGCGCGGCCGAGGTTCGTGTGCAGCACGACGCCCGTGGCGTTGATCACCTGCCGCAGTCCCTGGTCCAGGTAGTCGAGGCGGCGCCGGGTCTCGCCAGCGACGGCCGCCGGCGCGATCGCGTCGGCCGGCACCGCTTCGCCCCGCTCGAGGCGGCGCCTGAGGTCCCCGAGCACCTCGCGCAACGCGTCCCGCACCCGCTCGCGCGGATACCGGCCGGCCAGTTCCTCGATCTCCGCCGTCGCGAGCAGGCGATGCAGCGCCGGCAGATCGCGCATCCGCAAAGCCGCCATGCCTACTCCTCCTCGGACCCCGACGCATCGCCGCGGTCAGCCGGACCTGCGCCATAGCGGGCCAGGATCGTCTCGCGCGTGATGAAGATGCCCTTGGGCTCGAGCTGGTCGCGCCGATGGTGCAGCCGCTCGAGGCCCTGCGGGTGATAGACCGTCATCACCCACCGCAGGTAGGTGCCCGTCACGAAGCGGCGCCAGGGCGTGAAGCCAAGCTCCTCCACCTCGAAGCCGAAGCGGCGCGCGCCGCGGAAGGCGACCGAGATGCCGAAGAAGACGTCGAGGTCCCGATAGCGCGGGCTTTCCTGGATCAGGACCGCAAGCTCGCGCATCGCCCGCTCGAACAGCGGCATGGAGCGGATAGCGCCGAGTGCAGCCAGTTGCGGGTTGCGGAAGTGCAGTTCGCCCACCACGTCGCCGGCCTTGACGGTACGTCCCTCCTTGAGCGTCGCGGGCAGGCCGCGGTAGGTCACGCGGCCGATGCGCAGCACGCTGCGCACATCTCCTATGCGCTCGACGCGATTGATGCGCTCGAAGCCGAGCTCCCAGACGCCCCAGACCGCCTGCAGCACGCGTCGGCCGAGGCTGAGCCGCGCCTCGTGGCTGAGCAGTTCCGAAAGCGTGACCGCCTTGTAGCCCTGCTCCTTCAGACGCGGCAGGGCGATCTCCAGCGCCTCGGCCGTGTGCAAGCGTCCATCTCCGCCCGCGTCGTGCAGGAGGTAGATCTGGCCAGGCCTCAGATGCGTCACGATGCGCTCCGCGAGCTTCTTTGGATCCTGCGCCGGGTGCCAGTCCCCGGGGTCGTAGGACCAGAGCGCGATCGTCTGCCGCTGCGCCATGGCCGCGAACGGCAGGACAAGGTTCATGTGGCCCCAAGGCGGCCGCATCAGCCGGGGCTCCTGGCCGCTCGCTGCGGCGACAAGCCGCGCGCCCTCGCGCAGCTGGCGCAGGGTGGCGGTCGGGCCGAGCAGCCAGGCGCTGCGATGTACCGCGCCGTGGCTTGCGATCTCATGGCCCTCCGCGGCGATGCGGGCGGCGAGTTCGCTGTGCTGCGCAGCCTCCTCCCCAACCAGGAAGAAGGTCCCCCTGACGCCATGGCGGTCCAGGACGCGCAGCACCTCCTCCGTCGCCGCTCCGGGGCCGTCGTCAAATGTCAGGCCGACATAGTCCTCGGCCACGCGCGGGGTCGCGATCAGCCCAAGGTGCAGGTAGTGCAGCACGAGCTCCGGCAGGACCCAATAGAGCGCGAGTACCAGCAACACGAGCCATAGCCACACCACCGTGAAGGCCTCCTTGCGTTCAGTCCGCGGCGCCGAGCGGCGGGCGCCTCAGGCGCTGCAGCGGGTAGGACATGTAGAAGACCGCCATCACCACGAGTACGACGCCCGCTGCGGCAAAGGGTCCCCTGACGCCGTACATCTCCCAGGCATGCGCCCCGAGGACCGGCCCGACCGCCAGACCCAACCCTTCGACGCTCATGAACACACCCCAAAGCGACCCTTCCGCCCCGCCCGGCGCCACCGACGCCAAAAGCGAGTTCCAGGCCGGCAGGATCAGTGCGTAGGCGAGGCCCGCCATCGATCCGAACGCCAGCGCCGCATCGAAATTGCGCGCGCCGCCCAGCAGCAGAACCGCGACGGCCGCCAGCCCGAAGCCGATCGCCAGAGGGCCCTTGACCCCGATGCGGTCGGACATGCGGCCAAGCGGCACCATCAGAACGACCGCCACGCCGCCTGCGCCGAACAGCAGTTCGGCGTACGACAGGGGATTCAGATGCAGGATGCGCTGGGCAAAGAGATTCAGGATCGGCAGGAAGAGCCCGAGCGTCAGCGTCTGCGCGAACATGCCGGGCAGCAGCGGGCGCACATGCCAGAGCGCCTGCCAAACTACCCGCCAGGGGGTCTGCGGACGCCTGAGCCGCCGGGTGATGCCGGTGACGGCGGGCGCCCAGAACAGTACGGCACCTTGCCCCACGACCAGCAGCATGAATCCCCAGGCGAAACTGCCATGTACGGCGAGGTTCGTCAGGATCGGCCCAAGCCCTGCCCCGACGAGCCAGGCAGCGAACACATAGCCCATCACGCTGCCCGCGCTCTGCCGGCGATCTCCCGTGGCTTCCGTGACGGTGGCCGGCCAGAGCGGTGCGGTGCCCACCCCGTAGAGACCTGTCAGGAGGTAGAGCGGCACATGATGCCCACCGAGCGTGAACAGCAGCACGAGCGCCACGAAGGCGATGCCCATGCCGAAGCCGAGCACCTTGCGCGTACCGTACCGGTCCACAAGCCAGCCCGCAGGCGTACGGCCGATCGTGTCCACAAGGTAGTGGACGGAGATGGCCCAGGCCGCAGCCTCGAGACCGACGTGCCAGCGCCCCGTCGCGAGCGCAGGCAGGAGCGTCACAAGAAGTCCGGTGCGCACGAATTCGCCCAGGAGGACGATGAGGCCGAGCTTCAGCGGCCGTGCCAATACGCCACGTCCTTTGCGATGTCGGCCGCCGCGTTGGGTCTGGCGATGCGCCGCGCCGCATCCGCCTGCTGGCTCCGCAGGTGCTGGTCCTCGCACATGCGCCTGAACGAGCCGAGGAGATCCTCCGGCGCGCGCACCCAGATGCCGGCGCCTGCGCTTTCGATGTACTTCGCGTTGACCTGCTCCTGACCAGGGATGGGGCGGTAGACGAGCATCGGCCGATGGCACTGCAGGGCTTCCGTCACCGTGAGGCCGCCCGCCTTGCCGAACACGAAGTCGCAGGCGGCGTAGAGGTACTCCATCTCCTGGACGAAGCCGAACGTGACGAGTCTGGTCCGTCCCTTCGCAGGGATCTGGGACATCGCTTCGCGGAGCTGCGGGTCGCGACCGGCCACGGCGAGGATCTGGCAGTCGAGGTCCTCCCCCATCAGTTCCTCCACGATGCGCGGAAAGCCGCCGATCATGCCATAGGCACCGGCCATGGCCAGAACCGTGGGCCGGTCGTCAAGACCGAGGTGCTGCAGCGCCTCTTCGCGCGACGGCGGGTTGACAAAGCGCTGGTGCACGGGGATGCCGGTCGCCAGGACGCGCGACGGCGGCACCCCGCGCTGCAGGAGCCCGTCGCGCACGGCGTCCGAGCCCACGTAGTACCGATCGACGTGGTCATGCACCCACTGCGAGTGCACCGTGTAGTCGGTCACCACCACAAGGTTCGGCAGCCCGACCCTGCTGCGCTCCTTCAAGGTGGAGATGACGCCGGCCGGTGTCGGGAACGTATTAAGGACGACGCGCGGCTGTCGGGTCACGAGATGCTCGAGCAGGCGATGGCGACCCAGGCTGTTGAGGAAGCGCTGGATCGGCGAGTCCGGCGCGATCTGCGACGTACCGCTATAGAAGGCGTGCCATGCGATCGGCGCATGGCGCACGCTCAGAACGTACGTCCTTGCGATCAAGCGGTTGAGGCGTCGGTCGACAAAATCGAAATAGTCCTCTTCCCAATGGTCGAGCGGAGGTTCAAGCGCATCGAGGGCAAGAGCCACCGCCTGCGCGGCACGACGATGTCCTTCTCCGTACATCGCTGAGAGAAGCAGCACGCCATTGGCGGACCCTTCGGACGGGCGCGCGGCGTCCACCTCCAAGTGGCTGGGACAGTTGCGGACCAGAGACAAGAGGCTCGACCGAGGTCGGCGTTCGTCCGGCCCGGCCAAGGATACTATAATTGCCCGCACTCAGGAAACCAAGCCAGGGTCTGTCGGGGGCGTCTGTCAAGCAGGCGTTGGGCGGAGGACAAGGCGGGTCCGCCGTAGCATCCTCCCCCCGCTGGCCACGACGGCGGATCCCTTCGCCACGGCCGCTGAAGCGGCCCGCGCGCGTCCGTGGGCGCTCGGCATCCGGCCGGAACAGCAGGCGAAGACTAACCGCAAAAAGTGCGGGAGGTCTCGCGGTGGCACGTCAAGAGATCGGATGGCACCTGGGCATCTGGCCGCGGCTGCTGGTGCTTCCCGCGATCGGGGTGCTGGCCCTGCCCGCCCTGCTGGCCAGGCCGCCCGCAACGGCACAGGAGGCCGCTTGGCGTCAGCTCCGTCTCGCTTCGGCCGGTCCGGCCAAGCCCGCCCGCCCAGGAACCATCGTCGCGGGGCAGCGCTACGTGTGGCTCGGGGCCGGCGAGCGGACCCACGCGGATCCCCTGCTCTACCGAGACCAGCGGCGCGTCCTCAGCCCCGGACGCGCCGGGCTGCTCGTCAAGAGCACGCCGGCGCGCATCGGAGCCGACCGCCTGCTGCGCCGCCTTCCCCCCGGCCAGACGCTGAAGCGCACACCGCAGCCGGCTGAGGTGGGCGTGGGCACCATCCCCGTGCACTATCTCGTGCGCGGCGGCCTGACCTATCGCTACATGCGCCGGGTTCGCCTCGTCGCGACGGCCTACAATGCGAGCTACGCGCAGAACGGGCCCTGGGGCCCCACCGCGGCTTGGAACGGCATGCCTCTCGTGCGCGGGATGGTCGCGGTCGACCCGAGCGTGATTGCGCTCGGCACCCGCCTCTATGTCGATGGGTATGGCCCTGCCCTGGCGGCCGACACGGGGTCCGCCATCGTCGGCGACCGCATCGACCTCTATTTCGACCGTACCGTCCAGCAGACGGCCAGCTTCGGCATCAAGACCCTCGACGTCTACGTGCTCGGTCCGGCGGGCGCCTAATGCGTGACGCGCTGCCCCGCGGCGGCTATGCTGGAGCCAAAGACTAGCGTCCTGGAGGTTCAAAGCGCTTGCGGATCAAGCTGCTCTATTTCGCCCACGCGCGCTCCGTACGCGGCACGGCGCAAGAATTCATAGAAGTCGAGCCGGGCACGCTGGTCCGCGACCTGCGGGCAGTGCTGCACGCTAGGTTGGGGCAAGCGGTGCCCCAGTTTCAGCTGGCGCGCAACGCCGATTACGCGAATCCCGGGGACGAGCTCAGGGACGGAGACGAGGTGGCCGTCATTCCGCCAGTCTCGGGCGGGGCGCCTTTGGTCGGTCCAGATCCCGTGGATCTCGGTCGGCTCGTCGCCGCCGTGTCCGCCCCGGACAAGGGTGCCATCGCCATCTTTCTCGGTACCGTGCGTAACGAATTCGAGGGCCGCCCAACCGCCGCCCTGTACTACGAGGCGTACGCCCCCATGGCCGAGCGCGAGCTCGCCGCGATCGCAGACGCGGCGGAGCGCCGCCATGGCTGCCGCATCGCCGTCTACCACCGCACAGGCACCCTGCAGCTCGAGGAGGTGTCGGTTGGGATCGCCGCCGCGGCCGCCCACCGCGCGGAGGCTTTCGCCGCATGCCGCGAGGTGATCGAGGAGATCAAGCGGCGGGTGCCCGTTTGGAAGCGTGAGATCTCTCCCGACGGCGTGGTCGCCTGGCACGGCGAGGTCAAGTCTGCGGACAAAGACCCTGGCGGCGCCGGCTAAGGCCTTCTTTGCCCCTGTGGAGGCTCCGTTTGGGTGTCTGCGTCAACTGGGTCCAATGGACTGGCCGCCTGCGCGCAAAAGAGGTATGGTGCGGTCAGGAGTGAGCGTTTTGTCGAAACATGACCTGCGGCCAAAGGCGCCGCAAGTTTTGGATATGCTGCAGCGGCCGCTTCGGGATCTGCGCATTTCCCTGACGGACCACTGCAATTTCCGCTGCGTCTACTGCATGCCGAAGGCCGTGTTCGGCACGCGCTACCATTTTGTCGACCACGCGGGGCTCCTGAGCTTCGCCGAGATCGAGCGATTGGTGCGTCTCTTCGCGCAGCTCGGTGTCGGCAAGCTCCGCCTTACAGGCGGCGAGCCACTCCTGCGCCCGCACATCGAGGATCTGATCGAGCAGCTGGCGGCGGTGCCCGGCATCGAGGACATCGCCCTCACGACGAACGGGTCGCTTCTGACGGCGGCCAAGGCGAAGACACTGAAGAACGCGGGCCTGCGGCGCATCACCGTCAGCCTGGATTCGCTGCGCGACGAGACCTACCGGGCCATGAACGACGTCGGCTTCCCCGTCGCGAAGGTGCTGGCCGCGATCGAGCACGCCGCCGCCGAGGGGCTGCCCGTCAAGCTCAACATGGTGGTGCGGCGCGGCCTGAACGACGACGACATCCTGGCGATGGCGGAGCACTTCCGCCACACGCCGCACGTGCTGCGCTTCATCGAGTACATGGACGTCGGCAACATGAACGGCTGGCAGCCGGAGGACGTCGTGCCGTCGCGCGAGATCATCGCCCGCATCGGCGAACGCTGGCCGCTCGACCCCCTCGAGCCGAGCCGCTACGGCGAGGTGGCGTCACGCTACGCCTACCGGGACGGAGCAGGCGAGGTCGGCTTCATCTCCTCCGTCTCGCAGCCCTTCTGCCGCACCTGCACCCGCGCCAGGCTCTCGCCCGAAGGCGCCCTCTATACCTGCCTCTTCGGCACGACCGGCAAGGACCTGCGGGCCCTCCTGCGTGGCGGGGCAGGCGACGACGAGATCCTCGCCACGCTGCAAAAGGTCTGGGGCACCCGCGAAGACCGCTACTCCGAACTGAGAGGCCTCCTGCGCGCCCGCGGCAGCGGCGAGAAGGTCGAGATGTTCCACATCGGCGGCTAGACTTCCCTGCGAAAAATCTGTCCGTAAAGTACAAAAAACCCCGCGGGAATGTGACGTGCATCACCTTTTCGGCTCCAGCGCGCGACTAGCATGACGGCGCAGACATCTGGAGAGTGACGGCATGAGTGGACCTGTCGGCGTCTACCTCGTGGATGCGCGCTCTATCTGGCGGTCTGGCCTGCGCGAGGCGCTGGAAGACGGTCGGTCCTTCGTGGTTGTCGGCGAAGCCTCAGACCACGCCGCGGCCGCGCAAGACGCCAGGCTCGCGCGCTGCGATGTGCTCGTGACGAGCTGGCCACCTATCAAGTGGGAAGAGCTGCCCGATCTGCGGCGGTTGCCAACGCTCGCCCTGATGCGCGAAGGGGCTGAGCCAGGCTCTGGCTTGCGGGCTTTGCGGGCCGGCGCCGCCGCCTGTCTCTACGACGACGTCGGCGCAGTGGACCTGCGCGCAGCCGTAGGGTTCGTGCACGAGGGTGGCTGCCTCGTCGATCCTCGGGTGGCCGCGGCGGTCTCCGAGCAGATGCACGGGAACCAGGCGACGACGATGCCGCGGCTTACGGAGGTTGAGGCAAAAGTGGCCGGGTGCGTCGCCCGGGGCTGCACGAACCGCGAGATCGCCATGGAGACAGGTCTTTCCGAGCGCACCGTGGTCACCATCATCTCGACCCTTCTGCAAAAGCTTAGTGCCCCGACGCGCAGCGCCGTGGCCGCATGGTGGATGAGACAGGGCGGCGACCCCCGCTCTTGAACATGACGAAGCCGCAGCTCGAGCTGCGGCTTCTTGGTTATCCTGCTCAGGCCTTGTTCTCGCTGGGCGGATCCTGCTTCGCCTCCACGGCGAGGTCGTGCTGGACCTCGTTCATGGACTTGCGGAATTCCTTGATCGTTTTGCCGATGCCGGCACCGATCTCGGGCAGGCGCTTTGGCCCGAAAAGGAGCAGAGCGATCACCAAAATGATGGCCAAGTGCACCGGTGTTAGCAGATCCAAGATAACGCCTCCCTTGCGTCGGGGGCTTCTCCGACACGCTCAGTCTAGCAGAGGGGATTGGGAAGACAGCCGTCCGTAAGGGTGGGGCGCGGCACGTAAGGCTGGACCATCCGACGATGTAGGGATGGCAGCGAGCGGCCATCAGTTGCAGCCTGGGCTTACAGAATCCATGTTCGATCAGACTGCGCCCGTCCGCTTTCGGACAACGAAGCAGGAGCCAACGCCAGATGAGGGACTGTGCCGCCTCTGAAACAATGTAGGCCGTAGACATGTCGGGAGGTGGCTCAACATGCCGAAGATCCGTCGGCGCACGCTCCTCAAGGGGGTCGCGGGCGGCGTCGGCCTTGCCGCACTAAGCACCCCGAGCTTCCGCCTGCTGGAGGCCGCGGCCGCAGGCAAGGCCAAGCCGAAGGGAAGCAGGGACCAGACGTTCCGCACCGGCCACTCGAACAACTGCGATGGCTCATGCGGGCATCTCGTCCACGTGCGGGACGGGCGCGTGCGCCTGATCGAAGGCGCCCCCTGGGACGACAAGACCGTATCGGGAGCGCAGGCGCCGGACTATCACGCGCGCATCTGCCTGCGCGGCATCTCGCAGATCCAGAACACCTATAGCCCTGACCGCATCCGTTACCCCTACAAGCGGTTGGGACCCCGCGGTTCGGGCCGCTGGCAGCGCATCACGTGGGCGGAAGCGACCTCGACCATCGCGCAGCGGTTCCAGGAAATCCAGCAGAAGTACGGCAAGACAGCGATCTGGATCCCGCCCTACACGGGGTCGCTCAGCCTGCTCGAAGGCGTGATCGGCGCGGGCTACCGCTTTGCGAGCGTCATCGGCGCCTCGGGCGGCGACTTTGAGGGCGACAACGAGGGAGATTCGGCGACGCCGGCCGGCTTCAACTACGTCCTGGTCGACCCGGCGAACCCGGCCAACGGCGGCGGCTTTTTGGACGGGCACGAATTCACGGACTTCATGAACTCCAAGGTCATCTTCCTCTGGGCCAACAACCTGGCCGAGACCTCGATCCCGGACTGGCGCACGATCATGGCGGCCCGCAAGAACGGCACCAAGCTCGTCGTGCTCGACCCGCGCTACACGCCCACCTCAGCCTCAGCCGACATTTGGGTGCCGATCCGGCCTGGCTCGGACCCGGCGCTCGTGGACGGCATGATCCGCCACATCCTGCAGCGGAACATGATCAACGAGGAGTACCTGCGGGCCTACAGCGTCGCGCCGTTCCTGGTGCGCGAGGACACGAAGCTCTTCCTCAAGGAGAAGGACGTGACGCCAGGGGCCTCCGACGCCTACATGGTCATGGACAAGGACGGGAGCCTGAAGGCGGTGACGGACCCGACCCTCAAGCAGGCTCGGCTCTACGCCACCGCGACGGTCGGCAAGATGCACGTGCGCACCGCGCTGCAGGCGCTCAGGGACGCCATGGAGCCGTACACGCCCGAGTACGTCGCCAAGATCACCGACGTCAAGCCGGAACAGGTCACCCAACTCGCCGAGATGTACGCTCAGGCCAACCCCGCCGCGATCAAGTGCGGCTTCGGTCTTTCTCACTGGTACCGCGGCGACCTGACCTATCAGGCCATGCTCACGATGGCCGCGCTGACCGGGAACATCGGCGTGCATGGCGGCGGCGTCACCACGTACAGCGGTGCGCTTCTCACGACCGCCTACGATCTGGGCGACTGGCTCTTCCCGGACGGCAAGAGCTACACCTACCTGCCGCCGATGCAGGCCTCAGACGCCATGCTCAAGGCCGACCCCTATCCGGTGCGGGCCGCCTGGTTCGTCGTGGACAACTATGCCCAGCAGATGTCCGACAAGAACAAGGTGCGCAAGGCACTCGAATCGCTCGACTTTCTCGTCGTCTCGGACTACGTCATGTCGGCTACGGCCGACCTGGCAGACATCGTGCTGCCGAGTTGCACCTACCTCGAGAAGACGGACCTCCTCGGCAGCGGCAACTACTACCTCCAGTACATGCCAAAGGTGATCGAGCCGCTCTGGGAGTCGAAGTCCGACCTCGACCAGTTCACGATGGTCGCGCGCAAGATGGGCTACGGCAAGTACTTCGACAAGACGCCGGACGAGTACATCAGCCAGATCCTGCGCATCGGCCAGAAGGACGCCGACGCGACGGTGGCCGGCCTCACCTGGGACCAGCTCAGGAAAGGTGCGCCGCACCTCAACACCGCAACCGTGCCTTACGTGCCCTTCTTCAACAAGCAGTTCCCGACGAAGTCCGGCCGCATCGAGTTCTACGTCGAGATGCTGGTGCCGTACGACCAGGAGCTCTGCGGCTACAAGGAGCCGATCGAGGCCACGCCTTCGAACCCGCTCTACAAGAAGTACCCGCTCGTCTTCCTGTCGACGCACACGCGCTTTCGCACCCACTCGCAGTACACGCACCTGCCCTGGCTCGACGAGATCAACAATCAGGGCCAGGGCTTCCTGGAGATCAACCCGAGGGACGCCAAGGCGCGCGGCATCGCGGACGGCGCGGTGGTGCGGGTCTTCAATGACCGCGGCGAGATGAAGGTGCGCGCCCGCCACACCGAAGGGATCAAGCCCGGCGTCGTCAACTGCTACCAGGGCGGTTGGGACACGATCCGCGTCAAGCAGTACATCGAGGGACACCCGAACAACCTGACGCACCAGATCGCGAACCCCGCCCAATCGGTCATTCCGAACTTCCGCTCGAATGCGGCGTATTACGACTGCCTCTGCCAAGTCGAACCCGTGGGAGTGTGACGCAGGATGGCCCGCTGGGGAATGGTCATCGACCAGAGCAAGTGCGTCGGCTGCTGGACCTGCGCTGTCGGCTGCAAGGCCATCAACGACGAGCCCCTCGGCTACTGGTGGAACCGCGTGCTCACGACGGAGCCCGACAGCTCGGCGCAGATCGCCGCTCCGGCCACACCCGCCGTGGATGTGCCGCACGGCACGTTTCCGAACCTTGACCTCGCCTTCCTGCCGCTCGCATGCCAGCACTGCAACAACGCACCTTGCGAGAAGGTCTGCCCGGTCGGGGCCACCTTCCGGCGCGACGACGGCCTGATCCTGATCGACTACGAGCGCTGCATCGGCTGCCGCTACTGCGTTGCGGCCTGCCCCTACGGTGTCCGCATCTTCAACTGGGGCCCGGCCAAGCGCGAACCGGACTTCGTGATCGGCTACGGCTCGGATTACCGGACAGACGGCCGCCTCGTCTTCGAGCCGGTGCGGCCAGTCGGGGTCGTGGAGAAGTGCACGCTCTGCGTCGAGCGCATCGACGCGCACGAGCAGCCGTTCTGCGTGGACGTCTGTCCGGTCGGGGCGCGGGTCTTCGGCGACCTCGACGATCCGAGGAGCGAGGTCTCGGTGCTCGTCAACCAGGAAGGGGCCGAGCAGCTCCTCGCGGAGCTAGGCACGGACCCTAATATCTTCTACCTGCCGTCCTCGCACCCGAACAAGGTGTCCGACTGAAGAAAGGGGTTCGCGAACTATGGTCAGCAGTGTCCGCACAGACCTGCCTACGGCTCCCGGCCTTGCGCGCAGCCCCTGGACCTGGGTCCTCGGCGTCCTCGCGCTGCTTGGCCTCGTTGCCTGGATCTACGAGCTCGGCCACGGCCTTGCCGCCACCGGCATGCGCGACGTGGTCTCCTGGGGCATGTATATCTTCACCTTCGCCTACCTCGTCGGCCTCTCCGCCGGCGGCCTGATCGTCGCCTCCTCCGCCGAGGTCTTCCACATCGAGGCCCTGCGACCGCTGGCGCGCCTCGGCGTCCTGACGGCGGCCGTCTTCTCCGCCGCTGCGGGCCTGATGATCATCCCGGACCTGGGTCAGCCGATCCGGGTGCTGAACCTCTTCATCTTCCCGAACTGGACCTCGCCGCTCGTCTGGGACGTCATGATCATCACCGTCTATTTCCTCTTCTCCGCCACCGAGCTCTGGGTGATGGTGCGCCGGCCCGAGCGCAAGGCGACTCTGACGACACTGGCCTTCATCGGCCTGCCACTCGCGGTGCTGCTGCACTCGATCACGGCCATCATCTTCGGGCTGCAGATGTCGCGGCCATGGTGGAACACGGCGCTCATGGCGCCCATCTTCGTGGCGTCCGCCATCTTGTCGGGCACCGCCTTGATCGTTCTGATCGCCTGGATCCTGCAGCGCTACCAGGGCCTGGCAATCCCTCGGGCCACCTGGCGCTGGCTTGCCGGGCTGATGGTCATGGCGCTCTTCGTCGACCTCTTCTTCGTCGCCTCGGACTATGTCACCATCGCCTGGGACAACATCCCGAAGGACCGCCAGGTGTTGGACCTCATCCTGCCGGGAGGCCCCTACCAGCTGACTTTCTGGTTCGAATGGGTCATCGGCGGGCTGGTGCCTTTCATCATCCTCGCCTCCTCGAAGCTCCGTGCAAAGGCGAGCAACCTGGCCCTTGCGGCGGCGCTCATCCTGATGGGCGTCTACGCCTTCCGCATCGAGCTGGTCATTCCCGCGTTCGTCAACCCGCTGATCCAGCTGCCACCGGGCACCTCGCTCGGCGCCGTCTCGTCCAGCGGCTCCTTCCAGCTCATCGGCCACTACAGCCCGACATGGGTCGAGTACCTGATCACCCTCGGCATGTTTGCCCTGATCGCCCTGGCGATCGCGGTCGGCTATCGACGTCTGCACCTGAGCCGCACCATCCAGGAGGCGGCTGAGCATGTCGCGGACTGACCTCATCGCCCAGGGCCTGACGCCGCACGTCGCTGCATCCGCGGCGGCGGCGGCCCTGGCCGCCTTCTGGGGCGAACCGGAGATGAAGGCCCTGCGGCTCTGGCGTAGCCAGGCGCTGCAGGACGACCTCGCGCTCGTGGCCGACGCCCTCGGGCGGGGCGAGGAGGTCCTCCCGTCGCTGCGCGAAGCCCTCGCGGCCCCGCGCCGCGTGCTCGCGGAGGAGTACGAGCGGCTCTTCGTAGGCCCTGGCACCGTGCCCTGCCCTCCTTACGAGGCGCTCTGGCGCAAGGACCGGCCGAAGCTCGAGGAAGGAACTGTCGTCGGCGCCGTCACCGGCAGGGTGGCCGACCTCTACGACGATATCGGCGTGCGGATGCGTAAGGAACTGCGCGAACTCCCAGATCACGTCTCGGCGGAGTGGGAAGCGGTGGCGTACGGCCTTCAGGCCGGCGAGCCGCAAAGTGCCGCAGCCTGTGAGCTCCTGGGGGAGCACCTCGCGGTCTGGCTGCCGCCGCTCTGCGCGAAGGTGCGGGAGGCTGCGAAGCTGCCGTTTTACGAACGCGTTGCCAGCCTCACAGACTCCTGGCTGCCTGCTCTCGTCGAAGTCCTGGGGTGCGCCAGCCTCTGAACCGCTTGGGGGAGCGAGTCTTTTGTCGCAGATTGAGATTGGTCTGGATCCCGAACTGCCCAAGGATCTCGCGCCTGCCCTGCGCCAGCATCTGCAGGAGCGCTGGCCGGAGCTTGCCTTCACGCCGCTGCGCCTCCCGGCCACACGGCGGGATGCGCGGGACGGCCCTCTCCTCGTCCTGCTGCGCCCGGGCAGCGAGTTGCCGCCAGGCGACCCCGGGGAGCTTGCGGCGGTAGCGTGGGACCCCGCCGCGAATGCGGCGGGGCGGGGCCCCCTCTTCCTCCAGATAGATGCGGAGATCGCCCGCGTCACGGCGGGCCGCAGGGGCCGTCCGCCCGAGCGGGATGTCTCGCCGCCGCCGCGGGAGATGACCAGGCGCGCGCTCCTGCAGATCCCTTTGCCGCTCGGCCGCCCGCTGCCGCCCGTGCCTTGGTTCGAGGCGGAGATCTGCCTGCAGGCGAAGGGCTGCGACAAGTGCGCCGCCGCCTGCCCTGAGGCGGCGATAAAGCTTTCAGGCGCTGCCGCAGCCATCGACGTCGAGCGCTGCACAAGTTGCGGCGCCTGCGTCGCAGAGTGCCCGACGGGCGCACTCGAGAGCCCGTACCTGGGCGACGGGCAGTGGCAGGCGGCCCTGCAAGTCTTGTCCGGCGCGGCGGATGGCCCGGCGCTGACCTTGCGCTGCCCCTGGACGCCGCGCGATGTTCCGGTGGGCGACGTCAGCCTGCCGGTGGGCTGTGTCGGCGAAGTGGGCTGGCATCACCTGCTCACGTGCTTGGGCGAGACTGGACGCCTGCCTGAGCTCACCTGCCCGAAGAGCGACTGCCCCATGCGCGGGCAGGCCGAAGCCGCCATCGAGCGCCTTGAACTCCTGAGCACGGCTCTCGTGGCCAAACCAGAGGACTCCCCATCGGCCGAGGTGCCCGATGTTGCCACAGCGCCTCGACGGTCGAAGATCGCGGCGGCCATGCGGCGGCTGGAGCCCGCCCTGGCCGAAAGAGCCAAGCTGGACACATGGCCGGGTCTTGGCTGGGCACCCCAACTTGAGGGTGCGTGCACGCTCTGCGGCGCTTGCGTCAACGCCTGCCCCACGACTGCCTGCTGGATAGAGGAGGCGGCGGACTTTACGGCGCTGCAGGTCGACCCCGGGCTCTGCACGGGCTGTGGGGCGTGCAGCCGGATCTGCCCCGAACACGTGCTTGGGATATCCCGCGCATCAGTCGGGGATCTCCTCGGCCCACGGGAGGTCTTCCGGGCCAAGAAGGCGGTTTGCCAGGGATGCGGCCTGCCGTACGAGTCACCGACGTTCGTGGCGGCACTGCGCCGGCGCATGCTGGAAGCCGGGTTCACCGGCGTGCTCGTCGACCGATTGGACTACTGCCCGGAGTGTCGCGCGGCGTTGCAGCGTGGATGACAGCGCGTGCTGACCGGCATGGCCCGGTGGCCGCGCGGCTCAAAGAAGCGACCGGCGACAATGGCTGATGGTGAAGGACCGCCTCCCTCGCAGGAGGCGGTCCTTCTTGTCGGTCCGGGATTCAACTGGCGGCCGTGAGGTCGGCAGATGTGCCGCGACGGCGCGCCAGGCTGCCGAGCCACGCGACGACCAGCATGTCGATCAGGATGACGGCCACCACGGCCAGCAGACCAAGCGGGTAGGTGGCGGTCTGGCCCGCGATATAGCCCATGAGAGGCGGCAGGACGAAGCCGCCGAAGGCGCCAAGCCCCCCGACCCAGCCTGAAGCTCCCCCGACCGCCTGGGGCACGTAGCGCGGCACGAGCTTGAACACGACCGCGTTCTGGAGGCCGATGCCGATCGCGAGCACCACCTCGCCGGCCACCGCCACGGCGACATCCGGAGCGAAGGCCATCACGAGGGCCCCGATCAGCATGATGGCGAGGTTGCCCATCAGGGCGAAACGTACGGAGACACGGTCCGCGAGCAGTCCGCCGGGCACGCGGACGAGGGAGGCGAGCAGCGAGAAGGTGAGGGTGAGCACTCCGCCGGTGGTCAGAGCCTCGTGGTAGGCGACGTGCCAGAGGGACGGCAGCCATGTGGTGAGGGCGAGGAAGCCGCCGAAGGAGAGAAAGTAGAGGAGGACGAGCGCCCAGGTCTCGGGCACCTTGGCCGCCTCGCGCAGACCTTGCCAGGTGGAGCCGGTCGGCACCATGTCCTGATGCAGCGCGCGCATCGTCGCTGCGATCTCCTTGTCACCGGCTCCCTGGCGCCTGAGCTGGAACCAGGGCGCGTCCTTGACCCTCAGCGCGTAGATGACCGTGATGACGAGCAGCAGGGCGAACCAGATGCTGTAGGCCGAGAGCAAGCCGAGCCCGCCGACCGCGAGCGGCAGCAGCCAGGAGGAGAGGCCCGGCGCCGCGTTGCCGAGACCGGCGTAGATGCCGAGCGGGCCGCCCTGCTGGCGCCTCGGGAACCAGTATGAGACCTGCGCGATGCCGACCGAGAACGTGGCGATGCCGGATCCGATCAGCATGCCGAGGATCAGGAGGACTGGGTAGAGTCCGGCCATGTGGGTCGGGTAGTCCGCGTGGAGCAGGAGCAGGAGAAGAGCAATGCCGAGCAGGGTGATGGCGAGCAGGATGAGGAAGGGCCGCTTGCCGCCGCGGCTGTCGACCCATGCGCCGAAGGGGATGCGCAGGAGCGATCCCGTGAAGTTCGGGATGCCCGACAGGAGCCCCGCCGCGGCCGGCGTCAGGCCGAGCAGCAGCGTGAACTTGGGCACCAGGGGTCCGAAGATGGCGACGCCCGCGAAGCCGCCAAAGAAGCCGAGTGTCGCGACCCAGAGCGCCTGGTTCATGGTGCCGGTAATGCGGAACTTCGCTTGATCGGTGGGCACGAAGCGACCTCCTTCAAGGCAGTTGCCGACGGGCCCTGTCGGCCGTTCACCTCCCATGTAGCCCGCGGGCCGGCTGGCCTTTTGTGGTCCAGGTCACCAAAGGCGGTCCTCCGTGCAGGAAGGACCGCTTGGTTCATCCATCCGCCGGACCGGAACCCATCCAGATGGGTAAAGGGCCGTCCGAGAGGTCAGGAACATATGGCTGAAACAGCGCATCGTGCTTTGGCACTGGCGTGGGCGTGCGTCCGACCACGTGCGCATGCGGACGCCTGGCACACCCACGGAGCCATGGCGGAATACGGTGTAGCAATGTTCTGTCGCGGGAAGGAGATACAACCGTGGCTAATCACGCCATTGTCGAGTTCCCGATTCCGACGCCCGGGAGCAACCCGTGGGACGTGGCGGTCGCCTCGGGGCCCGATATCTGGTTCACCGAGTTCAACACAAACAAGGTGGGCAGGTACCATGTGCCCACCGGGACGTTCACTGAGCTCAACCTGCCCACCGCCGACAGCCAACCCGCCGGGATCACCGTGGACCCCTACGGCGTCATCTGGCTGGTGGAGGCGAACGGCAACAATCTGGCGCGCGTGGATCCCGCAACCCTGGACATCCTCGAAGTGCCGATCCCGACTCCGGACAGCCGCCCGCTCGACATCGCCGTGGGACCGGACGGCAACATCTGGTTCACGGAATCGTTCGCCTCGCAGGTCGGCCGTCTCGATCTTGCGAGCACGATCATCACCGAGTTCCCGACACCGACGCCCAACTCCGCGCCGCTGGGCATCGCGGGCGGGCCGGCAAGCGTCTGGTTCACCGAATCCCACGTCGGAGACGCCGCCGTTGTGCAGATCGTCCTGGCCACCATGGGCATGGCCGAGGTCAAGTTGCCGAACCCGAACAGCTCGCCCTTCGCGATCACGCTCGGACCGGACGGCAACATGTGGTTCACCCTGCCCGGCACGACCGGCCTCGGCAACGGTCTCGGCAAGATCAGCCCCCTGTCGCTGGCCGTCACGGAGCTCACCACCCCGACCGTCAAGTCTGCGGTAGCGGGCATCGCGGCCGGCCCAGACGGTAAGGTCTGGTTCACCGAGGGCATCGGCAATCTCGGCTTCGTCGATCCCGCCACTCTCGCCATCACCGAGATCCCCGCCGGCTCCGGCAGCAGCCCCTTCATGATCGCGACCGGCTTCGACGGCACGCTCTGGTACACGGATCCCGCCAAGAACAGCATCGGCGAAGTCTTCACGCAGGTCGCTCCCGGTCCGTGCGGCCCGGGCGGCTGCCCAGCGCCCACCGAGATCGCCTGCATCGCCGTCGACAAGGTCTTCGACTACTGCTACCAGCAGGACACGTCGCCGATGGTCTGCGCGCCACTGATGCAAGACCCTGCTCCGAGCCCAGCCATCAGCTGCAGCGTGTCGAGCGTGAGCTGCGCGTTCGTGGGCAGCGTCGCTGCCGCCACCGCGGACTACGTCGAGGCGACCTTCGTCCTCAGCGCCACCGTGGACTTCAACGTCTCCTTCGACGGCTTGGGCGGTATCGCCCAGGAAGCGGTCAGCCTGTTCAAGACGGTCACGCTCTGCGGGCCGTCGGGCACCAGCCAGTCGTGCACAGTGTTGAGCGCCACCTGTACGCCACCCGCCATCATCGACGAGACCATCTGCACGGTGGTGACCTTCTGCGCGACCTTCACCTCGACGGCGACGGTCCAGCTCCTGGTGCCTGCCTATGGGTACTGCACGCCCGCGCCGTGCGTCACTTTGCCGCTGGGCGCATGCCCGCCGTCGGCCATCTTCCCGCCGCAGTGCACCTGAGAGCACGAAGTTGCAGGGCCGCCTGGCGAATTCGCCAGGCGGTCTTTTGTGCGCCCGGCATGTGCGCAATGCCAGGGGGAGAACGCCCCCGCCGCCTCACCAGCGGGAAGGCAACCTGTAGGCAAGGGCGTCACCGGTAACGGTGGGGTCCGAAGGAAGCCGAAGGGAGAGAGTGGGACATAGCGCAGGCGTACCGATTGGCTCGATGGGTGGGTAACCTTGCGAAATGTGGGAAAGCCCGAAAGCTGGATAACCCATGGAGTTGTGACGGATGGCCTCACTCTCAGGCATGCGCGACTTACCCGGGGAAGCCCGTCGTGTCCGGTGGGAAGGACACCGGTAACGAGGCCACAAGCGGAAACGCAAGGGCCGAGAATGCGCGGCGGGTGGCATATGAGCCCGTAGTAGTGAAGAACCTCATGCCGATGAAGGGCCGGTA
>JAJYSZ010000097.1 GCA_021793315.1 Bacillota bacterium | reverse complement strand
GCGCAGCCAGGTGTTGCCCCCCGCCGTGATCCGATAGACGCGCACAGGCTGACCGGCAGCCAACGGCGCCCAGTTCGATTGCAGCGCGCCCTGTTCCTCCATGGTGCGGAGCAGGCGGTAGACTCGTCCGCTGTCCACCGTCCAGCCGGCAGGATGCAGGCCGTGGAGACGTTCGATGAGTGACCCTCCGTGATCGGGCTGCTGCGCAATCAGAAGCAGCAGGAAGGCAGCCAGGTGACGTCCCGTCTGGTACCGGCGGGGGGAAGCATCCTCGCGATGCAGGATCACCGCCTCCTCGCACGTCAGTAGTGCACATTGCATTATAGTGCATTTCGTAGTAGTGTGTGCCGGGACAAGCTCGAAATGGGGTCCTCGCATGTCCAAGCCCCCCGGCGCCATGTCGTCGGGATCCTCATACGCGCTGCAGGGACGGGCACTTTGGCTCAGCTTCGCAGCAGCCACCACCGGTACGCTGATGGTCAACCTCGACGCGACGGTCGTGAATGTCGCCCTGCCGGTGATGCAGCATGAATTCGGGCTCCCGGTCGCCCTGCTGCAGTGGGTTGTCACGGCCTATCTTCTGGTGATCACCGGCGTGCTGCCACTCACGGCGCAGGTGGCCGACTGGCTCGGACGCAGCCGGCTGTTCACCCTGGGCCTGCTCGGCTTTGCCCTCGGGTCCGTGGCGGCTGCGCTCGCCCCGAACCTCTCGGCCCTTCTCGCGGCACGCGCGCTCCAAGGTCTCGGCGGGGCCATCATCCAGGCCAACGTGATGGCGATCGTCGCGCTCACCTTCCCGCAGGACCAGCGCGGGCGCGCTCTCGGCCTGATCGCCGCCGTGGTGGCGGCAGGCAACCTTCTTGGTCCGCCGATCGGCGGAGTCCTGACTGCTTTCTTCGGCTGGCGCAGCATCTTCTGGGTCAACGTCCCGGTCGGCATCTGGGGCGTTTGGGCCTCATGGCGCTATCTGCCTCACTTCGCCCGCGATGTCTCCCTGCGGCCAGCCGCCTTCGACTGGCTTGGCTCGGTGCTCTTCTTCGCCGGCGCCACAACCCTCGAGTTCGGGCTCACCGACCTGCCCAGCCGGTCATCCCTTTGGCTGCTCATCCTGACCGCACTCCTGGGCTACCTCTTTGTGCGGCGCGAGGCGCGAGCCCCGCGGCCCGTCATGCCGCTGCGGCTCTTTCAGATCCCGCCCTTCTGGCGCAACCTCATCAGCGGTCTCGCCTACTGGGTGCTGATGATGGCCCCGTCCTTCCTGCTGCCCTTCTATCTGCGCGTCGTCCTGCACGAGCCGATGGCTCTCGTGGGCATCAGCATCGCGCCGCAGGCCCTCGTTATGATCCTTCTTGCGCCCATCGGCGGGCGCATCGCCGACCGGATCGGCGTCATGCTCCCCGGCCGCCTCGGGCTCGGCGTGTTTGCCGTCGCCGATCTCCTGTTCGCGCTCTGGCCAGGTGGCCCACCGCTTTGGGGGGTCTGGCTGCTTTCAGGCCTCGTGGGCGCTGCGGCTGGCCTCTTCAACGCACCCAACAACACGGCCGTTCTGAACTCCGTCCCGCTTGCCGATACCGGCGTCGCTTCGGGCCTCCTGGCCACGCAGCGCAACCTCGGCCGCATTCTCGGCGTCGCGGCCGCCGCCATGGGACTCTCGCTCTACTGGCTGCTCACGGGAGGGTCGCTGAACCCTTCGCACACCTCACCGGCCTACCCCCACCTCTTCCTGGCGGCCTTCCGCGCCGTGTTCCTCGTGATGCCGCTCTTTGCGGCGCTGGGCATCCTGACCATGACTCCTCCAGGCAAGGAGCGGCTCGCCGAATCCGAGGCGGCGGCGGGCGAATCGCGCTAGAATCGAGGCAATCGGTCCCAAAAGGAGACGCTCATGCACGAGCATCACGATCACGGCCCCGGACACTTCGACCCGCATCGTCTGTACGCCATGGAGGAAAGGCGTCGGGCGGAGACGCCGCCCGAGGACGTCCTCAAGGCTTTCGTCCAGCCGGACATGCGACAGCTCGCCGACATCGGCTGCGGCAGCGGCTTCTTCACCGTCGCCGCGGCGCGGCTGCTGCCGGACACGCGGATCTTCGCGGTGGATCGCCAGCAGGACATGCTGGACTTCGTCGCGTCCCGCGTCCGGGATGCCGGGCTCCTCAACGTCGAGACCGTGCCGGCTGACGCGACAGGGCTTCCCTTCGCCGATGGGGACCTGGACGCTGTGCTGATGGCCAACGTCTTCCACGATATCCCAGAGCGCGACGCTACCCTGAGCGAGGTCCACCGGGTCCTGAAGCCAGGCGGGGTCTACTTCCTGATCGAGTGGGAAAAGGACGACACACCGATGGGACCGCCGCAAGAGATCCGCATCGGGGCGGACGAACTCACGGCGCTGCTCGCTGCCCAGGGGTTTGCGGTCGAGAAGATCGAACACGGGCCGGGCTCCACCTACCGGGTGCTGGCGGTGCGTATTGCCTAGGATCGGCTGTTTCAACTCGAACCCAGTTGCGGCTACCGTCACCTACCTTCAGGGCCGGCGGTACGAGCCCTGAATACGAATCGCTCGACACACAAGCGCGCGGGCCGATGTTCTTGATCCGCTACGTTCCGTCACGGTGCGCCTAAGTCGACCCCATAGAGGCGCCAAACGGTGCCTCCTGGGAAGCTGCGCATGAGGTGCGCCCAAGGTACCCCGCCCGCCCAGAGGTTCGGGAATGTACGGTTGACGGCATCCAGCGTCGCTGCACCATCTGGTTGGGGCACGAGAAGAGCGTCGACACGCCCGGCCGGATTCTCTAGAACGCTCTGGAAGTCGGTGTCTGACGTAATGATGAGTTGTCTTGGATTGCGTACCCGGAGTACTATCGGGTACCCGTCAAACGAATCCAGAAGCACAGTGAGCTTCGGATGGCGATTGAGGTAAGCCGCGATCTGGTCGTCCGTCTGGTAAGTGAAGAAGCGTCTACCGGCTAGAATGCCGCTCACCGGTGTGGTGTCGCCGTATCCGACCACGGGAGACTTCGTTTCCTCATAGAGGTTCACTGCATTTCCACCAATGCAGAGGAGAGCCGCGAGCGTCAACGCGGCGTTACGCACGAGGGCGCGCTCCACGCGACTTGCCGCGAAGGTGAGGAGCAGAATGCCGTTCGGGATGTAGTAGATGAAGTACCTTGCCCACCCGCCGCTGTGCCCGTCGAACACTAGAACAGCCTGGAGCAGCGGCATGCCTACGGTCGCGCCGATCAGCACCGGTGCGATGGGGTCGCGCCATTTGCCGACCGACAGCGCGACTGCGGCGACCAACCCTACGGCCACGGGCCAGAACAGCAGGCCCATGTGCCCGACGAACAGAAGCGAGCCGACGACGTGGTGCATGGCCCCCGCCAGCGTCTTGGCCAAGCCGACCGACGTCTGTGCCACGTTGCCATAGGCCGAATCAAGAAAGTAGAGCGGCTGCTTCATGATCAGCCAGTTCAGATATATCCAAAGGCCGGACACGTAGAGGATCGGAGCGAGCAGGAGCAGCATTCCTCCGCGGATCTCCCTTGCCCCCCGCTGCAGCCACCACAGCGCGATGCCTAGGCCAATGGCGAGGAAAACCCCGAGAGGCGCACCCTCGTAACGGATGCCGAACGCCACCGCAAGCCACACGCCCGCTGAGATGAGGTCGGCCAGAGACCTCTGCTGCACGTAGCCTACCGTCCCACGCACGGCCGCCGCCATAGCGCCCACCAGCATGATGTCGCTCATGCCGTTGACGGAGTAGAACGCGATCATCGGGTTGCAGGCGAACAGCAGAGCAAACGCGATGCGCCAACCCGCCCCGAGCCCAAAGAGACGCAGCGTGTCGCTAAGGTAGTACACGGCGATACCTGCAAAGCCCGCGCTCACGAACAGGCTCGCAACAGCATCCGCTGACAGTGCCGGCCAAAAGTTTCGTAGAAATAGGAAGGGGAGTTCCATGATTGAAGGAAGCGGGTTCCAGATGAAGCCAATGGCAGCTAGGTGGGGATTGCGGCCGTAGATCACGTAATAGGCGTTCGCGACACGCGAAAAGGCGTCGCCGTTGAGGTAGTGCAACCGTAGGTTGATGTATAGGCCGAGCACCAGGTCCAGTGCTCCGATCCCGACGGCAAGCGGCAGCGCACCCGCGGGTCGCCCACGGACGCGAGCGCCTCCGCGCACGAGCGGGCGGCTCACGTCTCCTGCTGCCGGTCCCACAGCAGCGCTCATGATGGCCCCGCCCACAGCGGATCCGCTCGACCCGCACGCACGACACCCGCAAGTTCGTGCATGGCGTTCGCCCTCTGGCATGGACGCACCAAGTTCGGCAGGGCAGCCTCCCAGGGGGCCATCCGCAACCGGTGGGCGAGTATCGTCATGGGGAGATCCCCCTGGCCCCGGGCATCGCTGCGGTACCGCGGGTTTTGCCGCACGCGCTTTGCGAGGACGTTCATCGCTGTGCGCCTTCCCGGTTCCGAGCCTGGCCGGACGACTGCACGGCGTAGTAGATGGCCACCCCGAACAGCAATAAGAGCGGAAGAACATCGAACACCCAGTACATCCCGACCATCACGACGAGCCACACTCCGACAGCCACGACATTCCAGAGCAGCGCGCGGATGCTCACTCCTGCGCTGCCGGCGAAACGTCCAGGGTTTGCGCGTACACCGCCCCAGACTCGTCGTCCTGCGGGCGAGATACCCATGCGAGTTCGAAGGGCACCCGACTGTCCGCCGACACCGTTGACGCCGCCCTGAAGGGGCTGGTTGGTCACGTCGACGCCTGAGGCGCCATCGATTTCCCCAACCAGCCGCTCGACGTCCGTGTACGGAGGACTGCAACGCACCAAGACCGGCTGCTCCTTGGAGGACGCCGTCTCGCTGCGGGCCGCAACCTGAGCAAGGAGCCTTGGACCTTTCGCTTCGGATAGCTCGCTCGCGCGTGAGCGCTGTCCGCCGAGGTCTGCGCTCACGCGGGCGACCAGGGGCCGCCTGCCCGGCGGGAACGTTTCAAGACTCTGGGTGAGCTCTTCAAGGCGCCTTCCCGACTTTTGGGGGGCATGCGCCCCATCGTTCGCGGACGGCATGAAAGCCGACACAAGCACCTTGATGTGTCGAACACTGCACAGGCGGCAGGCGCCCGCTGCGTGACGGCGTAGCTTACGGTGCCGGTCGCTACGCGACGGATACACGTTGGGCAGCATCTCGCTGTCATCCACGAGACAAGCCTCCGCGGGTCAGCTGTTGTGCGAATGGAATGCTAGCAAAGACCCCTTCCACGCGCAGTGTCGCGAATCGTATTACGCACCGTCTCACAGCTTCGACGGCCCAAGCGTTCGACCGCACGAGGCTATGGGCGGTCCGTCGATGAAAGCGTCACCGTGGGCGGCCGTCTTCCACGTTCGCCGCGATTCGCCTTTCAACGATCGCACCGCCCAACCCCACCGACACCGCGAGTGATACCACTCTGGACACTGCGTTGGCGGCAGCCTGTCTGGTAGTCTCCCGGAAGCGTAGGAGACGCTGCAAGCCCAACTCACCAACCCCTCAACTGCCAGGTGCACACCGGTAACTCGGTTTGTGACGGCGACCTGGCAGACCTTCTGGCAGCCTGCTAACTGCCCGTTCCCGGTCTTGCGACAAGGTTCCTTTCTCTGTGCGGATCGGGGGTGGCTCGTTGATCACCGCGGATCGGGCGGACAGACCCGCCGGCCAGGCGGCGCGCCTCGTGGCTTGGGGAGTGCTCTCGCTCGTACCGCTTGCGGCGTACGGCCTACCTCTTTGGCAGAACGTGTTGGCAGATACTCCGATCGCCTACCTCATCTGGATTCCGCTCCTCGCCTTTCTCTGGGGGGCGTCCGGGATCCGCCGCAGCGCACCAGTGAATGACGATTCCGAGCTTGACGCCATCCTGGGCGGCGGGCTTCTGCTTGTCGTCGGCGCTGCGCTCGTGATCGGGTCTGTCCGCTGGCCTTACCTCTTTGTAATGGAAAGCGCAGGCCTCCTGCTCTGGCCACTCTGGACGCTCGGTATGGCCTGGCTCCTGTTTGGCGTCGGCGTGACACCCGCGTTGCTGTGGCCGTTAGCCTACCTTCTGTTCAGCTGGCCGCCGTTGCTCGGCGCAGTGGCTACGATGACCCAGGGTGTGCTGGTGCAGGTCGCCATAACCTCCATAGCCCACCTCAGCCGATTCGTCCCTTGGATCACTGCCCAAGGGCAATCTGGCGCGTTCCTCGTCGCGGGCCACGGCTCACTTATACCGGTGGTCATCTCGCAGGCCTGCAGCGGAGCCGACAGCGCACTCGGCGCGGCGATCATACTGCCGGTCTTGCTTACCCAGTACGTCGGGGCGGCCTGGCGCAAGGGATTGCTCATCGTCGGCGCACTCGTGGGAGCGATCCTCTTCAACCTCCTGCGCCTAGCTGCGATCATGGCGTCAGTACACTACGCCGGCAGCAACTTCACTTTTGGCGTACTGCACCCCGCTCTCGGCTTCGTGCTGTTCGCGCTGCTCGCTCTGCTCCTTCTGGCCACAGCGAGGCGGCTGGGGCTGGTCCCGCAGGCGCTCGGTTCCCTGCGTCTGCCTCCGGCGGGCTGGGGTCGGGTTGTCAGTTCCTGGCTGCTGGGCGCGGCGTTGTTCGTCAGCCTCTGGCCGATCTTCACTACCCCGTACGGCGCCCCGGGCAAGCCCCTACAGGTGCGTACCGCGGTCGTCGCCGCGCTTCTGCCCAGGCTGCTTGGCTTCCGCGTGGTAAGGGTCCAGCGTTTCAACGATTCGAGCATTCTCGGTCCGGGGGCGGTAAGCATCGCCGACACCTACGTCTCCCAAGACGGCGCCCAGGTGCTCGCAGAGGTCTGGTCAACCCCGGACCTCGGCAACCTCGAAAGCTACGGCTTCCGAGACTGCCTCGCCTTCCACGGCGAGCGTACGAACGCGATGCGGGTCTTCGACGTAGCCCCCGCGACCGCAGCAGCCGACTATGCGCTACAACTTCCCCCTGTGGAGGTGGGAGCCGCGTGGGCCAGCTACGAGGATATCGAATGGGAGAGCGCCGTGCGGATCCCGGACGGGAGCGTGCGCTACCTGCGCTACGCCGTCTCCGCCCTGCCCCAGAGTACGGCGGAGTGGCCGAAGAGCCTGTCTACCATCCGGTCACCTGCACCAGCAGCAGGTATGTCTGCCGTGGCGATGCCGCCGGCGTTCGGGTCGTGGCCGCAGATGCTCAGCCCGACCCAGGGGCATCTCGAGCGCTTCGCGACCGAACTGGCCCAGGCCGTTGCCCAGCAGGAAGGCGTACCGCAGTCCCTGGCCGCCGCTGGAAGGCCCTGAGCCTCGGGTGGCCAGGAGGGTAAGGTGCGTACCCTCCTGGTTGCTAAGCTCGCATTCAGTCCATCGCTCCCACCGCGGCACTACCATCAAGCAAGACAGCGTCGCCCCGACTCGAGCGTAGCCTCCGCTTCGGACACGGCGAGCCAGGGATGGAACATGACACGTGCGACCGCAAGTGATACCTGCTTTGGGCGTGCGGGAGCCTGCCAAGACAGATAACATCGGCCACAGGAAGTTGTTTCCTGCACCCAACGCTCTGCAGAGGAGGGGAACGCGATGTTCCGGATGATGACGAAGCCTAACGGGTGGGTGCGGACGCTGGCGGGCGCCGCTGCATTCTTGGCGATCGCTGCGCTAGCAGTGCCTGCCGGTGCCGCTACGTCAGGGACGGGTCTTCGGCTCACCAACCTCAAGGCGGTTTCTGGCATTGACTCTTCGTCCACGGTGTATTCGGTCACTGTAACGAAGTTACTGGATGACACTGCGACAGGAGTAAAGTTGTACTTTGCCCCTGAACCGATCCCTTCGAATCACACGGACTATGCGGCCATGGAAATTGCCGAACAGTCTTGCACGCCGAACTCCGCTACAAACCCCAGCAGTTGGAACTGCCAATTCACGGCGGACTGGCAGACGGGATCCGCTTGGTACAACAGTACTACACTGTTTGAGCCCAGCTTGACGGTGCACCAGTGGTACCTTGCAAATAGCCCTGGCGCGTTGGAGATCTTTGCGCACGAGGTCGGCAACAGTGGAAAGGGCTTGAGTGTAGAGAGCAACGTTATTCCTCTCATAGACATCCCACCCAACTACCTCCCGGAGGTGCCTTATGCTTTCGGAGTGCCGCTCATTCTGATCGTCGGGATCGGTGGCGCCGCGGTCCTTGGTCGCAGGACTCGGCGGCAGCAGATCTGAAGCCTGACCTGACCGATTCAAGGCACCATCCATCGGGCGGCGAGGAATGCTTGCCGCCCGACTCGTAGCACGATGCGACAGAGAGGCACCGGATCGCTTGGGACAATTGGGGTCTTATCCATCGCAAGTCTCTTCGGTCTGCACTTTAGCCGCCAAACCTTCGTGTGTGCCGCGCGGCGCCTTCCCTTCGACGACGTGGAACCCGCAAGTGTGCTTGGCGTCGATGAGTCTGCCCCGGTTGGGTGGACCGTCTAAGACTTGGCTCTCGAGGCAACGCTAGGCTCCGGTTTGGTCCGGGTGATGCATCTTCATCCGGACGGAAGGGGGCCGGGGGAAACCACGGAGTGGTTGCCCCCCTCCCCTGGCCCCGTCGTCGCAAAGACGCCGGGGAGAGCGTTGGCCAGCGAGAGGAGGACGTCCACGGTGCCCAAGTCGAGGCCACCCTACGCCCCGGAGTTCCGGGCAGAGGCCGTGCGGCTGGTTCGAGAACAGGGTAGGAAGATCAGGGCCGTTTCGCGCGAGCTCGGCATGTCGGACGAGGCCCTGCGCCTGTGGGTGCGCCAGGCCGAGGTGGAGGACGGCAGGCGCGAAGGCATGACGGAGGCAGAGAAGGAGGAACTGCGGCGCCTGCGGCGGGAGCTGCGCATTGCCCAAGAGGAGCGCGAGATCCTAAAAAAAGCAGCCGCCTTCTTCGCCAAGGAGAGCAGCCGGACACGGTAGAGGTCTTCCGGTTCGTGGAGGTGGAGAAGGCGAGCCATAGCGTCAACATGCTGTGCCGGGTGCTCAAGGTCTCGAAGAGCGGTTTCTACGCCTGGCGCGGACGCACGCCGAGCCGTCGCGAGTTGGCGGATGCGGCACTGCGCAAGCAGATCGAGGACATCCACAGCAGTAGTCGTGGAACCTACGGCGCCCCCCGCGTGCACGCCGAACTCCGCTCTGGGAGCGGTGTGCGCTGCTCCCGCAAGCGTGTGGCGCGCCTGATGCGCGAGGCTGGCATCCAGGGCATCAGCCGGCGCAAGGCCGTCGGCTGCACCCATCGCAACCCCAAGGACCCGCTGGCTCCGGACTTGGTGCAGCGCGCGTTCACCGCCGAGGCTCCAAACCTCCTCTGGGTGGCGGACATCACCCAGCACCCGACCGCGGAGGGCTGGCTCAACTGCGCCGCGGTCATGGACGCCTTCTCCCGTCGGATCGTCGGCTGGGCCATGGGCGAGCGGATCGGCACCGAGCTCGTGATCGACGCCGTCAACATGGCGACGCGTACCCGCAAACCCAAGCCGGGGACGATCCACCACTCGGATCACGGCGCACAGTACACCTCGATCGCTTTCGGCCAGCGCCTCCGTGAAGCCGGCCTCGTCGGCTCCATGGGCTCGATCGGCGACTGCTACGACAACGCGATGATGGAGAGCTTCTGGGCCACGCTCCAGACAGACCTCCTTGATCGCCAGCGCCACTGGCCCTCAAGAGATCTCCTGCGCTCGGAGATCTTCTGGTTCATCGAGGGCTTCTACAACCGCCAACGGCTGCACTCCAGCCTCGGCATGCTCACTCCGGACGAGTTCGAGAGGAGGTGGGTCGCTACGGCTACCGATCGCCAATCACGCGCTTCGTAGCCAAGCCCCCGACCTGTCCACTAAAGCGGGGTCACTCCATCGACGACTTCTTTCATCGACGTGGGTCCGCTTCGGCACCATGGGGATCACAGTGCAAAAGGGCCGCAATGCACCGGAGCGCAGCGCAAGCGGTATCCGGATCCAATTCCGGTCTCCATGCTGTGCGCCTAGGGGCTAGAACCTCCCGACAGAGAGCGTCCTGTCGGTTGGGTTTGGCTCACCACCCTGCCGACGGGCCTCCGCAAAAACCTATCATCGCTGGCGGATCGAACGTGCTGAACTACACGCTCAAGAGCCGCTACCAGATTGGGAAGCTCCAGCTGGAGAGGCGCCGCCTGAAGCACGCCATCGCCACCTGCTGCATGGCGACTTAGCGCCGTCCGCACCTCACCCTATGTCGCACGCACGAATCCCGATGCCCCATGTGCCGAGCGAACCACCAAAGCTCCATCGCTGTCGTCGGACTCGCCCGCTCGCCCGGAAGGGCAATGGCAACCCTGGTGTGAAGGTCCTCTGGCGCGGAATCGAGAGTCGGAACTAGCCACGGCCATTTGGATCGCCGCTCATAACTGGGAAGTCTGTCAGGTCTGTG
>JAJYSZ010000096.1 GCA_021793315.1 Bacillota bacterium | reverse complement strand
TTCATCCGACGATAGAGACTTATGGCGCCATAGGAGCGGCGCCGGCCGCAGCCGGCATGGACAGCTGCAGCGTCCTCCTAGGTACCTCGTCCAGGGCTGGCGTCGCCTGGACCCTCAGCTGGCGCTCCCCTGTCAAGGTGCGCCGGGTGATGATGATCGGAACGAGGCGCACCGTGCTCTGGGACGACCTAGACAGCACCTGGCCGCTTGCGATCTATCGCACGGAACTGCGCAAGGGCACCGGGCCGGGAGGAAGCGAGGAGATCGTCGCGACCGTGGGCGATCCCACCCTGCCCGCGGTCGACCACGGCGAACCCCTGCGCAAGGAATGCCAGCACTTCATCGATGTCGTGCACGGGCTCGCCGATCCGCTCATGGATGCGGCGCACATCTTGCGCGTCACGGACATGGTGGTGCGGGCGGATGCGGCCCTCGCAACCTCATGACCCAAGAAGGGAGGCGCGATGCGTTGGCCGGAGGATTCGAGCCGCGCTGCGTTGCCGACGACGTACGGCTCGGCCGCGACGTCTACCTTGCGCCGTTCGTCAACCTCTACGGCTGCGAGATCGGCGACGAGACGCGCATCGGCGCGTTTGCGGAGATCACCGCCGGCGTGCGGGTCGGCACGCGCTGCAAGATCTCGTCCCACACCTACATCTGCACCGGAGTCACGATCGGCGACGGCGTCTTCGTCGGCCACGGGGTGATGTTCATCAATGACCGCGATCCCTCGGCCGTCACGAGCGCCGGGGAGCTCCAGGGGCCCCGCGACTGGCAGCTTCTCTCTACCGAGGTCAAGGACCGTGCCTCGATCGGCACGGGAGCGGTGATCATGGGCGGCATCGTCATCGGCGCAGGCGCTCTGGTCGGGGCAGGCGCCGTCGTAACCCATGACGTGCCCGACGGCGCCGTCGTGGCCGGGGTGCCGGCGCGGCTTCTGGCTGCGAGGAAGGAGATCGGACGATGATCCGCATGGTCGATCTGGAAGCGCTGCACGGGCCGATCAAGGCCGAACTGGACCGTGCCGCACGGGCGGTGATGGACCACAAGCACTTTGTCGGCGGGCCTGAGATCGAGGAGTTCGAGCGGGCGTTCGCCGCCTTTGTCGGCCACCGCCACTGCGTCGCCGTCAACTCCGGCACTGCCGCCCTCATTCTCGGCATCCTGGCGCTCGATCTGCCGAAAGGGGCGAAGGTGGCGACCGTAGCCAACACCTTCGTCGCGACCGTGGAGGCAATCCTCTGGGCGGGCTGCCGCGTGGCCTGGGTCGACGTCGACCCGCGCACCGGCCTGATGGACCCCGATTCCCTTGCCCAGGTCCTGGCCCATGAGAAGGTGCATCTGGTGCTGCCCGTGCACCTCTACGGCGCGCCGGCGCCGATGCCGGGCATCCGCGAGCTCGCCCGGCAGTACGGTGCGGAGGTGGCCGTCGACGCCTGTCAGGCGCACGGCACCAGGGTCGCCACAGCCGACGGCCTGATGCCGGCCGGGTGGGGCGCACGCTGGGCCGCCTACAGCTTCTCCCCCTCGAAGAACCTCGGCGCGCTCGGCGACGGCGGCGCCATCGTCACAGACGACGACGAGATCGCCGACCGCGTCCGCCTGCTGCGCCACCACGGCCAGCGCCAGAGGAACCTCAGCCTGAGGCCTGGCTTCACGGAGAGGATGGATTCCCTGCAGGCGGCGTGGCTGCTCGCAAAGCTGCCGCATCTCTCGTCGTGGAACAGGCGCCGGCGCGAGCTGGCCCTCCTCTACGACCGTCTGCTGCCCGAGGCGGTGCGCCTGCGCCACGACCTCTACGGCGTCTCGGTGTTCCACCTCTACCCTGTGCGGGTCAAGGGGCGCGACGCCGTGAAGGCGGGGCTCTCCGCCCAGGGCATCGAGAGCGACGTCTACTACCCCAAGCCCGCCTACAGTGTCTTGCCGGGACGCCCCCCACGCCTGCCCGCCACGCGGCAGCTCCTGCAGGGCGTGCTGAGCCTGCCGCTGCACCCCCACCTCACGGAGGACGACGTGCAGTATGTCGCAGGCTACCTGCTAGAGGAACTCGCCAAGGCGTGACGGAAAGCCACGCGAGGCGGCGATCCTTCCCGGATCGCCGCCTCGCGCTCTACGTTCTCTCCTGCGCTTGCGCCGACGCCCGCCGGCCGGGGCCGCGTCCGCCGCGGACCACGAGGGCTACGCTGGACAGGATGACGATCAGGCCGAGCAGCATGCGCCAGGAGACCCCCTCGTGCAGGAAGACGGCTCCCCACCCGACCGCGAAGGCCGGCACGAGGAAGGTCACGGTGAGCGTGCGCACGGCTCCCACGCTGTGAATGAGGGCGAAGTAGAGGAGATAGGCGACAGCCGTGCAGAGGACGGCAAGCATGAGAAGCGCAAAGATTACTGTCCCCGAGGGACTCCGCTGCGGCAGGGCGAGCAGGCTGACGGGCAGGAGGACGACCGTCGCCCCGATCTGCTGGCCGATCGCCATGTCGAGGGGCTTCTCGCCATGGAAGTAGCGGCTCGAGAAGACACCCGCGACACCGTAGGACAGGGCTGCGAGGAGCGAGCATCCGGCAGGCAGCCAGAGGCCTCCGACATGGCCGGTTGTGCCGCCCATCAGCACACCCACGCCCACGATGCCGAGGAAGACGCCGACGAGCTTGCCGGGCGTGAAGGGGTCTTCAGCCCACAGCCAGGCCACAAGAGCAGTGAAGAGCGGTGTCGTGGCGTTCAGGATCGCCGCGAGACCGGAGTCCAGGCGCAGCTCGGCGACTGCGATCAGCGTGAAGGGGATCGCGGCGTTGGTCGCACCGAGCACGAGGTACAGCCACCACTTGTGCAGCACCTGGACCCTGTGGTGGCTGAGGCGCGCGAAGATCAGCAGGGCCAAGGACGCAATCAGTACCCGCAGCTCGATCAGGGGAACGGGTCCAAGCGCCGGTACGCCGATCTTGATGAAGAGAAACGAGCTGCCCCAGATGGCGGCCAGGCCGCCGAGCATCGCCATATCCTTGATCTTCACGGGAGGCTCCTCGCCGAACACGTCTTCGGAATCAGGAGGAGGCGAGCATGGCTCAGGATACGCGCCGCCCTGCCTGTGCAGCCAACTGCAGTGAAGCTCCCGCCGGCGGCGGGAGCTTCATGGTCATTCCCACTCGATCGTGCCGGGAGGTTTCGAGGTGATGTCGTAAAGAACCCGGTTGACGCCCGGAACCTCGCTCACGATCGCCGATGCGATGCGCTGCAGCAGTTGCGGGTCGAGCTTGGCCCAGTCCGCGGTCATGCCGTCGTCGGAGGTGACGGCGCGCACGACGACGGCCTCGCCGTAGGTGCGATGGTCCCCCATCACCCCGACGGTGCGCACGCCCGGCAGGACGGCGAACCATTGCCAGAGATCCTTGGCGATCTCCGCCGACTCGACTTCCCGGCGCACCACAAGATCCGCCCGGCGCAGGAGCTCGAGACGCTCGGGCTGCACCTCGCCGACCATGCGGATGGCGAGACCCGGCCCCGGGAACGGCTGGCGCTCCACGAGGCTCGGCGGCAGGCCGAGCTCGCGGCCGAGCTGGCGCACCTCGTCCTTGAAGAGCTCCCGCAGGGGCTCAAGCAGCCGAAACCGAAGGTCTTTTGGCAACCCGCCGACGTTGTGATGGCTCTTGATCACCGCCGCCTGCCCCGGGCCGCTCTCGATCACATCGGGGTAGAGCGTGCCCTGCACGAGGAAGTCGATCGGTCCGAGCTTCTGTGCCTCTTCCTCGAAGACGCGAATGAAAAGGTTGCCGATGCGCTTGCGCTTCTCCTCCGGATCGACGACGCCTTCGAGCCCCTTGAGGAAGCGCTCCTGCGCCCGCACGTGGATGAAGCGAAGCGGCACGCGCTCGGTGAAGGACCGCTCCACCTCCTCGGCCTCGCCGGCCCGCAGGAAGCCGTGGTCGACGAAGACCGCCGTGAGCCTGTCGCCGAGGGCCCGATGAACGATGGCGGCCGCCACGGCCGAATCGACACCGCCCGAAAGCGCGACCAGGGCCTGGCCGTCGCCGACTTCGGCCTGAATGCGCGGTACCTCGCGCTCCACGAATGAACCCATGTCCCAGCCGCCCTCGAGCGACGCGACCGCGTAGAGGAAGTTGCGCAAGATGTCCATGCCGTGCTCGGTGTGCACGACCTCCGGATGGAACTGCACCGCGTAGATCCGGCGCAGGGGGTCGCCCATGGCGGCGCACGGCGCGCCATCGCTCGCGAAGAGCAGCGAGAAGCCGTCCGGCAGGCTCTCCACGCGGTCGCCATGGCTCATCCAGACCTGCATGCGCTCAGGCAGGCCGGCCATCAGCGGATCGTCGACGCCTGTCCTGCGCACCTGCGCCGGGCCGTACTCCGGCGTGCCGGGATCGACCCGCCCGCCCAGCGCGTGGGCCAGGTACTGCATGCCATAGCAGATACCGAGCTGGGGCACGCCGGACGTCAGGAGGCGCTCGTCGAGCTTCGGCGCACCGGGGCGGTAAACGCTGTCAGGCCCGCCGCTCAGGATGATCGCGGCGGGCTCCTTCGCCATGATGTCCTCGTAGGATGCCGCTGCCGGCATGATCTCCGCATAGACGCCCAGTTCGCGCACGCGGCGCGCGATCAACTGCGCGTACTGCGCTCCGAAATCGAGGACCAGGACGCGCTCTGTCATGGAGCGACGGCCCCGTCGCGCAAGACGAGAAGTTCAGGATGATTGCGGTAGCGCCCCGCGTAGTCGAGGCCATAGCCGACGATGAACGCGTCGGGAATGCGGAACCCGACGTAGTCCACCTGCACCTCCACCTCGCGGCGATCGACCTTGTCGAGCAAGGTGCAGATCCGAATGGAGCGCGGCTTGCGCGCCTTGAGGTTTTGCAGCAGGAAGTTCAACGTCCGCCCCGTATCGATGATGTCCTCGACGATCAGCACGTCGCGCCCCTCGATCGACTCGTCGAGGTCCTTGAGCACCCTGACGGCGCCGGATGAAACCGAGCCGCTACCGTAGGAAGAGACAGCCATGAAGTCCAGCTCCACCATGCCCTTGATCTCGCGCACCAGGTCGGCCGCGAAGATCACGGCGCCACGCAGGATCGAGACGGCAAGCAGCGGCTGGTCGCCCCGCAGGCCCTCGGAGATTTCCGTACCCAGTTCCTGCACCCGCTTCGCGATCGCCTCACGCCGTAGCAGTACCCGCTCCACTTCGTCCATGCTTGCCGCACCGGGAGTCCCGGATCGGCCTCTCACTCCTTCCGGATGAAACAAAAACAGCAGAGCCCATGCCTTCCAACGGGCAAGTCCCTTTCCTGCAGAGTATCAGCCGAAGTGCGGGCTGAAAAGATGTTGGCGGGCGCATTTCACCAGTTTTCGTCGGCAAACGACAGGAGCGCCGACGCCCTCAGGAGCATCAGGCGCTCGAAAACGCTCTCCCCGGCGAAGAGTATCCGCCTTATCCCCTCCACCAACCCTGGCGCCTGAAATCCCGAGATGCCCGGTCCGTGTCCCGCCAGACTCGCCGCGAGGGTCGAGCCGACACGCCAGGCGCCATCCGGCGGCGCCAACCCTTGAGGCGCGTCACGCCACGAGATGTCTGGCAGCCGTTCGCGATCCCAGCCGAGGCGCCGCGCCAGTCGGACGAAGGCCCTAAAGTCGTCGATGTCCTCCCCTTCGCCAATGGCCACCGCCGCCACGCGCGTCCCGGCGCGCCGCAGGATGGCTCTTGCCCCCTCGTCGCCGCGCAGCGACGAAATGTCCGGCAACAGCCCAGGCCCGAGGACCGCGGGCGCGAGCAGGCGCCCCTCCTTATCCTCTGCCGCCGCTGCGTCGCAGCCGTCGCACGCCGCATAGGCGTCGACCAGGCGCCGAAGAAATGCCTGATCGACCGTCGGCAGATCCGCCGGCATGACGAGCAGTCCGTCCGCGGCCAAGCCTCGCTGAAGGCACACCCTGGCAGCGCAGGCAACCGACGTCCCCATGCCCTGGGCCGCGTCGGCGTTCTCCAGCAGGATCAGCCGATCGCTCCCCAGCTTGGCCAACGCGGCGACGTGCAACTCGGCATCGGCTGGCAGCACGCAGAGAACGCGGTCCGCAACGGAAAGAGCCAGACTTGCGGCCCGGCTCAGCAGCACCTCGCCCTCGCCGGCCGGCATGAGCAGCTTCGGTGCCCCGAACCGCCGCCCGCTGCCGGCCGCGAGCAGGGCGACCGTCGGGCTCAACGCGCGGCCTGGCGGCGAACGCTGCAGATCTCCGCGACGATGCTCAGGGCGATCTCCTCGGGTGTGCGCGCGCCGATCCAGATCCCGGCAGGGGAGCGAAGCGACGGCGGGTCCACCTCCGTAATCAGCCCATCCGTCCGCAGGTGGCTGAGCATGCTCTCGCGCCGGCCCTGGGAGCTCAGAAGTCCGATGTAGGGCACCTCCGCCCGCAGAGCCAGTGCCAGCGCGGCCAGGTCCCGCTCCACCTGATGGCCCATCACCACGACATAGCTCTGGCGGTCGAGCTCGATGACTTCCACATAGTCTCGCAGCGCCACGCAGCGCACCTCGGCCGTGGGGAAGCGCTCGGGCTGGGCGAGGTGCGAGCGCGGGTCCACGACCAGCACCTTGAGGCCGATCTCCCCCGCCATCTGGGCGAGCGGCTGGGCGTCATCCGTGGCGCCGAAGATCACGCACTCGGCCTCGGGCGGGACGATCCAGGCGAAGACGTCGGCCTGGCTGGGCAGTCCCTCCATGCGGCGGGCCTCCGGTGCGCGGGACGCCTCGAGACGTTCCTGCGCAAAGGTGACAAAGGCGTCGTCCAGGTCCGCGTCGCCGAGGCTGCCGACGGGTGCCCGCCCCGGGATGTAGCAGATGTCCCTTAGAACGCCCTCGCGGGCACGGTCCAGGCGGACTCCGCGCGCGGCCGGCACTCCGTCCGCCACGCGCTCGAGGAAGCGTCCCAGGGGCGTGTCGCCGGGGGGCAGCTTTTCCAGCAGCACATCGACGATGCCCGGGCAGCCCATCCCATAGCCGAAGATGCTCTCATCGCTCGTGTCGTAGCGGAGGACTTGGGGCGTGTCTGCGGCGAGGCCCTGCGCCTCGCCAGCCACCTCGGACTCGAGGCAGCCGCCCGAAATGAGACCCTGGACACTGCCGTCAGGGGCGACATAGACGCTTGCACCCTCGCGCTGATAGGCGGATCCCTCCACGGCGACGATCGTGCCGAGCGCCCCCGCCTCGCCGCGGCGCCACGCCTCCAGGGCCGCCCTGATCACCTGCTGCTGCATCATGACGGATATCTCCCTTGCCGCAAAGGATGGACGAGCTTCGTCAGTGCCTGCGGATCGCGTGCGTCCCCAAAAGCGTCGCAGTATGGCAGGGCGGCGCGCACCCCCCCCTGCACCGGCTGGTAGCCGGGGGTGCCGGCGAGTGGGCTCAGCCAGAAGATCCGGCCAGCGCCAGCGCGAATGGCTGCCATCGCACCGCGCAGGAGCGTGGTCTCACCGGTGTCAAGCCCATCCGATACGATCAGCACGACGCTGTCCGCGCCGAGAAGCCTCGGCCCCCACCCACGTACGAACTGGTGCAGCGAAAGGCCGATGCGCGTGCCACCGCCGTAGGCAAAGCCGAGATCCAGCAGCGCGCGCGCTCCCTCCCGCCGACGGAGCCGCTGCGTAATCCGGCGGAGCTCGGTCGAGAAGGCGAAGACCTCCGTGCGGCGCGAGCGGCGGACAAGGGCCTGTGCCAGGCGCACCACTTCAGCGTCCTCCCCGGCCATAGACCGGCTGAAGTCGCAGAGAAGGATGACGCGCGGCGGGCGCGGGCGCCGGCGGCGTCTGTGCAGGTGCATGATCTCTCCCGCCGTGGTGTGCGCACCGCGCAGACTGCGCCGGAGATCGAGGTCACCGCGTCGGCCCGCCCGTCTGCGCCTGCCGTCCCCGGATCTGAGTGCGGCGAGAAAGGTGGCCGCGTCGCGCAAGGCGTCGGACATGCCCACCTGGGCCCTGGGGGTCCCGGGGCCCAGGCCCTGCGACGCAGCGGGACTGTAACGTGCCGGAGACGCGGACACGGCCTCGCCATCTGCAGCGTCTCCGCCACGGCCAAGCGCGCGAGGGGGTTGCGAGACGTCGGCCGTTTCCGCCTTGCCGTCCTCGCCGCCTGGTCCAGCCGGCTCAGGCTCCGGTTTCAGATGCTCACCGCGCAGCCAGCGTGGATAGACCTCGTCGAAGATGATCTGCGCCGAGCGCGTGCGCGCATAGACAGCCCGCAGGCTGAGCCGGATGTCCTCGGCGTCGTCGAGCCCGACTGCCGTCAAGCTATGGAGGGCCAGTGCCTGAGCGTCGATTCCTACCGAAAGGCCCATCTCTCGCAGCGTCGTGCCAAGCTCGGTCACGCGCTGCCGCAAGGTTGCACCGGCCCGGGTCACGCGGAGTGCCCGTCCTCTCCGGGAGCGAGCAGCGTCGGCAGCTCGGCCATGGCCAAGGCTAAGTCCTCGCGGTCCTTGAGCACCGCGGAAAAACTTTCCCGGCACGTGTTCGCATCGAGGCCATCGTGGCCAAGCGCTAGCAAGGCCTGCGCCCAGTCGAGGCTCTCCGCCACGCCGGGGGCCCGCCCGAGCGGGAGCTGGCGCAAGCGCTGCATGAAGCTGGCGATTTCCTCGGCCAGGCGCGCGTCCACCTGAGGCAGGCGCGCCTGGAGGATCTCCGCCTCGCGGTCGGCATCCGGGTAGTCGATCCAGTGGTAGAGACAGCGCCGGCGCAGGGCATCTGAGAGTTCGCGGGTTCGGTTTGACGTCAGGATCACCTTCGGCTTCTCGGCTGCCCGCAGGGTCCCGAGTTCCGGGATGGTGACCTGGAACTCCCCAAGCAGCTCGAGCAGAAAAGCCTCGAACTCCTCATCGGCGCGGTCCACCTCGTCGATCAGGAGCACAGGAGCGGGTGCAGGTGCGGTGATAGCCTGCAGGAGTGGCCGCTCGAGCAGGAATTCCCGCGTGAACAGGCCGTGCGTCAGACCCGCCAGATCGCCCTTCGCCGCCTCCGCGAGGCGAATGCGCAGGAGTTGGCGGGGGTAGTCCCACTCATAGAGGGCTGATGCGGCATCGAGACCCTCGTAGCACTGCAGACGGATGAGGCGGGTGTCGAGATGCTGCGCCAGTACCTTGGCGAGCTCCGTTTTGCCGACGCCGGCAGGGCCCTCGACCAGCAGCGGCTGGTCAAGGGAAAGCATCAGATGAAGGGTAGTGGCAAGGGCGCGGTCCGCGACATAACCCTCTTGGCGCAGGGCCGTCGCGATGGCCTCAATCTGGGGATGGATAGCGGTCCTCTCCGTTCATCGGGCAGTTCCCGGATGGTTTGATGGTAACACAGAGTGCAGCTTGGGCCGTGGCAGGACCTCACCTAGTGGTGGGGCTCGCAAGGTACAAACTAGTTACGCTCCACCGGCACGCATGCCGCTCTGAAGGATCTGTAGGGCAGCCTTTAGGCGCTGCTCGTGATCATCCTCGATAGTGGACGGGATAGCCTCGTCGGCTGGAGCCACACCGAGCACGCCTGCGACGATATGCATCGCTGCAATGTCTTCGCCTTCTTTGGGCCCAGTCACTTCCTTGTACGCCTTGAAGGTTTGCAATGCCGAATCCTGGTCTTTTAGAAGCATGTGGCACAACGTTGCCTCCGCCAGTAGGCCGGCCACAAGCGGAGTCGGCAAGTGCTCCTGGCGCGTTAGTCCTGCCTCTATATGAGAAAGGGCGTCCCGAAAACGACCCATCTGGCGCAGCTTAGCGGCGAGGTTTGTCCGTGCTTTAGCGCGGACAAGTTCACTCACAACAGCACCGTCAACAATGGTCTGAAACAGCGGCAAGGAAGCTTCGGGCCCTTGCAATGCCGCCAGCGAAATCGCTTCGCCCAATCGAGCATCGCCATGGAAATCCTTGCTTCGCAGAAAGTAGGCAGCCCTGCGGTACGCTTCGTACGCCTCCGGATATGCATGCATCGCCAGCAACACGTTGGCCTTGCCCAGTGAAGTTCTGCCCACAGAAAACCATTGGCGCAGGCGTACAAAACCTTCGTCTGCTTCGTCAAACTTGCGTAAGGCTTCAACCCGTTGTCCCACTTTGGCTAACACCTGCGCCAGATTAAACGCAGCAATTGCGTGAAGTTGCAGCTCTTGGGAGTGCCTAGTTGCCCGATCGAGCAGGCGGAACCATCTCAACGCTCTAGGATACTGAGCTTTAGCATAATACACATCACCGAGCAGATGATAAATTTCAGTATTGTAGCGACCGTCCTGTTCGTTACGGCTAACAAAGTAAGCTCGCTTCAAAACTTCGCGCGCGGCGTCGTAAGACCCCTCGCCAAAGAGCAGTCTGGCCAACCGCATAAGTTGCTGGCAGCGTGTCTCCTCGCCTAAGTACGCGGGCAGCCACATACCCACAGGGATTTGCAGTGCCGACATGAGCCGCAGGATCGTCTCCGGGCTTGGCGCGCGCTT
>JAJYSZ010000095.1 GCA_021793315.1 Bacillota bacterium | reverse complement strand
CGATGACCCTGTATAGCACCGTCAGCGAGCCTGGTTTGCCGTCGATCAGCACCTGCGTGACGAAGCCGAGCTGCTCGATGGCCTGCTGGTCCCAGCAGCCGGCCAGCAGCGGCAGCAGGACGAGGAGACCGAGCAGAAGCCTACGCACGGGAGGGCCTCCTCCCGCGCCGGCGCAGGGCCAAGGCCGCGATGATGATGAGAGCGGCCAGCATCAGCGGGGCCCCGGAGGCGTACCAGACTTCCCGGACATTTGTCTGGACAGCGCCAAGGCTTCCCAATCGGAGGCTGAAGAGGGAGATGGCGGCGGTGGTCCCCCAGACGAGCCATCGGTAGACGCGGACGCCGAAGGTGTCGGACAGAAGGCTGCTGGCGAAGACGGTCCAGATGATCAGCTTGAGGCTGACGAATACGGCCCAAGGCGCCGCCATGAACGCGTCGAGTCGCTCGACGAGGAAGCCGTAGTGGATGGCGCGCACGGCTGTCAGAGGCGGAACGGCCAGAATCCTCGCGTGGGAGGCGCCGAACATGAGAAGCGGCATGCCCGTCGTCAGAAGGAGCATCGACGTGTTGACGCTGAGCGCTGTCCAGAGGGCACGGGGGATGCCCTGCCGGTCGCGCACGAGGCTGCCAAAGTAGGTGGCGAAGGCGACCTCGGCGAGGAATGTGAAGGTCTGATAGATGCCAAGCGTGAGGACAAAGCCGTGCTCTGGCAGGAGTGGCATCAGATGGATCGGCTCGAGCCATGGCAGGGCCAGCAGGAAGAGCATGACCACTTCGTAGATAAAGAGCGGTACGAGGGCTTGCGCGATGCGGCCCACTACCTCCGGCCCCCCCACGGAGCCGTAGATCACGGCGGCGGCGGCCGAGGCGGTGGTAACCCATGCTGGCGTGCGCGGCAGGAGATCGACGCGCAGGAGTTGGGCGAAGCTCGCCCAGATGTTGATCAGGCCGAGCATCGCGGGTATGGCGAACAGCAAGGGGATCACGTGGCTGAAGACGCCGAGGCGCTGGAGCATCTCGGATAAGGTCTGCCACTGTTGCCGCCGGAGGATGAAGAGCGTGATCAGAAGCGGGACGATCGCCAGGCTGGCGCCGCCCAGGATGACCCAGAGCGCGTCCTTGCCGAAGGTTTGGATCAGCGGGGCAGGCAGGAGCAGGCTCTCGGTCGGCATGGTGGTCCCGATCAGGAGATAGAGGAGCTGGCGGCTCGTGATGACGGGACGGACGGGCTTGCCCTTCATGTGGGCTGCGGCTTGCGGAACCAGTGCAGCGGAACGCGCAGCAGCCTCGACATCTGCCCGGTGTGCAGCGGTGCGACGGGGCTCAGGTAGGCGACGCCGAACGAGCGCAGCCTGCAGAGGTGCATCAGTACGAAGAACGCGTACAGCACGACGCCGTAGAGGCCGAGCACCACGGCGGCGGCCATGGCGGGGAAGCGCAGCAGGCGCACGATGATGGCGAGCTCGTACTGGGGGATGACGAACGAGGCCAGAGCCACCACGGCGACCAGGACGATGACCGGGCCGGAGATGAGACCTGCCTGGACCACCGCCTGACCGATGACCAAGGCGCCGACGATCGAGATGGTCTGGCTGAGCGAATTGGGCAGCCGGATCGCCGCCTCGCGCAGCACTTCGATGATCAGGGCCATCACGAGCACCTCGGCGAAGACCGGCAAGGGCACGCCGGCGCGTGAGCGGGCCACGGCAAAGGCCAAGGGAGTCGGCAGCAGTTCCTGATGGATGCCGGCGACCGCGATATAGGAGGCCTCCGCCAGGAGCGCGACCAGCGCGCTCACCCAGCGCAGCATGCGGGTCACATCACCTATGTATCGAGGCAGGTAACGATCTTCGGGGCTGTTCATCATCTCCACCAGGGTGGTGGGCAGCAGCAGCACTTGCGCGGCGTCGCCCGCGAACAGGACAAAGCGACCGTCAAGCGCGGCGACGGTCGCGGTGTCAAGGCGCTCCGTCAGTTGGACGTTGACGAACGGGGAATAGGGGTCGTCGGCCAGAAACGGCTTCAGCACCGTCACATCCACAACGTCGTCCACCGTCACGTAGCTGAGGCGCCTGAGCAGTTCCGCCCGCACGCTGAGCGGCGCCGAACCGGCCTTGTAGGCGATGGCGAAAGAGCGTTCGTGGTTGTGGGGCATCGGCAGGATCTCTATGCGAATGAGGGGATGCTGCGCCATACGCCTGAGCAGTGCGAGGTTCAGGTAGAGGTTTGACGTGAAGGCCTCGTGCGGCCCGCGGATGACGCGCTCCACCTGAGGCTGCGCAGTGGGCAGGCTGGTGGGCAGGCTGAACGTCACGGCCTGCGTGACGCCTTCCTGCAGCAGGAGGACGTCCCCGGTGAACAGCTTGTCGACCGCTTCCTCAAGGGTCGACGCCGTGTCGGCCACCGGGAGGGCTGCTGCCTGCCCGCGGCGCAAGGGGCTGAGCACCGAGGAGGCCAAGGCTTTGCCGTCGACAAAGCCGCGCTGGTAGATAAGCACGCAGTCTATGGCCGCCCCTGGCACACGTCTGAAGACGACGTCATCGGAGGGGCTGATCCGCATTCGCAGGGCGGCGACGTCAGAGTCGAGCGAGCCGCTGAACTTGTCCTGCGCGGACAGGCTGCCGACAACGATGTTGGCCTGGGCCATCAGATCGTCCAGCATGGCCTTCGGCTGGGTCAGGGCTAACACGGGTGAACGCCTCCCGGTAGCTATGGTCCCCCCAGCCGGAAGTGGTATGCCGGCTAGCCGCCGCGGTGGCGCCGCTCCGTCGGCGACGGCAAGGGTCTGGCAGGCCCTTGCCTCTGTGGCGTCACCTCAGGCCTCAGCAGGACAAGATGTCCGCGGCGCACCGCAGTGGCGCGCTGCGCTGGCCGAAGCAGCGTGCGCCGGGTCGCCCTCGCGAGCAGCAGCAGGGTGCCTAGGTAAAGCGCCGAAAAGGCGCAGAGCGCCAGCCATAGCAGCCACAGCAGACGTTCCGGATGCATGACGCACCCCCATGAATCGGTCTGTCGCAACTACTATTCGGGCACGCCCCCGCGGTTTGCGGCGGTAGACGGTTTCGGATTGCAGAAGTGCCTAGCCGCGGTCGGCTTGCCAGAGCCCGACGGCATGATCCAGAAACGACGTGATCGTCACAAGAACCTCCTGGCGCTCGGGCTCGTTGTGAAGTTCGTGATAGCAGCCCGGGAACTCCCGGTATTCCTTTTCGGGGGCGTCCAAACGCGATGCGAAGGCACGCGTCGCCGCGGGCGACACGAGCTTGTCCTCTCCAGCCTGCAGGACGAGGGTGGGAGCAGGCAAGGCGGCATTGGCAAGGCGAGCGGCCCGCATCGCCCGCTGCAGCTCCATCGCCCAGCGGACGGTCACCCGGTGCAGCACAAGGGGATCGGACCGATACGCCCTGACGACATCGGGATGGCGGCTGACTGCGGTGGCGGGAATCCGGCTCGACTGGCTCAGCGTCGGCCAGATCTGCTCCAGTACGGCACCGGCGCGCAGCAGAGCCGGCGGGATGTCGAGCGAGAGATCGAGGCAGGGCGAAGTCAACACGACGCCTGCCAGGCGGGAGTCGGCGGCGGCGGGGCGTTGTTGGAACCAACGTACGACGACGAGCCCACCCATGCTGTGGCCATAAAGAAACCTGGGACTGCCGGGATACACAGTCTCGAGGCGGGCCAGCATGCTGTCCACGGCGGGCAGATAGTCGTCGAACCTGTCGATGTGCCCGCGCGTCCCGGACGAACGGCCGAACCCGGGGAGGTCGAGGCCCAGGAGAGCATAGCCCGCGTCGTTCAGCCACCGTGCGACGTGATCGTAGCGCCCGCAGTATTCGCCCGCGCCATGTACGAGCGCGACGGCCCCGCGGGGCGCATCCAGGGGCCAGTGCCACTCATGCAACATCCGATGCCCTCCCTGACCCACGGTGCGCAGCGCCATGCAAGTCGGCACGCGTTCGGGACGCTGTTCGCGCGGCGTGTGCCACAGGCGTTCTCCGGGGCGTGGCCCGTTCCTGCCGGGCGAGCCGCGTTCGCCCCGGGTGCGCAGCCCTCGGCCAGTCCTGTAGACTGAAGGAGCCACGACGTGTTCGGGAGGGGAGCGTGGCCATGCTGCATGCCGATGGAGTCTCGCAGGCCATCCGCCGCCTTGGGCTGACCGCATCCCTCTCCGGGGAGCTCTCCGACCTGCTGCAAAGCTTTTCCGCCGAGGCCCGCAACGCCTTGGACAGCGAACTGATCGGTCTCTACGTCTCCGGCTCGCTCATGATGGGGGACTTCGAGCCTGCCTCGAGCGATATCGACTTCCTCGCAGTGACTAGCCGCCCGCTCGACGCGAGCGACCTTCCTCGGATTGCCGAGCTGCACAATGTCCTTGCGGGAAGGCCGTTCGGCGAGCGCCTGGAAGGCAGCTACGCCGCGAAGGATTGCCTCCACCCCTGGGGAATCCCTGGCAATATCGTTTCCGTGGAGCCCGGGACCTCCCCCGCATACGGCCCCGGCGACTACTCGGCCGACAACATGTGGGCCCTGCGCAATGCGTCGGTCGATTTGCTGGGACCGCCCTCGGCGGCCCTGATGCCCGAGGTTGACCCAAACACTCTGCGGGCTGGGCTGCTTGAGTACCTCGAGGAGCTCCTGCACCGCCCGTTGGACAGGTCGGCGGATGAACTTTCGGCCAGCCTTCTGAACATCGCGCGGTGTCTCTACGGGATGGAGTCAGGTCGCGCGTGCGTAAAGTCTGAAGCTGCAGCGTGGCTGTGCAGGCGTTTCCCCGAGGTGGAACCGGGACTGAGTGCTGCGTTGCAAGTTCGCAAGGGAACGGCGGGGGCTGACCCTCAGGCCATGCGCCTTGCCATCGCCCGATTGGCACGGCTCCGAAGCACTATAGGGCTGGCTTGACCCACCATCTGCACCGAGGAGGGCGTGTGAGAACATCGGCGTGGCTGCGAGATCGCAGGCGGATCAAGGAATAGCGGATGGCCCGGACTGTGTGCCCGTGTCGGTCCAGCAGTGACGGCGTGCCGACTCCCAGCCCGCGCAGGATCAACCGGTACTACGCTTGGAGTCTACCTTGCGGCGAGTGATATGTTTTCCGCGCGTGAGGTGACCCGCTGTGATCCGCAAGCCCGCGACCAGGACAGCGACAGAGTGCCCCCGGAATGATCAGCGACGCTTGTGGATACCAACATCCTCGTCTATGCGGGCGTGGTGACAAGTGTCTGGCGAATAAGATTCAAGTCTGCTCTGGACCGCGTCTATTGGCCCCGACCAGAATCGGAGCTGTGAGGGCCGATCGTTTAAAACCCCTCTGGGCCTTGGTTACGCATGGAGCTGACGTCGGGATTTGAACCCGAGAACTCCTACATACCATTTAGGTCGTCCCGCTGCGCATCGACCCGCTTCATCTCTCCCCTCTCGCGTGAATGGCACCAATCTGGGCACCAGAGCGCGGCGCCGCCAGCCTTTCTTGTTGCATCTGCGCACGCGTTGACTCTCACAGTTAGACGTGTTACATGTAACGCAGAGGGTGATCATCGTGCATCCAGTCAACGGCCGCGTCGCAGCTTATCGGAAGCGGATGGCGGAACGAGGATTCAGGCCTGTCCAAATTTGGGTTCCAGACACCCGCAGGCCGGGATTCGCAGCCGAGTGCAGGCGGCAGTCCCTCCTGCTTCGCCCCGACCCCCAGGAGAAGGAGATGCTCGACTTCATTGACCGCGCAGCGGAGTGGCCTGAGCAATGAGGAGGGGGGACATCGTCACCATCGTCGCGTCGGGAGACTATGGGAAACCGCGACCCGCACTCGTTGTCCAGTCTGACCTGTTCCAGGATCACCCCAGTGTGACGGTGTGCCTGATGACCTCTGATCTCAGGGATACACCCCTATTCCGCTTCACGGTCCCAGCGAAAGCTTCAAACGGTCTTCAGAAGCCGTCACAGGTGATGGTCGACAAGATTGTCACGCTGGCCCCGACCAGGATCGGAGCGACCATCGGAAGGCTGGATGACAGCGAAATGACTGAGGTTGCGCGTCTGCTGGCCCTTTGGCTTGGCTTGGCATAGTTTGCACTGAGGAAGGTTCCGTGGAGCGCGAGGCATCGATCAGAGAACATGGCGGTTGGGCGTGGCGGCCGGTTGGGCGCCACCGTTCGACACGGATGTCGTGGTTGTCTGTACCTTCTCAGGTGGATGGATAGGGCGCTTGCTCGACACAGTCTACCGCCCAAGCCAGCACGGTCGCGCTATCTCGCCCGCGTTCACTAAGGCCTGATGGGCTGGCAGACCTCTGGCGCAATGAAAGCCAAAGGCTCCGCGCGGTGCGCGGAGCCTGCGTTTCCGCTGGAGCTGACGCCGAGATTTGAACTCGGGACCTCCTGCTTACCATTTAGGTGTCGCGCTATTTGGCTCGATGTGAGGTAGGGTGAAATAAGGTGAAAGAAGATACGTCAAACCCGCTCTCAGAGCGACTTGCGAGGCATTCGCGTGTACTTGTTTCACTCCAACGACACCTACTTCATCTCGTCTCCTCTCGCGTGAATGGCACCAATTTGGGCACCAATGGCGGCTCACCGGATCTTCCGCGCGCTGACCGTTGTGACCTGCGCACGGCGTAAGTGGTAACATATAGGAGGGGCGTTTCCGCCCATTACAGAGGGAGGCGGGCAAACGAGACAGACGGGATCGGCCAGCGATCGGATAGCGATGGTAGCGGAGGCAGCCGCACGACTCGGCCTTCAAACTGCTGAACCGCGTGTGATCTCCGACAGTGGCAACCTCTTGGTCCATCTGGCCCCGGCGCCTGTCGTGGCACGGGTCGCCACCCTCTTCGGGGACGACGACTCGGCATATTGGCGTGGAATTATGGATCGCGAGGTTCACGTGGCACGCTACCTGCGTGGTCGCGGAGTTCCCGTTGTCGCTCCGACCTCTTCGGTCGATGCTGGCCCCCACTATTGAACAGGATGGTCCGGATCTGAAGCCAGCGGAAGCTGCAGCCCTGCTTGGCGCAATGGCCCTGGGCCTGCAGGAGTACGCTCGTCCTCTTCCGGTGCTCGGTGCCTGGACGAATGCGATGGACGCGATCGAGAAGATGGTATGTGCGCGAGACCTCCGCATCCGGACGGCCATCATGCTTGGCGGAAGTGCGACGAACGCTTTCGGTCTATTGATGTCAACGATCTCAAACCAGCCCACGGGGACGCCCATGTCGGCAATCTGATGTGTACCGCTGACGGATGGACGTGGCTGGATTTCGAGGATGTTTCGCTGATGCCCCGGCACTGGGATCTTGCGTGCATGGTTGCTCGAACGTCGATGCTGGGTGAAGAGCGGGCGTTGTCTGAGGAGTTGGTCCGCGACCTCCTAGGGCCGAGGCCATGCCGTGAGGAAGAGGACGCGTTCATCCTGTTGCTGGCGGGTCGCGCGTTGGTTTCTACACTCGTAAACCAGGCTCTAGCCCAAGTTGGCCATGCCGATCCCCAACTTGCGGAACGACGCCTAGTGCGTTTGCCTGAGGTTCTGGAGCCGGCGGGACTACTACCTTCCAGGCTGAGTTAGTAGGCTCGACTCCCTGACTGGCCCACACTTCACGGCGTCGCCGTGGACGCCAACAGGCGGGTCGCTGTTTAGGGAGGTGTGTCGAAGGAATCTATAGCGCTTCCTCGACTTGGATGGGGCATGAACACCGAACTCGACGACGTCAAGCACGAACTGAAGCGTCACCAGTTGTTCCTGGAGTGGACCAAGCAGGCCATCGACTACTTCCAAAGGGAATCGCGGAAGAATGCTTGGCCTGAGTACGAACGCGGCCAAGTGTTGTGGGTGGACCTCGGCTTCAACGTTGGCAGTGAGCTTGGAGGCGACCGCCCTGCCATCGTACTGCTGACTTCGAGGGCCACGAACAACAAAGTCTTCGTCTTGCCTCTGACGAGTCAAGAGCCGAAGACCGTCTTCGCCCACCACTTGCAGTTTGGGAAGTTACCGGGATTGTGGAAGGACTCTGAGTGGGCCAGTGTTTACGAGGTGCGATACGTGAGCAAACTTCGCACGCGACTAGCCTCGGACATCCATGTTTCGGGCGACGCTCTCGACGCGATCTCGGAGAAGATTGCGAAGATGATTTGTCTGCGGGATTCTTAGGACGAGTCTTAGGCCTCAGGAACGATCAACGAACGAAAGTCGAATCCCTTGACTTTGGGTGTCCGAACGCCCTATCATGAACTCACCTAGAGTGCTGGGGGTTCGCCCCCTAAAACCTGTGCCTCAGCGCGACAGATCGTCGCGCTGAGGTGATTTAATGGGCTTGTTTAACAGGATTCATCTGCAGCACATGAAGTCCGCCTTTCCGGTGCGCGGGTCGAAGGCAAGTACCCATTGACGAAATCCATCCGCGTAAATGGCACCAAAGCGAAGGATCGGCGCCTCACCGATCTGAGGGCCGATCCCTGAAACCCGCTCCAGGAGCGGTTCTTTGCTGGAGCTGACGCCGAGATTTGAACTCGGGACCTCCTGCTTACCATGCAGGTGCTCTACCGACTGAGCTACGTCAGCGAATGGTTGCGGGGGCAGGATTTGAACCTGCGACCTCCGGGTTATGAGCCCGACGAGCTACCAGACTGCTCTACCCCGCGATCTGGTGGAGGGGGATGGATTCGAACCATCGTAGGCAAAGCCAGCGGTTTTACAGACCGCCCCGTTTAGCCACTTCGGTACCCCTCCGTGCCGTGATGGACGAAACCGACCATCGAACAGCAGTGTAAAGAATATCACAGGCCGCACAGGGTCAGCAACGCCTGATTCGCGTCGGCTGCTGCAGCCGGCAACGTCAGAAAAGCGCAGACGTGGCCGAAGCTATGAGGCGGGAGGTGATGCGCTTGTCACGAACATTGCGCTATGCGGTCGCCAGCGTGGCGACGCTGGCCCTTATGCTCGGCGTGCTCGGTACGGCGCATGCCGGTGGCATCGACCAAGGTACAGCCGAGTCGCTGGCCGAACGTGCCGTGGGCAGCGGCAGTATGGCACGCGACATCTCAGATGGAACCGCCGGCGGCGCCGCCGTGTGGAACGTCGATGTGCGCTCCAGCCAAGGCGTTTGGTATGCCGTGCAGATCGCCCAGGTGGACGGTGTGGTGATGCGCCTGCAGGTATTGGCCCAAGTGCCGTCGGCGAACTCGGGCGTGTCGCAGCCCAGTGGCTCTAGCATCCAGGCGGGGAGTGAATCTTCCGGCGGGTCGACGGTTCCGGCTGAAACCGCACCGCCGTCGGGGCGGCCTCCCACCCCGCGGCCGCACGCACATCCACATCCCCATCCCCACGGGGGCAGGGTGGGAGGAGCGCCACGCAGGGCTCACCTCGGCCGCCACAGCCACTTCGGCTTCGGGCACGCCAAGGGGCCGGGAAACGCTCAGGGCGACGACCAGGGAGACTGACGATCGCGCTCCGGGCATCCCTTGAGATGGGCGGGCTCTCGTCGACAGGCGAGGGCCCGCCTGCTAGACTTGGGCGCGAAGACACCGCCCGGGGACGTGGACGCGATGCTGCTCTGCGAGGGCTGAGCCCGCAATTCGCCAGTCGAGTTGCGGGCGCCGCGAACCATAAGGCGCCCGCCCGTATCCGCGAAAGGATGACGGGCTGTGTGGGCGCGCGTTTATGGCTTTGGGTTCCTCTCGTCTCTATACCTGGACCAGTTCCTTTGGCTCGTCTATCTGCTGCACCTCGGCTACAGCCCAGCCTTCATTGGCATCCAGTATGCGGTTATGCAAGCCGGCAGGCTGGCCCTCGACGTGCCGAGCAGCATGTTTGCGGACAGGTTCGGCGGCAGGGCCGTGCTGGTGGCGGGCGCACTGGCCAAGCTCGTCGCAGCCTTGCTGTTCCTGTGGGCCGGGCTCGGCCCCGGCTACGTGCTCGCCGGAGCCGCCGTCACGGCCATCGCTCTGACCTTGCCATCCGGCGTGGATCTCGCCTATGTGCGCGGACTGTCGGAGCGCCTGGAGGGTACGGCGGACGAGAACGCTCTGGTGCGGCGTTTCGCGGACTATGTGGCGACGCAGCGGCTTGCGTCGCTTGGGTCGGGCATTCTCGGGGGCATCATCGCAAGCGTCTCCTTCGCTTGGCTCTACATCGCCGAAGCGATCGGCAGCCTGCTGATGCTCATGATGGCATACACTCTGCCGACGAGCTCCCCTCTGCCTGCAAGCGGCGTGGTTTCCCTGCCGGGGCCTGCGGCGGCATGGCGCGAGATCCGGCGTCCGCCGTATCGCGCCCTTTGGGGGATCGGTCTTGCGGCCGCGGCGCTCTGGGCCCTCTCGGCGGTCGGCACGGAGTACAGTCAGGCTTTGCTGGTCGCGCTGAGGCTGCACCCGTTCGAGATCTCGCTCGTGTTTGCGGCGGCGGGTCTGGTGGCCTGGCTTGCGACCCTTGCCGGCGGCCGTCTGGACGAGGCTCAGAGGGGCAAGCTTCTGCGGGTCGCGATCTGGGGCTATCCCGTGGCGGCCGCGCTGCGCGGCGCCGCGGCGTCGAGTGCGCCATGGGCTCTCGCCTCCGCTGCCGGCGGCTTGGCGCTCGGGCGCGGGGCCAGCGGCGCGGCGAGCATGCTGCTGGAGCAGAGGATCATCGCGGCCGCGCCGAGCAGGATGCGGGCCACAACGCTGTCGGCGGTGAATACGCTGCAGATGGCCTTGCAGCTTCTGCTCTTTCCGCTGCTCGGACTTCTCTCTGCGCGGGATGGAGTTGCCGCGATCTTCCTCGCCCTGGCGGTAGGACTTCTTGCGGCAAGTCTTAGCCTTTGGCGCCTCCTGCCGGGGGCCACGGCAGACATCGGGCTGGCCGCGGGAGGGAACAGTGCAGAGGTAGAGAACGAATGATATGGTACAAAAGACGCCTTGCGCTGCGAAACGGCA
>JAJYSZ010000094.1 GCA_021793315.1 Bacillota bacterium | reverse complement strand
GCCTCCTTGACTCGGAGCTTGGGAGGGCCTGGCGCGCCATCCGGGACAACGAGGTGGCTGCGCAGGTCATGGGCATCGACGTGGCCCGCCTGAAGAGTCTCGCCTTCGTGATCAGCTGTGCCGCGGCTGGCTTGGCGGGGGCCCTCTACGCGCCGCTCGTGACCTTCGTCTCGCCTTCCGGATTCGGCTTCAACGAGTCTGTCGCGCTTCTAACCATGGCCCTTGCGGGCGGTCTCGGCTGGCGGTTCGGGCCCATCTTCGGGGTCGCGCTGCTCTCCTTCGCCCAGCAGTACCTGCAGGCTCTCAACAGTCTCCAGCTCGTGGTGTATGGCGTGCTGCTGACGGCGGTGATCCTCTTCATGCCGCAGGGCATCGCAGGCGGCCTGACCGCCGCATGGCAACATCTGTGTTGGAGGCGTGCCCATGATGCATGACGCCAGCCCTCTGCTCGAGGTGCGCAACCTCAGCAAGCGCTTCGGGGGACTGCTAGCGCTGAACGATCTCTCGGTCGAGATCGCGCCGGGAAGTCTGCATGCCATCATTGGCCCGAACGGCTGCGGCAAGACGACGTTCTTCAACGTGATTACAGGGCTGCTTTCTCCGAACGGGGGACACATCAGGTTCCTGGGCAAGGACGTGACGGGACTTCCGCCGCACCGCGTCGCGCGGCTCGGCATCGCCCGCACATTCCAGAACCTGCTCGTCTTCGGTAGCATGTCCGCCCTCGAGAATGTGCAGGTTGGGCTGCAATGCCACTCGTCCTACCCGTTCCTCAGCAACCTGTGGCATGACCCCCGGCGCTCGCGAGGTTCCGTGGCACAGCGCGACGAGGCGCTCGAGATCCTCCGTTTCATCGACCCGTCGCTCGATCCGATGCAGCCGGCGGGCAGCCTCGCGTACGGGCACCAGCGACTCCTCGAGATCGCCCGCGCGGTGGCCACCAAGCCGCGTTTGCTCATGTTGGACGAGCCGGTCGCCGGCATGAACCCGCAGGAGACCGCGGCCCTTACCCAGACGCTGCGCCGGATTCGGGACGAGCTGGACATTACCGTGCTGTTGATCGAACACGACATGACCATGGTGATGACACTCGCCGAACGGGTCAGTGTCTTCGAGAACGGGCACCGCATCGCGGAGGGCACGCCTGAGGAGGTGCGGGAAGACCCGCGCGTGATCGAGGCGTACCTGGGTGCCTCGCATCGGCCGCCCGAGCAGAGGGAGGATGGGAATTGACGACGCTTGCGCAGGTGCTCGAGGTCATGGATGTCCTGGACGGTTACGCGACCGGCGAGGATGTCGCAGCGCTACTGCGGCGCGCGGATCTCGACGTGACGGTTACGCCCGTCGCCGAAGGCACAGGAAAGACCGACTTCGTGCAGGTGCGCGTCCCCGGGACGAACGGCAAGACCGCCGGCGGTGCGGCACCCACGCTTGGCATCGTCGGGCGTCTGGGCGGCATTGGCGCCCGGCCGGCCAAAGTGGGCATGGTCTCGGACGGCGATGGCGCCATCGCCGCCCTGGCTGCTGCGCTCAAGCTCGGTGTGATGGCCCGGCGGGGCGACCGACTGGTTGGCGACGTCATCATCGGCACGCATGTGTGCCCGAACGCGCCGATGATCCCGCACGATCCCGTGCCGTTCATGGGTCCCCCCGTCGCCATGACCACGATGAACCGCATGGAAGTCCACCCGGAGATGGATGCCGTCGTGGCGATCGACACCACGCGCGGCAACCGCATCGTCAACCACAAGGGCATCGCGGTCACCCCCACGATCAAGGATGGCTACGTCCTGCCCGTAAGCGAGGGACTGCTCTCGGTATATGAGCGCGTGTGCGGCATCCCGCCCGTCGTCCTGGCGCTATCCAATTACGACGTCACGCCGTACGGCAACGGCCTCTTCCACATCAACAGCATCGTGCAGGTGGCCACGGCCACCGAGCAGCCGGTCGTCGGCGTGGCCATCACAGCCCAGACGATCGTGGCCGGCTCGGCCACGGGGGCCTCGCAGCCGGGGGACATCGCCCTGGCAGCCGGCTTTGCTATCGAGACCGCCAAGGACTTCGGCTCCGGAACGCTGGCGTTCTATGACGCGGGGCAATTCCAGAGGGCGCTTGACCTCTACGGCTCCCTGAGGCACATGCGCGAGCAGGGGAGGTAGGGCAATGCTCGAGGTCCGCGACCTCAAGTACTCCTATGGAAGGATCGAAGTCCTGCACGGAATCAGCATCAGTGTGCAGAGCGGTGAAGTCGTCGCCCTGATCGGGGCGAACGGGGCGGGCAAGACGACGACGCTGCGGTGCATCTCCGCGCTCCAGTCGCCGTCGGCCGGCTCCATCCGATTCGCCGACCAGGAAATCTCGCGCTGGGCGCCGGACCGCATTCTTCGCCTTGGCATGGCCCATGTGCCTGAAGGGCGCCGAGCGTTTCCGGAACTCTCCGTGCTCGACAACTTGATGCTCGGCGGCTATGCGGTCACGGAGCGACGCCTGCTCGGCGAGAGGCTGGAAGCGGTCTTCGCGCGCTTCCCCCGCCTGCGTGAGCGGCGCAACCAGATGGCCGGCACGCTGTCCGGAGGCGAGCAGCAGATGCTTGCCCTGGGGCGCGCTCTGATGAGCGGACCTAAGATGCTGATGCTGGACGAACCATCGATGGGCCTCGCGCCCAAGCTGGTGGACGAGGTCTTCGAGATCATCGCCGGCATCCGCACCCAAGGCGTGACGGTGTTGCTGGTCGAGCAGAACGCGAACCGTTCGCTCGAGATCGCCGATCGCGCGTACGTCCTGCAGAACGGCCGCATTACGGCATCGGGTGCGGCAAAGGAGCTCTCCCGCGACGAGCGCATCCGACAGGCGTATCTCGGCGGCTGAGGCAAGAGGGGTAGGGAGGAATTCGTCTCATGACAACGCGCGTGCGGACCGGCGTGGGCCTCTTCGGGGACCTGCCGTTGGCAGAGCTGGCGAGGACGGCTCGCGAGATCGAGGATATGGGATACGACGACCTCTGGTTCGGCGACGAGAGGTTCTACCGCGACGTTTACGTCTGCCTTTCGCACGTTGCCCACGCGACAGAGCGCATCGGGCTTGGCGTCTCCGTGACCAATCCGTACACGCGCCATCCGGCCTTGACGGCCGTGGCAGCGGCGTCGGTGGACGAGCTGAGCGGCCACCGCCTGAAGCTGGGCATCGGGGCGGGGGGATCCAACCACGGCCCCTTAGGGATCAGCCGGCCGCGGCCGCGCACGGCCATCAAGGAAATGACGGAGGTCGTCCGGCGCCTGTGGCGCGGCGAAGAGGTGGACTTCCACGGCAAGGTGATCGAGCTGCATGCCGGGCGACTCGATTTCGTTCCTGAGCACGCGGACATCCCGGTCTATATCGCGGCACGCGGGCCAGAGACACTCAAGCTCGCGGGACAGATCGCGGACGGTGCCATCATCGGCGCACTGAGCTCCGAGTCCGGGATCCGCTACGCGAAGCGCCAGATCGCAGCGGGAGCAGCCTTGGCTGGTCGCGACGCCGATGAGGTCGACGTCGTGGCCTGGATCTACACCAGCATCTCCGACGACGCCGCGGCGGCACGGGCGGCCGTTGCCAGGCTGGTGGTGAATTCGCTGCAGAACAGCCGCGACATCCTTGAGCAGATCGGGCTGGAGCTGCCTCAGGATCTGCGCGACTTTTTCGAGCGCACGGGCTGGAGCCAGGCGATCGACGTGGTGGATGAAGCCGCGAAGCTTCTGCCGCAACACATTGTCGACCAGTTGTCCCTCACGGGCACGGTGCGTGAGGTGGCGGGGAAGATCGAGCAGATCGCCGCGAGCGGCGTCCGCGAGATTGCCGTACTCCCGTTCGCTCCGGTCGGCAGCAGCAAGATGGAGGTTGTGCGCCGCTTCCAGCGCGAGGTGGTGCCGGCGCTGAACGCCGGCTAGGAGTCCGTGGCGCGCTGACCCCGGATCGGACGCTTTGGTCCGCGGATCGTGGGAAGGGCAGGTGTCCTGAAGGTGCGGCGGGCAAACTTCGGTGCCATCGGTATTGCGTTCGCGGCGGCGCTATGGGGCACGGATCCCTTGTTCCGGTATCCGCTTGCAAACAGGTTTCCGGCAACTCTGGTGGTGCTGGGCGAACACCTGATCGTGCTGCCGGTCGCGCTCGTGCTGATGGTTCTCGGCCTTCGCCGCTTGCGGCGGCTCGCCTGGACCGACTGGCTCGCGCTGCTGGTCGTGGCCTGGGGCTCTTCCGCCTTGGCGACGATCCTCTTCACCGAGGCCTTCACGCTGGTGAGCCCAGCGACGGCCATCCTGCTGCAGAAGTTGCAGCCGCTCTTCGCGGTGGTGGGGGCGCGCCTCATCCTGCGCGAGCGACTGCCACGGCGCTTCGGGCTCTACGTCGTGATCAGCCTCCTGGGCAGCTACCTGGTGTCGTTCGGCTTCTCGCCGCTAGGAGCCCTCGGGTCGCAGTCCATGGCGGGTCCGCTGTTCGCGGTGGGAGCGGCCGCGCTCTGGGGCATGGGCACGGTTCTTGGGCGGCTTCTGTTGCGCAAGATCGAGTTCCCCGACGTGACGGCCATGCGCTTCCTGCTCGCCCTGCCGCTGCTGGTGGCGATCAATGCGGTGGGCGGTGCGCTGACCAAGGCGGCTCCGGTCACGGGCACGGACACGGCCATGATCATCGCACTGGCCCTGGTGCCCGGGCTCATCTCGCTGCTCGTGTACTATCTCGGCCTTGAGCGCGTGCCCGCGTCGCTGTCGACCTTCTTGGAACTCGCGTATCCCGCCACTGGCGTTCTTGTGAGCTATCTGGCATTCCATCAGGGCGTGACCTGGGGCCAGGCCATCGGGTTTGCCCTCATCTGGCTGATGATTGGCCAACTCGCGACGGAGCCCGAAGCCCCCGCCCGACAAGTCACCGGGCTGAGCCTGGAGAAGGGCGCCTAGGCGGATCATCGGGATCGACGCGGTGCGGGGAGGGGTAGGGGCGATGCCAGGCGTTCGAGCGATCGTGCCGGTCAAGAGCTACGCCTTCGCGAAGCAGCGCGTTCGGCGCCTGCAGCCGGAACACCGCCGCGATCTTGCGCAGCAGCTCGTTGCCACGGTGGTGGACGCCCTCCTGCGCTCGGGCCGTCTCTCCGAACTGCTGCTGGTCGGCGACGGCGATGCCCGAGATCTCGCGTGGCAGGTCGGCGGCACATGGGTCGAGGACCCGGGGCTGGGGCTGAACGCCGCGGTGGCGGCGGGCCTGGGGCGCTGCGATCGCTTCTCGGAGCGGCTGGTGGTGATGGGCGACCTGCCGATGCTCGCACCCGACGACGTGCGAGCAGCCGTGGCTCATGGGACGCCGGTCACACTGTTTGCGTCCCGTTCCAGGACGGGCACGAATGCCGTCCTTTACCGCGCGGGATTCGGCATGCCACCTCTCTTCGGTGGGCCGAGCCTCGCGCACCATCTGACCTGGGCCGCACGCAACGCCCTGGCGGTCGAGGTGGTCTACGAAACCGGCTTTTCGCTCGACGTGGACACCGACGCGGACCTCCTTTTGGCGAGGCGCCGCGGCTTCCCGTTTCCGCGCGTCGATGGCTTGCCGGGCGTCGCGGCGGGTGTGGATCCGATCTAGGCTTGACCGTCTGCCGTGTCTCGCTTCGGCAGCACCCTGGATGCGAAGTGCAAGGAGGGTACCGTCTCGTGCGTATCTCCGTGGTTGGAGGGACCGGAAATCTCGGATACGGGCTGGCGGCACGCATGGCAGCCGCGGGACACATGGTGCGCATCGGCTCTCGTGACCAGGAACGGGCCTGTTCTGCGGCTGCGTCCCTGAACGCGCTCACCGGGACGGAAAACACGAGTGGACACGCCAATGCCGCGGCCGTCGAAGATGCGGAGACCGTGGTCATAGCAGTACCGAGCGCCGCCCAGGCCGAGACCCTGCGGTCCTTGGCCGCGCTCTTGGACGGCAAGGTCGTCATCGACGCGACCGTGTCTCTGAACCCGAAGGACGTCACGACCGTCCTTCCGCCGGAAGAAGGTTCCTGCGCCCTGCGGGCGCGCGCTCTGCTGCCGGCGGGCACCGAGCTGGTGGCCGCCTTCCACACCCTGTCGGGAAAGCTTCTGGCAGACCTTTCGCGCACGGTGCATGCCGACGCCTTGTGCTGCGGAGACTCCGCGGCTGCAAAGGAGACTGTGCTCGCGCTTTGTGACACTATGAAGATCAAGGGCGTGGACGTCGGCCCCCTGAGCCGCTCTGCATTCCTCGAACAGTGCACCGGCATCATCATCGGGCTCAACAAACGCTATCGTCGCGGGCACGTGGGCTTGCACTTCACGGGGCTGTAGGCCGGCTGGCCGCCGGATCGCAGCGCAGGAGGACCGGCAGACATGAACCTTGAGATCATCGGCGTTCCGTGCGCGCGTGAGTTCCGACCGGGTGACGACCTCGTCGCAGCCCTGGCCGAAGCGCTCGAACTTGTTGGCGGCGTGCGGACGGGCGATGTCCTTGTCGTCACGCAGAAGGTGATCTCGAAGGCCGAGGGCCGCGGTGTGTTGCTGCAGTCGGTCCAGCCCGGCGCACTGGCCCAGTCGTTCGCCGAAACTTGGAACAAGGATCCTCGGGTTGTGGAACTGGCGCTGCAGGAGGCGAAACGTGTCGTGCGCATGGTGCGCGGCGTCCTCATTACGCAGACGCACCAAGGCTTCATCTGCGCCAACTCCGGCGTCGATCGGTCGAACGTCGACGATGGGGAGGCGCTGCTGCTGCCGGTGGACCCCGACGCGTCGGCCGACCGTATCCGCGCAGGCATCGCGGAGCGAACGGGATTGGAACTGCCCGTGGTGGTGACCGACACGTTCGGCCGTCCGTGGCGCAGGGGTCAGACCAACGTGGCGATCGGTATCGCCGGTGCGGCACCGATCGTCGACTATCGGGGACAGCCGGACGCCCGCGGGCGCGAGCTGAAGGTGACGGAGATCGCCGTGGCCGATGAGATCGCATCGGCGGCCGAACTCGTCATGAACAAGTCGGACGGGATCCCGTTCGCGATCGTGCGGGGCTATCGCATGCCTGCAGGTGCTGGCAGTTGCAAGGAACTCGTGCGGGCGACCGAGCATGACCTCTTTCTCTAGGCGCGGCCAAGCGGTTTAGGAGGCGCGAGCGACATGAGCCCTGCGGGTCGGCATCTCGTGCTGTTTTCAGGCGGCACGGGCGGCGCACGTCTGGCGAGACTGTTGGGTCGAGTCGCAGGCCCCGGCGACCGGCTGACGGTCGTGGCCAACGTCGGCGACGACTTCGAGCATCTGGGCATGTACATCAGTCCAGACCTCGACGCCGTCATCTACCATCTTGCCGACGTGGAGAGCCGCGACCTGGGTTGGGGCCTTGCCGACGAGACGTTCCGGACGCTTACGGAACTAGGCGAACTCGGCGGACCGACCTGGTTTCACATCGGCGACCGGGACATGGCCACGCATCTCTACCGGACCTGGCGGATGAGGGCAGGTGCACCGCTGTCGACGGTGGCGAGGGAGCTCGCGGCTGCTAGGGGTGTCGGCGAGCACGTGCGGGTGATGACAGCCTCGGACGATCCTGTCCGCACCGTCGTGGAGACCGACGCGGGCGCCATGCCGTTCCAGGAGTATCTCGTGGAGCGGCAGGCCCGCGATTTGGTCAAGGGATTCCAGTATGCTGGTGCATCTTCTGCGGAACCAGCGCCAGGGGTTCTCGCCGCCATCGCCGACGCGGATCTTCTGGTCTTCGGTCCGTCCAACCCCTACGTGAGCCTGCAGCCCATCCTGGCGGTGCCGGGGATCCGCGCGGCCATTGCGCGGAGCGGCGCACCCAGCATAGCGTTGAGCCCAATCGTGGGAGGACAGGCGATCAAGGGACCCCTGGCGGCCATGCTTGAGGCATTGGGCCAGCCGGTGACGGGTCTGCACGCCGTGCTGGCATTGGATGTCGGGATCCGGGGGCTGGTGGTCGACCCGGCCGACCGTGACCTTGTGCCCGACATTTCGGCGCAAGGTATCACACCGCATGTGGCTCCGATCATCTTCTCGCGTCCCGAAGCGGGTGAGACTGCACGCAGCCTGTGGAGACGGGACTGGTCTGCCTGAGCGTCGCCGCTACTGCGGTGGTTGAGTTGCTTGCAAGGCGGGGACATCGTTGCGGCCCCGGTTGGCGCGCGCTGCGGAGCGTCGTGGTCGATTTCACGTCCCCTTCCTGCGGTTGCGGATAGGGAAGTGGCTCTTTGGTCCATGATGAGCGTCCTAGGACGCAGGTCAGGTTAGCACAACCGCTACAAATCACTGTACGCACCATAGGAAGCGGGCGGCACGGGGGCGGGGCGCGCCAGCAGGGTGGTTGTACTTGCGTTCGGTCTGTCGGCCCCCCTGCGCACTCGAACCTAACTCGGACGTTTGAACCCTAAGGTTCCTTCAAGGCGACCGGACGCACCGGCGAGCCTGTAGCACCGCGAAGCTTCAGCGGTGCTGCGAAAAATGTAAAGTCGTAGACTTTGTCGGTTGCAATCGTCTCCAAGTGCATGTTCTCGCATATGTAGACCCCGTGCTCCACGAGCAGAACCCGATGTGCGGGCAACGTGCGCAACCCACTCGCGGGGATGACCTCAAACGCGAATGTGTCGCTACCCACCAGGCGGACTTGTTGCGAGCAGAGCCAGTGTGCAGCGTCCGCATCGGGGCCTGGCACACCAGAAGCTACTCCGAGGTACGCTTGGGGCTCGTTCCAGTAGACGCTCCAGCCTGTACGGATGCACACGGCATCGCCCCGCCGGATCTCTGTCACCTGCGCATCTGCGGTTCGCTTGAGGTCGTCTGCCGTCACGATGTACCCTGCCGCCAGCGTCGGGACTCCTACGTAGCTTGCAACGTCGAGTAGTACGCCTCGGCAGAGGATAGGCGGAACAGTTTCGATGCCGAGCCGGGAGAAGGAGCCGTGCTGCTGGGCTTGGTGGGCGTCTATTCCATCGAAAAGTCGCCCACCCTGCGAGACATGGCACAGGGCGTCAATATGGGTACCACTATGCGTGCCCATGATAACCATGTCGCTGGCGGCCGACCCTCCGTCGCTCCGTACCACGTCCCCATGCCGCTTGGTCAAGACGGTACGAAAAGGCCTATGGTCTGCGGACTGCGGCATGTCTGGTTCGAGGACATGGGAAAGGTCGTAGATTCGCGCGCCCTCGAGCCTACCACCTGAAATTGCCACGCCCACAATCTCCCAATATGAGTTTAGAGCCAGCCAACCGTCAACCCATTTTACGGTTGTCCATAGATCCCTTGATGTGTAACAACGCCGTCGGCCGCGAGGGTGCGATCCATGCGATGAAAAGTGTACGAGGTTGTGCCAGCCTTGTACGCTTGCCTGATGCCTTCCTCACGGAGATCGCGCTTGTGCGCTGCTTCGACAACGTCTTGCGCCGACGCACTGGGAACCACGACGACGCCATCCCCATCGGCAACTACGATGTCGCCTGGGTTTACCCGCACCCCGGCGCAAACGACCGGCGTGTTGACGCCGACGAGGTCCTCCTTGACGGTGCCTTGGGCCGTGACCACCCGGCTCCACACCGGGAGGCCTATATCTCTGATCAGGTCCGAGTCCCTGCACCCAGTGTCGAGGACGACGCCTGCAAGCCCTCTCGCCGAGCACAGGGTGGCCACCAGCTCACCGAACACGCCATAGGAAGCGTACTCCTCGAACGCTGCGACAAGGACGTCGCCGGGCCTTGCGTAGTGGATGGCCACGTGCAGCGCAAGATTGTCTCCTGGGCTCATGACGGCCGTGACGGCCGGGCCCGCGACGTGCTGGCCCTCACGGATTGGGCGGATGCCGCAGTCCAAGAGTCCCTGCTTGCCCAGCGCCTCGTGGATAGTCGCAACACTTAGCGTCCGATAGGCTTTGAGGAGTTCGTCGCCGGGCCTCGCCACATCGGTGTACACCACACCCGTCATTGCAGTCACCTCCGCGATCCTTTGAACGGAGACCGGGTAACCATGCTTCAGTACACTGCGGTAAGCCAACTTGCACGGGATACGGAGACCCCTCGTGCGGCGTCGAAGTACGCCTGCTGGACTTTCCTCGTGAACTGGCCGGGTTTGCCGTCGCCGACGGGTAGCCGATCAACGCTGACAACGGGCGCCAACTCTGCCCCGGAACCACAGATGAACACTTCGCTCGCGGTATAGAGCTCCGTTCTGTCCACCGGCCGCTCTTCCACGGCGATTTCCAGGTCGGTTGCGAGTGCCATGACGCTTTCGCGCGTAATGCTTTCGAGAATGTCCATGTATACGGGAGGAGTGACGAGCCGACCGCGCCGGATCAGGAAGGCGCAGGCGGTCGGTACCTCCGTCAGGTGGCCGTCGCGGTCCAGCATCAAGGCAATGTCGTAATGATCCGCCTTCGCCTGCATCAGGGGGAGTCGTGCGTTCTGGTAGTTTGCGGCGCACTTGACGCGTGGAGGTATTGCGTTGTCCGCCGTGCGGACCCATGAACTCACGCACGCGCTGATCCCGTTGTCCACGTCATATGTCCGGCCGTGAGGGTGCGCGGCCACCCCGAATCGGATCGGTCCCAGGGACGAACTGGACCCGGTCCCGTCCACCCACGCCATAAGGCGTGCGTGCACATCGAAGCGGAAGTCGTTGGCGCGAATGGTCTCGAGAACAGCAGCCTTGAGAGTGCTGGCGCTTGGCACCGCCGCCGGGTCGTAGCGCATGACCTTCATTGAGTCCTGCAAGCGTTGAATGTGTTCGTCCAACCTGAAAACAAGCAGTTGTTGCAAATCAGAATTCCAATAACCGCGAATTCCTTCAAAAACCATGGCGCCATATCTGAATGCCGGCGAATCTATGTGTATCGTTCCCTCGCCATAAGGAACGAGCGATCCATCCATGTTGACAAATCTGGGAGGACGCTCAGACATGTCTGGAACCTCCTTTACTCGGTGGCATTGCCTAAGATGGGCCACTCAGCAAGGCAGTCTCGGGATTCTGCGCCCAGCACCTGTGCTGGGGCAGCGGGGCTCCTGCTTATGCAAGTCATCTCCAGCGGCCCTTCCACGTCCGTTTGGCCCCAACCACTTGATG
>JAJYSZ010000093.1 GCA_021793315.1 Bacillota bacterium | reverse complement strand
CCCGTCCTGCCTTGGGCTCACTCGAGCGCAAGCCATCGGCTGTCCACCTCTTCTACGCTAGGCCTTCTGCCCCCCCTCTCACCACTCGAAACAGCGAGGAGCCCGTCAGAGCCACTAAATGCCGGATGTTGCGGACCCGGATTGGCGATTCCTCCTACTTGACTTAGGTCGACCACGTCTACCTCGACGCCAGCCTCCTTGGCCACTACAGGGAGTACCCACTTGTCCATGTACCCACAGAACTTGCACCACGTCGCCATTGCAACCACGACCGTGGCCTTTCGACCCAGAGCGAGAGATGTTGGTTTGCCATCCACAGTAACCAACGCTGACCTGATCGGAGCCGCCCTCCCCATCCTAAAAGTCGACGAACCACCCGTCGCGCCGGGCGCGGCTTGTGGTGAAGGTAGCAGGTCCCGACCTATTACTATTCCGGTCGCAAGCGAACCCCATATTACGAGCACACCTATAATTGCAACCAGATACACATTCATCGTCATTTTGCCTTGCCAAAGCAAATTGCAATCCCCTCCTTGCGCCCTGAGGCGGCAGGCAGACACAATGCTGCCCGCCGCCCCTTGCCTCAGTGCGCCTCTACCCAATCGGGCAGGCGCCCCAATCAGTGCACTCCCACGTGCCGCTGCAGTAGCAGGTTACAGAGTTGCACACTTCTGTCCCGACGCAGACGTTCTCCAAGCAGCATGAAGGAGGCATGTTAGGATGGACTGTCCCGGCAGCGGCTGCCGTGGCCGCGCCTGCAAAGATAACGAGGCCGGCGAGCAAAGGCATTATGACCGTGATTCTCATGCCCAACAAACTCTTCACAGATGACACCTCCACAGGCCTAGGGATCGGTTCTCGTTCTGCCATTTGCGCACTGCAGTCTTACACTTCGGGCCGAACATTCCGTAGTGTTCCTGTTAGAACGGCCCCGGGTCTCCTGGTCCATTGTCATGGGGATTGGTTACTACGGCGACGACCGCATGCGATACAAGTGGGGGCGCAACCAATGCCTGACTTGCCCACGAAAGTCCAAGCCCGACCAACACGAACAGGAACCACAGACGCCGCACATCCACCCTCCTCGCTGAAGAGATCTAGACCCAGGAAGAGCGTCCTCTTTTGTAGAAGAGTTTGGTAGATCGCCAGCTGACAGGTTTGTTCACAGAGGAGGCGTTACCGTGGTCGGCCCTCTGCTCAGGCAGCGACGCATGGCGTTGGGGCTCACCACTGCTCAGGTAGCCGCACAGGTGGACGTCCGAAGGGAGTACCTGAGTGCGGTTGAGAGGGGTAAGCGCCAGGTGGGTGTGAAGACGCTCATCGCGCTAACGCAATTGTTCACGTTTTCGACAAAGGACTGGCTGGAGGCATACCTCACCGAAGAGACCAGAATGTCACCACTACTCCGAATGGCCGAGCACCTTCTGAGGATCAGCGATGTCGAGGCAGCGGAAGTCGTGCTCGGCAAGCTACGGCGACTAACTCGGAACAACCATCGCTACCAATCGCGTTTCTGTCACTTGATGGGAGTGCTCAGTTACCAGCAGGGTCGCTACGGTAGGGCGCTACACTGGTTTTCTGCCTACTTGAAGACATCTGGCACTGCGCCTTCGAGGGCCCATGCCGAGGGCATGTACAATGTGGCCCTCGCTCTCAGGAAGACAGGGCAACTAGCGACGAGCCTCGATAAGTTTGACATTGCTACTCGAATGTTTGGGACGCTCAACGCAAAGATTGAAGCTGGTTATTCGCGGCTCTCGAAGGCCAACACATTGACCGTCATCGGCGCCTTTCAGGAAGGCCTGCTCGTCTACCGGCGAGCCGCTGCTGACCTACGAGGGGACCCCTGGCTCTTCGACTGCAAGCTGGGAGAAGCCATTTGTACATGCGTCACGCGGTCGCCCGCAAAGAGCATTTCAATCATGCAAGAGATCGAGAAGTACGCCACCGACCGTGATCGACGGATTAAATTCCACCACAACCTAGGAGTCATGTACCGCCTTGCCGGCCGCCTTGACGAATCCCTACAACAGATCACCGCCGCCCTTCAGCAGATAAGTCCGCCGCCACGGCCGGACTCCTTCGCGGAACTCTGCTTGTGCCAGGCTCTCCGCGGTAACTACGCAGCCGCCATAGAGGCGCTACACAGGTTTCACGAGTTCACAGGGCTTAAGGACGATCAGGACGCAGTTGCCATGATCATCATGTCTCGCTACCTTGGTGTTCATGCAGAACCTTGGCTCCGTATGCGCCACATCAGAGAGACCTATGAGTGCCGTATTTCCACTGCCCTGGATCTGCTGTCTCGGTAGGCTGGGCAGACCTGGGCAGACCATCGGGCACCGCGACCACCATAATGTGCTCCACATTGTTCCTCGGGTCCACTGGCGGCTTTGAGGCTGCGGGGCGGCAGTCTCGGCTCGCGGTCCTGCGCCTGCACCGCATATTGGAGGCCCAGCATGCCGCCCGTCGGGTGACCGGCGAAATCCCGGCGGCCAATCCCCAACTCCGCCCGGATCGCCTCAAGATCCTTCACTGCCGCGGTCATGCTGAGTTCCTCGGGATTACCAGACCAGCTGGATCCGCCCGCACCGCTCAGATTCACCAGGAAGACCTCGCGAAACGAGGCGAAGGCGGCCGCAAAGCGGTCGCCTGTCTCGTTGTAGGCTGAATAGAGATGCATCACCACAAGCGGTTGTCCGCGTCCCTGCCTGAACACCTCGAAGCTACCGCGCGGCGTGCGGATGGCGGCGCGCCGCGACGCTCCGCCGTCTCCATGCGCGCCGACCAGACCACCGATTCCTCCCTGCGGCGCCTGCTCGGTTCCTAGCTGCGCGCGGCGAGTTCGTCTACGACGGCTTCGAAGCTGGCGAGGCCCTGCGTCAGGCTGGCCTCGTCCGTCAGATCGACGCCGGCGCGGCGCAGGATCGGCAAAGGATCGTCGCTGCCGCCCGAGGAAAGGAACCTGAGATAGCGTTCGGCTGCCGACGCGCCTTCCTTCAGGATCGCCCGGGAAAGGGCAGCCGCCGCAATGAACCCCGTGGCGTACTGGAAAACGTAGTAGCCCATGTAGAAGTGGGGGATTCGCGCCCACTCGAAGGTGCCCGCCTCGTCGATCTCGAGGTCCGGACCGTAGTAGAGGCGCAGGAGATCCCTGTACGTCTCCTGCAGGAACTCGGCGGTCAGGGCGCCGCCCGCCTCGACCTGCTCGTGCGCCTTGAACTCGAACTCGGCGAAGAGGGTCTGGCGGAACACGGTGCCGAGGAACTTCTGCACGAGGTCGTCACGCAGGTCCGTCTGCTCGCGTTCGTCTTCTGTCGTGCGCAGAAGGTGCTGCAAGAGAAGATGCTCGTTCGTGGTCGACGCGATCTCCGCCAGGAAGATCGGATACTGCGCATTGCGGAAGGTCTGGTTCTCACGCGACAGGATCGAGTGCATCGAGTGACCCGCCTCGTGCACCAGCGTGAAGACGCTGTCCCGCGTGCCCGTATAGCTCATCAGGATAAACGGGTGGACGTCGTACACGTCCATCGAGTAGGCACCGGACCGCTTGCCGCGGTTCTCGTAGACATCGACGTAGCGGTCGTGGAGGATGTGCGAGAGCCCATCGAGATAATGGTCGCCGAGCGGGCTCAGGCCCGCGTTCGCCATCGCCTGGGCTTCTAGCCAGCTGTAGCGCTTCTCCGGCAGGTCGAGCACGGGCGGGTAGAGGTCGTAGAAGTGCATACGGTCGACGCCGAGCCTCTTGCCGCGCCAGTCGACGTACCGGTGCAGGGATGGCAGTGCCGCGTGCACGGCGTCGATCAGGCGGAAGTAGAGCTCCCGCGGCAGGTTGCGCCCGTCGAGTGCCGCCTCGAGCGCGGAGCTGTAGTGCCGCACCCGCGCCGCTGTCACCGCGGTGCGCATCTGCTGGTCCAGGGTCGCCGCAAAGGTGTGGCGGTGTTCCTCATAAGCCTTGTGCATGTTCAGGTACGCCGTCTGGCGCAGTCGCCGGTCGCGGGACTCCATGTACTGGCCGTAGCGGCCGTGGCTCAGCGGCATCGCCTCGCCCTGGCTCGTCTCGGCATCCTCGAACTTGAGGTCGGCGTTCGCGAGCTGTCCCGCAATCGAGTCCGCGTTGCCGAGCACAGGCGAGAACGCGGCGAGGATCGCCTCCTGGTCCGGCGCCAGGACGTGCCGGCGCTGGCGCTCTATCTCCTTCAGCGTGTGGGCGTACGCCGCAAGTCCGGGCGTCTCCCGCTGCATCTCCTCGAGCCGGCCGTCGGGCAGCGCGACGAGTTCCGGGACCAGGAACGCGGTCGCCTCGCCGGCCTCGGCCGCCAAAGCCTGGGCCCTCGCCACCATCTCGGTGCCCTTCGGGTCTTGCGTGTCCTGGTCGTGATGGAACATCCCGTACGCCCAGATCCGCTCCAGCCGGCGGCCGATTTCGTCCTCCGCATGCAGCGCCGCGAGCGTCTGCGCGCCGCTCTCGCCCAGCGTGCCACGGTAGCCTTCGAACCCGCCGCAGAGTTCCTGGACCTCCGCGAGCGCAGCCTGCCAGGCTTCATCGCTCGCATAGAGGTCCGCCAGGTTCCACTGCGCGGCGGGATCCATCTCACCGCGCTGTTTGACGTCCGCTATCGCCATGTCAAGCCTCCTCCATCCATGGCTAAGATTCTTCCACCAAGTGTCCGCGCATCCTGCGTCCCCATGCGGCAGGATGCGGCGAAGCCCCACGAGAAGTCTTCTAGCAATACCCCGAAGGGAGGTGCGCGCCCATCCGGCGCGCCCGGCCATGCCTGAGAGCACCTCTGCACCGTCACCGGCCAGCATCGAAGACGCCGCCCGGCTGATCGCCCCCGTCCTGCTGCCCACGCCGCTTCTCGCAGCGCGCGCCGAAGGCCTCGGCAACCTGCTCCTCAAGCCGGAGAACCTGCAGCGCACCGGCTCCTTTAAGATCCGCGGTGCCTACCACAAGCTGACCCGCTGCCTCGAGGACGCCAAGGCCCACGGCGTCGTCGCCTATTCGTCCGGCAACCACGGTCAGGCCGTGGCCTGCGCCGCGGCGATGCTGGGCTGCCGCGCGACGATCGTCATGCCCGAGGGCGGTGTGGTCGAGAAGCGGCGCGGCGTCGAGTCCTACGGCGGCAAGGTCGTGCTCTGCGCCGGAGGTTCCGACGAGCGCCGGCGGATCGCCGAGGAGCTCGCGGACGGGGAGGGTCTCGTCCTGGTCCCGCCCTATGACGATCTCGACATCATCAGGGGCCAGGCCAGCGTCGGCCTCGAGATCGCGCGCGATTTCCCAGGCGTACGCCAGGTGCTGGTTCCGGTCGGCGGCGGCGGGCTGCTCAGCGGCAGCGCACTTGCGCTGAAGGCGCTCGTGCCGGGGGTCAGAGTCGTCGGTGTCGAGCCGGAGGGTGCCAACGACCTCTATCTGAGTTTCGCCCGCGGGGAACACGTCTCGCTCCCCTCGATCGACACCGCCGCCGACGGTCTGCGCACGCAATCGGTCGGCAACCTCAACTACGAGATCCTGAAAGCGACCGTCGACGAGGTGGTCACGGTCTCGGAAGAGGAGATCATGGCGGCCGTGCGCTCCCTGCTCTGGCGCGAGAAGCTCCTGGTGGAGCCGTCCGGCGCCGTAGCCTATGCGGCATTCATGTCCGGCAAGGTCCCCGGCGACCTCCCGAGCGCTGCAGTTCTCTCGGGCGGCAACATCTCGCTCGACTACCTCCAGCAGGTCATCGGCTAAACCGTGCCGAGAGGCATCCGCGGCATCGCGCTGGTGCTCGCTGCGACCAGCCTTTGGGGACTCAGCGGCACGGCTGCGCAACTGCTCTTCACCCATGACGGCTTCTCGCCGCTCTTCCTGGTCGTGGTGCGGCTCTGGGGCGCTGCCCTGATCCTCATGCTCGCGCTCGGAGTGCGCGCGCCCCGGCGCCTCAAAGTCCCCTGGCCGGACCTCGGCCGGCTCGCGATCTTCGGTCTCTTCGGTTTTCTGCTCGTGCAGCTCTCCTACTTCGCCGCGATCGCCAGCGTCGGCGTCGCCATGGCGACCTTCCTGCAGTACCTTGGCCCGCCCCTGATCGCGCTCTTCTTCGTCGTGATCGAGCGGCGCGCACCCGCGCCCGCCGAGGCCCTGGCCCTTGCCCTGGCCCTCCTGGGCACCCTGCTGCTCGTGCTTGGCCGCGGCGCGCTTAAGCTGGAGCCGGCAGGCGTGCTCTTCGGGCTGCTCTCCGCCTTCAGCCTTGCCTTCTACACCATCTATCCGCACGGTCTCATACGCCGGCAAGGGGCTTTTGTCACCACCGCCTACGGCTTCCTCTTCGGCGCCATCGCCGCCTCCCTGCCCTGGCCGCTCTGGCAGCATGGCATCGGCCAGGTGACCACGGGCAGCCTACTTCTCATCGCCTTCGTCATCGTCCTCGGCACCTTGGTGCCATTCGCCCTCTACGTGCTCGCCCTGACCCAGCTGCGTCCCACCGTCGTCGGCATCGCGGCAACGGCAGAACCGCTCGCGGCCGCCATCAGCGCGTTTCTCGTCCTAGGACAGGCCCTGCGCTGGCCCCAATACGTCGGCGGAGCCCTCATCATCGGGGCCATGCTGGCGCTGGCCCGTCAAAACAGCGGCAGGAGCACGGCCAGCGAAGCAGAACCCACCCCAGTAGCTGCAGGCGGGAGGCCGGATGCCTGATGTTGCTCGGATCATTGATGCTACCCCTGGACCGCTCGCTGATTTCTCCTCTTGCGACCCTTGGCGAAGCCTACAAGCAGCTCCTGGACGCGCAGCTGACATGCCTCGTGCTCGACGAGCAACCGCGCGGGCGCATCGTGCGCATGCGCAGTATCCTCGAACACCTCGCCGGCTCCGTGATGCACGGCATGAAGGCCGACCCCGGCCGGCCGATCGCCACGATCGCGGAACACGTCGAGACGCTGCCCCAGTCCGCCCCGATCGAGCTCGCAGCCAAGGCCCTCTGGCGCCGGCCGAGCCGCGCCGTACTGGTCGAGAACGACGAAGGTGAAGTGGTCGGCCTGCTCGGATGGCCGCAGCTCAACCGTTTCTTCGACGAGATCCTCGACATCGAGTACGCGACGCGGCTGCACTTCCAGGTTGGCGACCGGCCTGGCGAGATGGCACTCGCCCTCGCGGCGGTCGCCGCGACTGGCGCCAACGTCCAGGCCACCTACCTTTCGCACCCGCACGGCGCCCGGCGCTTCGGCACCATCTACGTGCCGGACGACGCAGCGTCGTCCGCGCGGGACGCATTGACGGCCGCGGGCTTTCACCTAGTCGACTGAGCCTCTATCGCAGTTCCGCAGCCCGAGGAGTCCGAACCCATGCGAAGGCGCTCGCGGATCTTGCCGCGAGCGCCTTCGACCTGCCGGCTCTGCTGTTTCCGGACCGGCCGCTAGAGGCCGTAGATCTCGCTGTACTTGTTCTTGATATAGGCAAGATAGGGCCGGGTCGTCAGCCCTTCGCCCGTCGCCTTGTGCAGGAACCCGTCCGTCGTCTCGCGCGAGCCGAGCTGGTGGATCTCCCGGCGCAGGAACTGCAGCAATGGGGCGAAGTCGCCCTGGGCAATGCGCTCCGGCAGATCCCCCAGCGCGCGCCCGGCCGCTTCCCAGACCTGCGCCGAGACGACGTTGCCCACGGTGTAGCCGATGAACCCGCCGAGGCCGCCCGTCCAATGGATGTCCTGCAGGGCGCCCACGAGGTCATGGGGCGGGGTGACGCCGAGGTAGTCCTGCATCTTGGCCCGCCAGGCCTCAGGCACGTCCTGCGCCTTGAGCTCCCCCTGCATCAGGGCGCGTTCCAGCTCGAAGCGCACCGCGATGTGCAGGTTGTAGGTGACCTCGTCCGCGTCGACGCGGATGAGCGACGGCTCGACGTAGTTGACGGCGCGGTACATGTCCTCGACGCTTGCGTGGCCGAACTGGACCGGGAAGGCCGCCTGGGCCTTCGGCAGGAAGTAGCGCCAGAAGGCCCGCGACCGCCCGACAAGATTCTCCCACAGGCGCGACTGGGACTCGTGCACACCGCTCGAGATGGCCTGGCCGAGCGGCGTGCGGGCCCACTCGGCCGGCAGTCCCTGCTCGTACAGTCCGTGACCGCCTTCGTGCAGGGTGCTGAAGAAGGCGGACGCGAACGACTCCTCGACGATGCGGGTCGTGATGCGGACGTCGCCGACGCCGAACGACGTCGTGAAGGGGTGGATCGAGCGATCCTGGCGGCCGCGGCTGAAGTCGAAGCCGAAGGCGGCGATCGCTTCGAGCCCGAGCCGCCACTGGCTTTCATCCGCGAACTGGCCGTAGAGGATGCTGCGGTCGACCCTCTCTTGGTGCGCGGCGATCGCCTGCACCAGAGGCACGAGCTCGGCCTTGAGCTGCCCGAGCAGGTCAAGGCCGGCCCTTGCCGTCATGCCAGGCTCAGAGAGGTCGAGCAAGGCGTCGTAGGGCTCCTCAGGGTAGCCGAGCGCCTCGGCGATCTCGCGGCTCAGGTCGACCATCTTGGCAAACGCCGGCGCAAAGACCGTGAAGTCCTTGGCCGCCCTGGCCGCCACCCACGCCTCGTACGCCTCCGCGCTGAGCCGCATCTGGCGCCCGACGAGTTCCTGGGGCAGCTTCGTGGCCTGGTCGTAGGCGCGCTGCACGGTGCGCAGCAGCGCGTGCCGGATATCGTCCGCGGGAGCCCCCGCCACCTCATCGGCGAACGCCTTGAGCACGTCGCCGAACGCAGGGCTCACCAGGCGCTCGTGCGCCAGCGACGCGAGAGCCGCGAGCTGCTCCCCCCGACCCGCGTTGCCGCCCTGAGGCATGTAGGTCATCTGGTCCCAGCCGAGCACCGCCGCCGCACGCTGAATGTCGTCGATCTCCTCGAGCCTGCCGGTCAACGCCGAAAGCCGATCTGTCAAGCCGGTCGCTCCTTCCGCTTGTCTTCCTGCTGTCCCCGGGATACCTTCGACAGGAGAGGTGCGCAACGTGTCCAGCGAAAAGCCCGCATCCCACCCGCCGAACTCCGATCCCTCGCCGGCCCTTGCCCCAGGTCTGCTCTGTCCCAACTGCCAGTTGGCGCATCTTGTCGCGGAGCCCCGCGGGCAGGTGAGCTGCCCGCTCTGCGGCTTCACGACCGCGCCGCCATGCACCTGATGAGGCTCGGGGCCGGCCGTGTGCCGACCACAGTCTTCCGTCCGTCCGCCGCGATCCCCTGCCGCAGAGCCCGCCTTTCGTCCCGCCTAGCCGCGCTCGAGCAGCCTTAGGGTCTCTTCGAGCGGCAGGGCGGGCACGGCGCGTCCCATGCGCCCCCTTGTCGTCTCCGCCATCGCCAGGGCGTTGAGGATCGCCTCTTCCGTCGCCTCCGCCACCGCGTGAAACGCCGCCGTCGCCAGACGGCCGCCGTCCGCGTGGGCGGGCGCCACATCTTCCGCGGTCGTGAAGGCGATCGCGATGTCGCCGCTGCCGTGCGAGGCGACCGAGCCAAGGCGCCCGAGGCCAAACGTCGTCCGCCGGGCGAGGCGCCCAAGCGCCAGCGCGTCCCAGGGCAGGTCCGTGGCGACGATCATGATGATCGAGCCGTCGGGCGGCTGGAAATCGGCGGGACGCAGCTGACGTCCGACCCGAACGCCTAGGATCGTGAGGTCCTCGGCCGAGCCGAAATTGGCCTGCACCAGCACCCCCACGGTGAAGCCAGTATCCGGCACGCGCCGGGATGATGTTCCGATGCCACCCTTCCAACCGCAGCAAACCATGCCCCGCCCACCGCCGACCGCTCCCTCCGCGACCGGTCCCTCCGCGGCGGTCTCGATCGCCTCGATGGCATGCTCCGGACGCACGGCCAGCTGGCGCAGGTCGTTCAGATAGCCGTCATTGCACTCCCCCACCACCACGTTCGGCGTCGGCAGGCCATTGCCGACACCCGGCTCACGCTGCATGAGATACCGGATGCCGCCCTCGAGCGCCGCCCCCACGGCGAACGTGTTGGTGAGCAGGATCGGCGTCTCGATCTCGCCGAGTTCCCCAAGCTGCACCAGCCCCGCCGTCTTGCCGAAGCCGTTGATCACGTGGCTCGCGGCCCTCAGCTTTGCGCCCGGCGACCGGCCGCCAGGGGGCACGACGGCCGTGACGCCCGTGCACACGGCCTCCCCATGGCCGGACCTGCTCCCCAGCGTGACGTGTCCGACCCGAACACCGGCGACGTCGGTGATGGCATTCCACGTTCCCGTAGGCAGCACCCCGATCGGCACGCCAAGATCGCGCAGCCGCTTCCTGTCCACCCTGGGCCACCCCTTTTGCGAAAAGCTCCGCTCCTACGGGACCGCCACCGCGACGCCCGGGACGAGGAAGTAAAGGAGCCCCTGCGCCTCCACGCCCGCGATCGCCAAGAGCGCCTGCCGGTAGGCATCGATCTGTCCCCGGTAGGCCTGGGCGGCTGCCGTGACCTGCTCTCGCGCGACGTGGTCCGTCTTGAAGTCGACGATCAGCCAGCCCCTGTCGTCCTCGAGCAGCAGGTCGATCTTGCCCTGCAGCACGGTGCCGCCCGCCGGATCCGGCCGTCCCGCGGCATCGGCGAGTACGCTGAAGGCGAGTTCCCGCTCCAGGCGCTGAGCCCCCTTGATGCGCGCCGCCGTCGGCGAGCCGAGAAAGCGCTGCACCGCGGCCAGGTCGACCGCGCGGGCCGCAGCCTTCGGCAGGAGGCCGCGCCCGATCAGATCGTCGAGGGCAGACCTGAGATCCTCCGGCGGCTCCCGCAGATCGATGCATTCGAGCAGGCGGTGGGTGTAGACGCCGGCGGCGCGCGCCGCCGCCGGCGAGCGACCGCCGCGCAGCTGCCGGCGGCTGCGCAGGATGGCGCCATAGCCCTGGCCGGTTTCCGCCAAGGCACTTGCGCTGAGGCGCAGAGGCGGCGGCTCGGGCCGTTCGGCCCTGCGGTCCGGCAGCGCCGCGAAGGCGGCCGCCGCCTGCGAGATGTCGAAGTCGGCGATGCCACCCGGCGCCGGCGCCAAGGGCACGTCCTGTGCCCGCACGACCTCCCGGGCCACCGGCAGGCCCTCCGCGGCCAATGGTGCCTCCAGCCAGTCCAGGGGGCGCTTGGCGGCCCTGAGCGACGCGGGATCGAGCGGGCCCCTTGCCCCGCTCGGCGATGCCGCCGAGGTGAGGTACAGCCGGTCGCGGGCGCGGGTCAGGGCCACGTAGAGCAGCCGGACCTCCTCGTAGCGCCGCTCCTGACGCTCCTCGGCCTCGATCGCCTGCCAGAAGGCCGTCGGGTGGAGCCCCCCCTCGTCATCCGGGAACGCCGCCGCGATGCCCAGCTGCTGGTGGAGGCGGATACGGTCCCGC
>JAJYSZ010000092.1 GCA_021793315.1 Bacillota bacterium | reverse complement strand
CAACGTACTCCTGATCCTCATGCAGAGCCCGCAGGCGACCCGTGTTGCGGGCTTCCACGCCTGGCGCGATCTCGGGCGAGCCGTCAAGAAGGGCGAGCACGGCATCGCGATCCTTGCTCCCGTCTTCCCGAAGCGCGAGAAGCAGGAGCCTGGAGAGCAGAAGGAGAGGCCAGAGGGCGGTCATGTTGAGACCCAGGAGAAGGCCGAGCCCGAACGCACACCTGTCCGCTTTCGTGTGGCCTACGTCTTCGACATCGCCCAGACCGACGGCAAGCCGCTGCCGGAAGCTCCCGTCCATCGGCTCATGGGCAGCAGCGCTAAAGCGAATGCGCTCGTCGCCCACCTGACGCGCCTCGTGGGGCAGGAGGGCCTTGAACTGCAGTACGCAGACCCGAAGACCATGCCGCGAGGAACGAACGGCTATTACCAGCCCATGGAGGGTCGGATCGTGGTCTCCAATGCGCTCGCGCCGGACCACCAGGCGAAGACGCTCGCGCATGAACTGGCGCACCACATGCTGGAACACGAGCGCGGGCGCCAGCCGGGGCGTCCCACGGAGGAGGCTGAGGCGGAGGGCGTGGCGTTTGTCGTCTGCTCGCGGTTCGGCCTCGACACGTCGCAGTACAGCTTCGGCTACGTCGCCACGTGGGCGAAGGACGAGGGTGGCCCAGCGCTCGTCAAGCAGGCGAGCACGGCGATCCAAGGGGTTGCCCGCGAGATGATCGAGCGCATGGAGCCGCAGAAGACGCAAACGCAGGCGCGGACGACTCAGGTCAGAGAGGCCATGGCGCTGGAGCGGTGACGGGAAAGGGGGCGGCGGGTGTTTGGATACGCCCGCCGCCCCCTCGCCTGCGTCAGAAAGCCCGTAGCGAGTTCTGGCGGCTATTGCAGCATCGGGAGGGATGGCGTTGCGCGTCGCGATCTATGCGCGAGTGTCGACAACGGACCGAGACCAGAACGTAGAAACACAGCTCTTGCCGCTGCGCGAGTTCGCCCTGGCACAGGGGTTCGAGGTGGCCGGCGAGTACGTGGACCAGGCGCCGGCCAATGACCTCTTGCGCCGCGTGGAGTGGCGGCGGCTGCTGGACGATGCAGCGAAACGCAAGGCCGACCTTTTATTGGTCTGGAGGATCGATCGAGCGTTCCGTAGCCTGCTCGACGCGGCGCAGACGCTGGAGCGGCTGCGCGGATGGAAGGTGGGTATTCGCAGCTACCAGGAGCCGTGGATCGACACAACGTCGCCGTTCGGCGAGGCCATGTTCGGCATCACGGCGGTCTGGGCGCAGCTGGAGCGCGCCATCCTCCGAGAACGCGTGAAGGCCGGGATGGATCGGGCTCGGCGAGAGGGCAAGCGCCTCGGACGGCCGAGAGTCGCGGAAACCGAGAGAGTGAAGCGCGACTGGCCGATGGTCCGGCGGCGGATCGAGCAGGGGGAGATCAGCCGGAGGGAGGCGGCGAGACTCCTGCGCATCTCGGAGCAAAGCGTGCGCAGGATGTTCGCTCAACGTGACTGACTCGACTAACAGGTTGATGGTTCGCGTGTTCAATATACGCTCTGCGATGCCTTATGTTGCGAGTCTGCCGGCACGCGAGTGTTACGTCAGGTGCGCCGGGCAGACAGCAGCAGAGAAAGAGCCGCTGTCAGTCGCTGCTCATAATCGTCATGGCAACCTACTGTGGGTATTCCATCTGGTGACGGCGTGCCCAGAACTTTTGATAGGATTGCCAATGTGAGCACGTCCTGAGGCTCCTTGGGCCCAAGCAATGCGTCAAAGCGATCCTTCGTGTGCAGTGCTTCAGCATCTAGACCGCTGAGAACTTGGTTTAGGCACAGCTCTGCCAAGGTTGCAGCACAGGAAGCAGGGCTCCTCCCATCGTATTGTAATGCCTCTTGCAGATGGTGGCGCGAACGCTCCAAGTCTCCGAGGTGTCGATACAGAACCCCTAAATTGTGGTGAAGCTTTGCGCATCTATTGGAATCCAGATTACGGTTAGTCAGTGTTAGGAGCTTGCGCAATCCCGCCGCCGGAGAATTCAGCTGCCAGAGACAGATTGCCTCACCCAGTTTACAGTCAAATGACCAGGCTTCGTTGCGTAACGCAAACGCCGCCCTTCTATATTCCGAAAGGGCTTCGCGGAAAGAACCTAGTTCAGTCAGCAGGTTCGCCTTGTGTAGGCGTGCGTACCCAGTTTTGTCTAAACGGCCTGACTCTCTAAACATGATGTTGGCTTGATCGAATGCGGCTAAACTCCTCGCTAGGTACCGCGCGCTCATAAGACTTAGTCCGAGATTGTAGGCGGCGACAGCGCGTGCATGGGGATCAGACGACCGTGCTGCCGCACGATAGGCCGAGCGTAACCAGCGCAAGGCCGGGCGCTGATGGCCGGTCTCAAATAGGTAACGCCCCATTTGGTGGTACACGTGTCCTTGATATCGTCTGCTCGTGTTCGGCATTGAGCGTATGCGTTCCAGGACGAGTTGTGCGCTTACATAATCGCCCCTATCGATCAGGTAGCCAGCCACGTGAAGCAAGGGAAGCAGCCGTGTCTCGTTGTCCAGGAAAGCACCAACCCACGCTGTAGACGGAACCGTCACTAAATCTGCAAGCCGAAGAAAGGTCTTGATTCCGACCTGCCGCTTGCCGGCTTCAACCTCTGACAGATGCTGTCTCGAAAGCCCCGCGGCAGCTGCGAGTTGAGAGATCTTCCCACCGGACTCAATGCGACGCTGTCGCAGCAGGTCACCGAACATGACGACCCTCCCACGTCACAAAACCTGTAGGCATTGACGGTTGCTGCTACCTCCAATGATACCTCATGCTTCCCAGTTGTTAGGGAATCGCCGAAGGAAGAGGAGGTAGGATGTGCGCCTGCTCCTGAGGGTGTGGGTCATCGCCGCTCTTGGTGCCCTTCTGCTAACCCAACCGTCAGCACTTTCTGGTGGGTACGTGCAAGCGGGGTTGACCGTAAGCGGAGGCGCCACAATCGGAACAGCCAACGGACCCGGAGGACCCGGCACGCTAACTGTGACAGGGGTCGGTTGAACTAAGGCAAAGGAAGTGGAGGTACTAATGATTCGCGCACTTACTCGCCTGACGCTTTGGCTTGGTACGCTTGCTCTAGTCTTCTCAACGGCCACGGGAGTTGCGTTTGCGCAATCGGGCCGAAGCCCGGACTTCGTAAGTGGCACGGGTTGTTCATCGGGCTCTCCAACAGCGACCAGCACCTCGTACTATGTCTCAAGTGACTGGAACACGACGGTGCAGTTCTTGGGTAGATACGTACCTAAGGCCTACGAGGAAGGATACCTAGCTTCAGCGGGTAGTCCGTCCTCATGCAGCATTATCATCGTAGACTATCACCGACAAGTCTATGATAGTACGAACAATGTCTGGGAAGTAGACGAGGGAGGAACACTCGAGCCGGACTCGTGGGCATCAAGTGTGGCTCAGTCATTCATTTCTGGCTACTCTGCGGGTCACACCACGCCCACTATAATTGCTTTTGGCGTGTCTAACGACAATGTCGGGTGGGCGACTGGGTCGTCTCTGTGGGCCAGTGCTGGCACGGAGTGGGCCAATGTGGTTGATAGCCTTACTCCATACGGCTACACGACGATCGAGGGAGCAAACGACTTCGAGGACTGGACGTACACTTACAGTAACGGGACGACGTGGTACTCTTACGGATCAGACGCTGAGACTTGGGAAACGTACTATTACAACGCGTTTGCGACCAAGAGTGGGAACTACTACTACGTTGCAGACTTCGGTGATCAAGCAGCATACCAGGGGCTGGGAGCACCGTACTGGACTAACGCTGAGGTGTACGATCTGGCTTGGGGATTCTGGGCCGGAATCTCGTACCCTGAGATCTACTATAGCGGCAACCAAATTGGATGGCAGCAGCTGCAGGCAAGCTATCCAAGCCTATGGTTTGGTGGCGTGACGTCTGAAAACGGTTATGGCGGCAGTTACACTTGGCTGCAATCATGGCAGACCCTCAACAATGCCATTCCGAATGATGTTGGCGCGGCGTCAAACTCGATTTAGCAGTAGGTCCTAAGAAGGAGTGACCATCTTGAAGAAGTGGCTGGTCGGTTCTGCCGTCGGTGCGATCGCAGTTGGTGTGGCCGCGATGACATTGGCCTTGAACATCTCTCACGCCGCTACGCCATCGTCGGCACAGAACGCCACGCTTAAGCAGCAGCAGGTGCTGCAAACGTTAAGCGCAGGCCTGTCAGCATCAACGAGCTTTCCCAAGGCCCCGCAAGTTGACCTAGCGCCGCCATCTCCTCCGCTCTTGCCAAGCGGCGAACCCCAAATGAACATCGCCGTTCGCCAGATTCAAGTTCAGGACATGGACCCTAAGCCTGGTCTCCCCTTCTACGGGGCGAACTCTATGTGGCAAGCCGGGTCGGTTCACGATGGGCAGTTCTGGAACTACCTGTACGTGTTCACTTTGCCGGGATCGAGCTCGGGTTCAGCGCAACTGGGTACCTGGGAGATCGATGGAAGCGGCGCCTACGATCACCTATTCACGAGCCCGCAGAACGTTGGCCAACTCACCATCACAAGTGTCAGCTCACAGGATGGCGTCGTCACAATGACGTCAAACGCTGGTCAGACAGTGACGTTCAACCTAGCGACCGATGCGTGGAGATTCGGCCAGTAGCTCTCTTGCACGTGACTAACTTGGGGGGGCGTGATTACCGTCCCCCCTCTTTTGGTCCACAAGGTACTGATGGCAGTCGGTAAGGTATCAACCTCTAACGCGTTCCCTTTGGCAAGGGGGGACGAAGGATCGGGGAAATTTTAGTGGAGCCTTATCTGGGTTAGACTCTCGCTACGATTCGCGGTGAGCCTATTGCTTGACTCGCAGCACTTCTGTACGTTGAGGGTGCCTATCTCTGGCGGCGGCCCAACGCGATAATCTGGCGGTGACGTAATTCGCGATTGATATTGGACGAAAGCAGCGAGATCGTTATGGAGGTCCGCAAATGGCTTGCGGTATAGCTTGGAGGAAGAAATGAAGAGCAAACTGGTTGTAGCCGTCACAATGTTGATCGGTATCGTGGTGGCTGGCTGTGGTTCACCTACGGCCGCAACAACTCACCACCACGCTAACAGAACGAAGATAGCAACTACGTCATCCGAAGAAACGAAAGGTTCAACATCACCGAGTGATCAATCGAGTCCATTGTACTCAGTGGACATGATCACACCTAACACAGGGTGGGCATTTGTTCTGAAGCCACGCGATGAGCTTGCGTTGGTTCACACCACTGACGGCGGCTTCACATGGACCAAGGTGATGCCGTCCTCGCAGGGAACCCCTTTGTTCTATGCCCTCGACGGTCAAACAGCCTGGCTGGCGATGGTGCAGGGCGCGGGCCAGCCTACGACCGTCTATGTGACACATAATGGCGGTCGTGCATGGGATCACGGCCCTGCGGTGGCAACGCACGTGGGAGCAGGCGGATTCAGCACTTTGTACTTTGAGAACGCGAAAGACGGCTGGTGGGAAGAGGGATCGCCGGGCAATCCACCACAGGGACCGGGACAAGGGCCCGGGACGCCAGCGTCGCTGTTCGCGACAACAGACGGCGGACTGACCTGGCACCTCGTAACGAGCACGTTGCCGAGCGCCGGCGACTTCGCTTTCTCAAGCGCGACAACCGGTTTCCTGGCCTCGTTCGACAGCGTGCACCCACTCTACGTAACGAATGATGGTGGCGCGACCTGGAATCCGGTCAGGTCATTCCCGACTGGTGTGCAGATCATAACCGCGCCGGTATTGAATGGCGCGAACGCGTTGACTTGGGCTCCGCAGACACCGTTGGGTGGCCAATCGTCTGCCACCCAGACCTCCCTTGAACTCATTGCGTCTACTGACGGGGGTTCCACATGGACGACACGCTCGACATCGTTCATGGTCCCTTCAGTTGGCGATGTTGAGATTTTGAACGCTCTCACGGCTGTAGCTGTTACTAGGGATGGTGAAGTCCACGTTACGGTGGACGGCGGCAAGACATGGAGCAGTCGTGGGCCGAGCCCTATCTTGGCGAGTGTACTTCTGCGCTACAGCCCTCAGCAGATTGACTTCGTCTCGCTCTCAGTGGGATGGATGCGCCTGCAAGTAGGTCCGTCCCTTACGGGTGTCTGGTACAGCACAAAAGACGGAGGTGCGACCTGGACGCCCGAAAACACTTTGCATTTTACCGGAACAGGCTTATGACACACGATGCTCGCGCCGTAGATTGAGAGCCCCGCGTCGCTGAGGGGGTGTCAACGCGGGCGGCGGGCGGAAGCATCCTCCACGTCATCAGAGTGCGCCGAAATGGGGCCGCCTTTCCGCGGATGACGAACCCGCTCGGGAGCGGCTCTTCTCGTCTGAACTGGGTGCGCCTAAAGGATTTCTTTATGGTGCGAACCCTCCGATCGCGAAACCAAGGCGGTACGGGCCGACGCTATGGTCGGAGATAGAGGAGCCGGATACACTCCATCAGAAAACTGGAACTTATAAGCGCAAGTCCCCAGCGTGAACGGCCTTCGAGGCGCCGCATTCGAGCGATGCCGGACGGGCCCTCGTCGGCAAGAGCCTGCAGCAGTTGGCCGTCACGGTCGGTCCCTGGAACGGACAAAGGTTTACCAAAGAAGAGAAGCAGCGAGCCTGCGAGACCCAACACAGCCGCCGACAAACTCATGGACCACCAGAGAAAGCGCGAGCCTCCGCGCAAGATGGTTAGCACGATGAAGAGTGCAGGAATAACCAGGGCCGCCGCTAGCGGGCGGGTCCAATAATACGCGTACTCCCCGCGCCATTTCCGCCACAATCCATACATCCTGGAACGGCGGTAGCGCCGCGCAAGCCGGCGACCACCAGGCGGTGGATCTCCGAGTATGATGCGTCTTCACCCCCTTCTCTGCCAAGCCTTGCTCGGCCCTGGCGCCAGGCGATCCTAAACTATTCGTCCTCAAATGCAGCGTGCTGGAAGCGCAGCGTCCGGCAGTTCTCGCTCACACTCCGCTCCGTGGCTTCAGGAACCCCGTCCGGGATGCGCGCGTGGATCTCGACCGTCACCTCAACCTCGGCGCCGACGAGAGCTGTGAGGTGCTGCACGATCTCGTCCTGGATCTGCCCGACGTCGCGCAAAAGGCGCATGGCGTCGACGCGGGTCGCGGCGTGGAACCGCTTCGGATGCGCTCGCACCGGTGGCTTGGGCGGCTCCGGGCCTGTGCCATCCCCAGACGGTTTCTGCCGCTCAGTCCCTTCACCGCTCTCGGCCCGGTCCGACTCCGGGGGCTTCACCTGCTCGCGTCCCAGTTGGGCGTAGGCGACGTCCGGCTTCACCAGTACGGCGGACCTAGTCAGTTGGACGCTCTCAGGGCGGTCGAGCCGCAAGCCGACGTAGCGCCCCTGGCTCTCGTCGAAGCGGTCGGCGTAGGCGAAGGTCTCGTCCTTGAATAGCTGCGAGAGGCCATCGCGCACGGCGCCAAGGAGCACGTCCGAACTCTGCAGGCGCGGCATGTAGAGGTAGTTCGTGCAGTAGCCCCAGAGGTCTTGGAGCCCGACGTGCGGGCGATCGGACCAGATGTGCTCGTCGAGCGTCAGGCGCAGGATAGCACCGCCCATATGGTCGTAGAGCCACTCCATGCTCTTCGCCTTGCGCGAGGCGCGGAAGATGACTTCCTCGTCGCCGCCGAGCCGCTGCTCCTGCCAGGAGATGTCCTGCGTCACGTCCTTCTGGCTCGGGGAAAGTAGCCAGCAGAAGGTCTCCTTGATGCGCAGGTCCACTGTCTCGCTTGAGGACTTGAACTGGGCGGCCGCCTGGTGGCGCTGTGTCGTGTCGAGGTTCAGGGCGTCCTGGTGGTCGGCGATGTACTTCCAGGCTAAATACGTCTGCACCGCCGGCTCGAGCTCGGCCCAGCGCGCGTGTTCGGCGGCGAGGAAGATGAGCTGGTTGCGCCGGTAGCGAGCACCCGACCCCACGTGTTCGAGGATGTCCTGTGCAGCCTGGAGCGCCGGGCTCTCCTGATCGTGGGCGGAGTGCGTCGCCATGGGGCGCAGGACGACGAGACGCGCCTCTTCCTCGTCGGGCACGCGGTCCGGGGCTTCGGGGAAGACGTGGACCGCCTTGAAGATGCCGCGCGCCTTGTCCCGCTGCAGGCGCTCCTTGAGCTCCTGCTCGACGAGATAGGTCTCGATCTGCGCCGCGCGGTCCTGCGCCAGGCGGTTGACGCTCGGCTGGGGCGAGAACCAGTAGCGGCCCTCGCCGGGGTAGAGGTAGGTGGCCTGGTCGACCAGGCGGCGCAGGGCGTCGCCGAACACGGGCCCGCTCTCCCCCGGCTGCACGCAGCCGAGCTTCACCTCGCGCTCGTCGATGCCGCGATTGGCGGCCTGGGTGAGCGGCGCAGTGCCGAGGTAGATCGTGCGCGTCACGCGGCGGGCGGCGGAGTAGCGGCCGAAAGCCTTGTTCTCGCCGTCGAGGCGCAGCGGGAGCGACGCGGGCCCGTCCACGTCGCGCTCGATCACGGGTGTCCAGTTGTCGGGAAGGTAGCGCGTCAGCTCGCGCTGCACGAAGGCGTCGCCGATCGGCACGAAGGACGGCAGGATGAGCAGGCTCTTGTCCCCCTGCTCCCAGAGGGCGTGGATCACGGTCGCCATGAGGCGCAGGACGCCGCGCGTGCGCTGGAACTTGTCGATCGCGGACCAACTGCCGTAGAGGCGGTCAAAGAGGTCCGGGTGGATCGGGTATGCGCGCTGCAGGCGGTCTCGGTAGCCGGGCTGCACGGCCTCGCGCGGGAAGTCCTCGGGGCTCTCGCGGTAGTGGCGGGCGAAGGCGTCGCAGACCGCATCGCGCAGCTTGTAGGACTCAGGCCCCGCCAGCGGCAGGAAGAGCCGGCGGCGCACGATCTCGAAGCCCTCCTCGGGGGTGGCGGGGCGCCAGGGGGACTCGACGCGGCCGAAGACGTGCTTGAGGCGCTCGAGCGCGACGACGCCGCCTTCGCCGCCCATCTCGATGTCGGAGGAGGGGATGCTCGCGACGAGCAGGGTCCTCGGGCTCTGCGTCGCGGCCTCGGTAAGGGACTGCGCGAAAGTGATCTGGGCGTCGAAGGAGCCGCCGGGAAGGTCCGTGCGGTTGTAGGTCGGGGCGACGTAGCGCACCCACTCGTCGATCAGGATGAGGGCGGGCGAGTAGGCGGCGAAGAGTTCACGCAGCACCTGCGAGCCGGGGCTCATGCCGCTCTGGTCGGCCTCGGCGACCATGGCGTAGCCTTCCTTGCCGCCGAGCTGCCAGGCGAGCTCGCCCCAGAGGGTGTGCACCCTGGTGCCGTCGGTCTTGAGCTGGCTCTGGCCGGGCGAGAGGTTCGTGCCGACGAGCACGGCGCGGTGGGCCTTGGGCGGGGCGTCGACGCCGGTCTCCTGCAGCAGTTCCTCGACGCCCAGGAGGCTCGTTGCGGGCGTGCCCGAGAAGAGGTGGTAGAGGGCGAGCATGGAGTGCGTCTTGCCGCCGCCGAAGTTCGTCTGCAGCTCGACGACGGGATCGCCGCCCTGGCTGGTGAGACGCTCGAGCGCCGCCGCGAGGAGGTAGCGCAGGCCCTCCGTGAGGAAGGTACGGCGGAAGAACTCCTGCGGGTCGCCGTACTCCTCGGTCGCGGTGCCTTCGTGCACCTGCACGAGGTCGGCGGCGAACTCGGCGTTGAGGTAGGTGCCCTGGGCGACGTCGGGGTGCGGCGCGATGACGTCGCGCCAGGGCGGCAGGGCGCCCGTCGGCTCGCCCTTTGTTGCTTCCTGGGCCGCACGCCGCGTGACCTGCCGCGCCTCCTGGTCGAAGACCTGGCGCAAAAGTTCGCGGTGCATGTCGCGCAGGGGCTGCGAGGGGGCGCTTGCCGCCTCGAGAAGGCGCGCCATGCTGTCCAGGGCGCGCAGGGTGTCGTCGGTCGAGAAGGCCTCCTGGTGCGCCCAGCGGTTGCGCACGGTGCGCAGCTCGAAGACGAGGTTGCGCTCGGCCTGGCCAAGGGTCTTCTTGAAGACCTCGTGCCAGAGGTTCGTGATGAGCAGAAGCTGCGCCTGGACGTCGAGGTTCTGCTCGCCGGTCTGGGGCCGCCACTCCTGGTCGCGGCGCAAGGACTTCTGGGCTTCTTCCTGCCAGTTGCCCTTGTAGACGCCCTCGAGCTCGCGCTGCACGAAGGGGCCGAGGCCGTCGCGCAGGAGTTCGAGGCCCTTGCCGATGCGCTCGTAATTGGACTGGGCCAAGGATCGTCACCTCCAAGACGTGCGAAGGAAGGCGGCTGGGGTCAGGGCGCGATCTTGCCCTGGCGCAGGCCATCGTCGCGGCGCCTGCGCCGCTGCTCGACGAGGGCGGTGATGCCGCGCCAGGAGGAGACGAGCATGTTGTAAGGGAGAGCCTCCTCTGCCCAGCCCTGACGTTCGCAGAGGGCGTAGAGCCGGTAGGCGAGGTCACGGGCGAGGTCCGAGGCGGCAGCGCCGAGCTTCTGGTAGGCGTCGGCTGCCGCCTCCTCGCCCGAGGCGATGGCACCTGCGAGGTGCTGCACCGCCTCCCAGGCCGTGGGGTGGGATGAGGGATTCGTGCCGAGGATCTCCTGCGGCCTGAGGAGGCGCACCTTGCCGGCCTGCGCGGAGAGGACGCCGCGCTCGACGAGGCGCCCAAGGCCGACGTCCTTGGCCTTCGAGAGACTTTCGGCGTCGCCGTAGGGACCCTCCCTGCAGCCTTGCTGCTCGAACCAGCTCAAGGCCCAGCGCGTCTCCTGGTCGAACTCGCCCTCCTGCTCGGCAAAGAAGGTGTCGAGGACCTGGTTGATCAGGAGGAGCGCGGTGCGCACCGGCATGGCGCTGCCGTCGGCCTCGAGCACACGGCGGTAGCGGGAGAAGATCGCCATGCCGGGGCCGATCGCGGATTGGGCGAGGTCCACAGGGGCGATGCCGCCCTGCTGCAGAGTCCTGAGGGCAGGCGGCAGCTCCTCATGCAGGCGGTCCTGGAAGTCTCGGCGGCGGATCTGCTGGGCGTCTTCGGGGCGTGGCCGGCAGACCAGCACGACCGAGGAGGCTAGAGCGTTGCTACCCTGAGCGCGTTGACGCGAACTATTCTCGGTTCGAACCGGCCAGGTGCCGACAATTGAGAAGCACGCCTGGATCAGGCCTTCGAGCATGGTCTCCCAACCGGTCGAGGCGGTGCCGAGATCCTCGCCGTCCTCGTCCCCTTCGTCCTCGGATTGCTTGAAGGCGTAGTAGATGGTGAGCGGAAAATCAGGGTGCGAAGCCTCGCGCAAGCGCACGAAGGCCTCATGGAGCCCCTCTTCGAAATGCGTGCGAGCGGCATCGCGGCTGCCACCGAAACGGTAGGGCGTTGCCACGAGCTCGTTGGCCTTCGGCACGAGAAGGGTCGAAAAGAGGTCAGGGTGGATGTCCTTGAGTGAGCGTCGCAGCCAGACGTAGAAGAAGTCAGAAAGGTCTGCGTAGCCGA
>JAJYSZ010000091.1 GCA_021793315.1 Bacillota bacterium | reverse complement strand
ACAGGAAGGAGTTGGGGCGGTGGTCCCCTTTTACTTGGCCGCGGCCGCACGGGCCGGTTCCCAATTGCGTGGCCACCGGTCCGAAACTGGTCCCCTTTCATTTTGCCGAAGCCATGTAGTTATGCTCCACTCAGACTACCGCTGGGGGGTATACGGATATGGCACGTCGCACAACTCTTGGTTTCGCCAGCGCGATAGCAATCGCGATTGTCGCCCTGGGTGCTGCGGGCTGCGGTCAGCAACCGGCTTCGAGTGCCGCAAGCGCTGCAGCGCGGATCACGACCACGCCCACCGCCTACTTGGCGATGGACGTGCTCCCGGGGTTCAAGCTCGGGTCTGACAGCAAGCTGCATGACGCCTACAGCCCGTCGACGCTGACGGTGGCAGCTGGCAAGAAGGTGCAGCTGACCGTCTACAACTACGACAACATGCCGCACAGCTTCACGAGCGCAGCGCTCGGAGTCAACGTGACGTTCGCCCCGAGTGCGAAGACCGGTCAGGCCTCGACGACGGTGATCGCTTTCACCGCGCCCAAGAAGCCTGGCCACTACACGTTCCAATGCATCAAGCCCTGCGACCTTCCCAACGGTGAATGGTCCATGGGGCAGCCCGGCTACATGATCGGAACACTCATCGTGAAGGACTGAGAAAGTCGGCGCAATAATCAACACACGGGCAAGGCGCAGCAACGACGCCCTGCCCGTGCGTCGCTGTTTGGGACGCTAGCCGGTGTGCGGTCGCTGGTGAGGGGCAGCCCCACATCGACGCCCTGGTCACGGAGTTCGCTGGGATCGCCGGCGTCGGGGAGCTCTTCGGCGTACCCGCCTGGCTGTCCGTGTCGGTCGCAACCGTATTGCTGATCGGGCTTGGTGTTCGCGGCAGTTATCCCCGCATTGAACGGGTCGGCATCGTGCTCGGAGGCGCACCGAACCCACGCCAGCGTTTCGTCCTACTCCCGGAGTAGCCGACTCCCGATCTGCTGAGCCATGTTCAGCACCTCCAAGATCGCGTCTGAGGACCAGGACTTTGGCAGATGCAAGAGCCAGTCGTCAGCAGTACTTTCTAAGACCGGTCCATGTTGCGTGCGCCGGCGCCCAGAACGACGATGAGCCTCCTCAGGTGACCGGGACTTTGCGGCCAGCCGTCGCCTGTATACCTCCCACACGCCGTCGAACGTGCCCTGCAGAATGGCGCTTACTAAGACGTCGGGCCCCTGAAAGGTAACGTCTTCTGCAAGCCGGTCGGCAGTCGTCTCCCACAAAGCCCTCTGTTCGATTGAAACCACGTCGAGACGGTCACGCAGGACACCCAAGAGAGTGAGAATCTCGTCTGGGTGGCCGTTATTGGCCAGCACCAAAGCAAGGAACGCCCCCGGTGTGAGCGAGGATAACAGTTCGCCAATTCCCTTGGCGGCGTCCATGATATCCTGCTCCGACATGATGCACGACCATAGACACTCGCGTTTGTCGCAGATGGCCATCAACTGTTGTATTACGCTCTCGACTTGGTCGAGGTCTGATGAATCCAGTGTCTGCCCAACACCTAGAACTTCACGGATGCGAATGTTGAGGTTCTGCTTCTCCTCCATCGAGTGAACAACAAGGAAATTGCCTACGAGCAGTAGCCGGAATGCACGCTTGTAGTCGGCACTCGCTTGGGCGCCATCGGCCGGCGTTGAGGCGTCCAGGGCATAGCCGACCCAGTCGGCAGGGGTGCCCAGCCAACCAGATAATGTCAGCAAGGCAGTGTCCGCCAGGCGCAAGTAGTGGGCCAGTCGGAGACACAGAGACGTCCGTGGATGATTAAGACCTCGCTCAATACGCGAGATCGTCATGACGTCCGTGCCAGCCAGCTTAGCTAACTTCGCCTGGCTTATCCCGGCATCTGCCCGCGAGCGCAAGAGGTACCACCTCAAGTGCGGGCTCACAAGTCGCGCCATCCTGCTTCCTCCATAGGCATTGTAGAGTTCGCCGAACATCCTCACAAGGCCTTCCCCGCCCGTCGCTGACTGAGCAGGTCGGCGAGCCATCGGCTTGACTGTGTATAGGGTCTAGTGATAGGCAATAACTAGGTTCGGCGAAGGAGGGCTCCCGATGCGACCAATGAGACCCGGTTGGATCGAGCGGCGCATAGCGCAGGGCCGCGGCCGAGGGTCGGGTAGCGACTACGTGCCGTGGCACCTGACGCGAGAGGTCCCGTCATCGGTGCATCGACCGCGGGGCTGGAAAACCGACAGGGAGCATCATCTTCTCTCTGGCCATGAGCTCATGAGCTTCCACGTGCTCGAGTGGTCGCCGATGGTCGTGGACATCCGCGAACAGTACCCGCTCAACCTGGAGACAACGCAGGCGGTGGCGACCGATCTAGGGCTCGAGCACCCTACCGTGCTTGTGACCAACGGGGAGAGGGGGCCGTGGGTGATGACGTCCGACTTTCTCGTCACCATCAGGCGGGATGGGATAACGAGCGAACTCGCGATCCAGGTGAAGGAGGAGCAGGCACTATCCAAAGGGCGTGTTGCGGAACTGCTCGAGATCGAAAGGCGCTACTGGGAGTTCCGGAAGACACCGTGGCTCCTCCTATGCGATAGAGACATCCCTTTGCGCTTGGCCGGAACGGTACAAGCTGTCCATGGGCTGCGAGCGATCACCAGCATGGCTCCCCTGACGGCACTAGACATTCGGCGCATCGCAGAACCCTTCACCGAGAGTGTCTTGGGGTCTCCCGGTGCGCCGCTGAACGCCCTCGCCCGCGACATCGACGAGCGCTTGGGCTACCCGGGTGGATCGGCGCTCAAGGTGGCCAAGCACCTGATCGCGACCCGCCAGTGGACCATCGACATGGAAGCCGGTTTCCAGCCCACCGAGCCTCTGCAGCTGCTCGGCTACCAACTTTCCCCCATTGATGATGGGAGGCTGTCCGATGAGATTGATGGAGGGTCAGTGCCTGAGGACGCTCAACGCTGAAGGGGCAGCGCAGGTGAGCAGGCTGCTGCGGGTTGACGGCGCTGGAGGACGCGTGTGCATGATCAACGTCTTCGACGACCATGGCAACCTGGACCGACGGGCGCTTCCCACCTGGACGGATATCGCGGCGCTTGACAACTCCATCGCGGCGGGCACAACGCAGGTGCTACAGTCCGACCCGTTCTCCACGCGCGTCGTACCGGAGGCCAGCCTTAGCGAGGCACAGCGCCGGCGGCGCGACGCGGCATCGGCCCTCATCGAGCCGTACGCCCAGGACGACCGTATGCTGTACCCCGCATCCCGATGGAGCATCATCGAGAGCATCGCCGCTGACGCGTTGTCGCTAGCCAAGCACATGCACCACGAACACCTGACGCCGGCCACGGTTCTTGGATACTTTCGCGTCAATTGGCAGGCAGGGCGGGAAGCGTTGGTCCTGGGTCTAGCGCGCCAAGGCGGCAAAGGCAAACCCGCTCCCAATCGGCGGGGCCGTGCCAGCCGCACAGCCCGGGAACACCCTGAGGATGCGCCGCCCATTCGCGGCGAAGAACTGCTCAGAAAGATCCGCCTGGGTCTCAAGACGTTCGTCTTCTGCTCGAACCCGATGACGCTACCGATGGCGCACGCTGCCACGGTCGGCTTCTTCTTCGCCGAGGGGGTAGACGACCGAGGCGAACCGGTTTTCGGCGCGAAGAACAGCATCCCCACGTTCCACCAGTTCCGGTACCAGTACCAGCGAGAGAAGGACACAAAGGAGAACAGGGTGGCCCAGGCTGGCGTCCACCGCTATAATCTGCGCGACCGCCCGCGTCTTGGCGACTCCTCCGAGCGAGTGCATGGCGCCGGCTACGAGTACCAAATCGACTCTACGCCGTTGGATGTGGATGTGGTAGACCCCGACAACCGCCAGCTCGTGCTTGGCCGACCAAGCGCCTGGATCGCCACGGACCACACCAGTCGGGCCGTGGTGGGGTTCGCGCTGAGAATCCAGGGGCTGGGCCGTCAAGGGACGCGCGACTTGATCTGCTCGCTCGTCACGCCGAAGGCGGCCCTTTGCGAGCGTCTGGGGCTCCCATGCACAGACGAGGCCTGGCCTGACCCCTCCCTGCCGCACTACCTTCTCGCCGACCGCGGTCTGCAGGAGGAGTTGGCCAAACTCGCGATACGCAGCCTCGACGTTCAGATCTCCCAGAACCCGCCATTCCGGCCGGACTGGAAGGGAGTTGTCGAGAGCAGGTTCGCGCTGATCAATCGGCTCGGCGTCCACTCGCTGCCTGGGGCCAAACGCGGGCCGAAGGAAAGAGGCGAGCAGGACTCCCGAGAGCGAGCCCGCCTCACACTCGCAGAGGTAGCCAGGGAACTCGCACGGATCATCATTTACTACAACAACTGCCACCGTCTGGACGCAAGGAAGGTGCTCACGCCCGAGATGATCGCGGACGCAGTCGAGCCGTACCCGCTATCCATCTGGAGATGGAGCGTGGACAACTGGTCTGGGCAGCCGAAGTGGCGCGATGAGGACTACGTCCGCCGAGTCCTCATGCCGTCGATGGACGCACGCGTCGACCGCGACGGCATCCACGGGCCACTGGGACTGCGATACGTGGTGCCGCAAGGGCTCGACGAGTCCTGGTTCATCCGGCGCAAGGGCAAGAGCAGGCACCTGGTATTGAGTGTCAACGAGACCCGCGTCGACGAGGCGTACGTGCTGCACAGCGACGGACAGAGGTTCGAGGCCGCAACCCTACACCCAGAGGACGCCAAGAAGTACAAGGGCCTCCACATCGACGAAGTCGCGGAACGTTTGCACTGGCATGCCCAGCGAGACGCACAGGCCAGGTTGACCCTCCTGATCGCAAGGGCTAGGCTCCTTCGCGCTCAGCAAGTGACCATTGGGAAAGCCGACAAGGAATACCGGGACGATATCAAGGCGCACGGACGGCTCCCGAAGACCCTGAGGTTCCGCCCGCGCCCCGACCGCAAGCTGCAGGAGCAGAAGGAGCTCGACAACCTGACGCATCCGCAGTCCGGCTCCGCGACCCCACCAGAGGTCGAGACCTCTGACGACTATGTTCCCGCAAGCCCGCGGCTTGAGATTCTGCGCTCCCAGTCCACCAGCCTCGAGGCGCAGGCATGATTAGAGGCGTGACGGCGCGGGCCGAGTACGGCGATGTGCCTGTGCCGAACTACCGCGGCAACCCGTATATCGAGGCGCTGCCCGACATCAACACGGAGCAGCAGGTCAGCGATCACATCCGCAATCTGCCGCCGTACGATCCCGCGCACTGCGGTGATCCACCCGAGATCCGCCTGCACCACATCTACCAGGCCACACGCTTCCGCCTGCCGCTGACGTTCCACCTCGACTTCGAAGCCCGCGTCAGCCGCGCTCTACGAGACGGCTATGTCGGGAGAAACCCCTTGGATCCTGGGTTCGTCGCCCAGCTCTCACAGCCGCCAAACCTCTTGCCCTCGTCGAGGTCCACGCCGCCGCGCAGGGATCAATGCCAGCCCCGCAGCTTCGTCGTGCTTGGCTGGAGCGGTGCCGGCAAGACCACCGGCTTGGAGGAAGTCCTCCCCATGTACCCGCAGCGGATCATCCACTCGATGTACCGCGACCGGCCGCTGACCAGACAGCAGCTCGTTTGGCTGGTGGTAAGTCTTCCGCACGACGCCAGCGCGAAGGGTCTGTGCCTGAAGTACTTCGAGGAAGCAGACGCGGTCTTGGGGACCAACGAGTACCATCTGTGGACACGTTCGCGGATGGGGGACGCCAAGAACCTCATGATCCAGATGGCGGCTCATGCGCGACGCGTGGGGCTCGGACTGCTGGTCATAGACGAGCTTCAGAACATATCCGAGGCCAGTAGCGGTGGTGCCCATCAGCTCATGAACTTCCTCACGGCGCTCACCGACAACTTGGGAGTCCCCGTAGTGTTTGTTGGCACCTACAAATCCGCCAAGTATTTCTCGGAGGAGCTGACGCCCGGTCGGCGTGCTTCGGGCCACGGCGAGCTTCATTTCCAGTCTCTCAGGCGTGACGTCTTCGATTACTTCTTGACTGAGGTGTGGCGGTATCAGTACACGCGCACGTTCACCCCGCTGACACCCGCTTTGAAGGAGTGCATCTGGGACGTCTCGGGCGGAGTCACGGATTTTGTGGTAAAGGCGTTTTTCCTTGCGCAGATGTGGGCGATCGTCAACAAGTACGAGAAGCTGACGTCCACCGCAATCCGCAGCGTGGCGCGGGACGAGTTTCAGCTCACGAAGCAGGTGCGCCGGGCGCTGGCCACACACGACATCGAGACCCTAGCGAAGTTCGAAGACGTAGATGTTCGGGACTGGGACGACTACCTCGCACGCGCGCTGGACGACCTGAAGAATTCGGTGCCCTTGGTGGAGGCAAGCCCCAACCCCGGCGCTCCGCAGGAGGGGCAAGAGCAGAAGTCCGGCGCAGAGCCGAACCCATCGAGGCCTTCCGGTGACCTAGTCAGCGGAGATGGCGTGGGGAGCGACGCTCCGAACGCAGTAGCTGCGGACAGCGCACGTCGCACCCGTCGCAAGAGAGCTGCGGGTCCGCAAGAGTACGCTGCAGGGAGCATTCCTCAAATCAGCTCGGCCGCTGTCGCTGCGGGCAGATCGCCACTCGGCGATCTCCACGATGCCGGCATCGCCACGACAGAGGCGGAGTTCCGCAAGCTCATCGGCATCGGCGAGGAGACCCTGTGATCGCTGCGTTCCCCGACGGGTATCCCGACGAGCTCCTGGCTTCCATCATCGCGCGCTACAGGGCATGGAGCGGTATCTACAGCTGGAAGCAGCTCGCCTCAGAACTTCTAGATGGCAGCACGGCGATCATGGATCTGCCGGCGCACTTGGGAGCGCTCGTTCGTGCGCTCCCCCCGGATTGCGTGCACACAGCGGACGAGTTCATCGACGCACACACGCTCTTGCCGTACTACGCGCCGTTCCTACCACCGTCGCGCGAAAGGCGTGTACGCCGCATGATGTTGTCCGACAGCGGCGATGGCATCGCCGTGGTCGTCGGAGTAGTCGCCAGCGGCGTTGCGAGGCCTGCGGTTCTCCGCTACTGTCCCGCGTGCGTGAGGGCGGACGTTGCCCAGTTCGGCGAGCCGTACTGGCATCGAGTCCACCAGTTGCCAGGAGTTCTCGTCTGTGAACGACACGATGTGCAGCTGGAGTCCGGGGGAACGCGGGTCGTGGACCCCTATAACCGCTACGTCTACGAACTAATTCCCGATTCTGCAAGGACACAGGTCGCGCGCAAGGGTACCGAATTGCCGCATTCTGACGTCCTCTCCAGCATCGCCAGCAGCAGCGCGACGCTCTTGAACTGGCGTGGACAGCCGCCAGGCCTCAACGCCTTGCGCGAACGCTATTTCAACATCCTACAACAGCAGGGATACGCAACGCCTGCGGGGCGAATTCGCATGAGCAGTCTGGTAGAGTCATTCGTTCCCGCAGTCGGGGGAAAGGATCTCCTTAGCTCTATCGGTGGCGACCTGGCGCCGAGCCAGGATAACTGGCTTGCCCGACTGGTACGCAAGCCCCGCGTGGCGCAGCATCCTCTGCATCACCTTCTGCTGCTTCACTTTCTGGGAGTGGACATCCTTACGTTCCTGGCAAACGACCGCACCGCCGTCGCATCCCAAAGGACTGCAAGTCCGGTCAGAGTTGAGGTCGGTACATTACTTTCCTGCACACTTCAGCTCGCGCCTCTGACCGCGGAGTCAAAGCCGCACGGATCGGGGCAGGGCAAGGTGCGCTCGAGCGAACTCCGTCGCCACCGCCGAGCCTGGCTCGATCTCGCATCGCAGAATCCCAGCGTTGGCCGCACCGCACTCAGACGCCGCGCGTCTGGTCTTTACACCTGGTTGTACCGCCACGATCGCGAATGGCTCCTGGCGCAGGTTCCTGCACCACGTCGCGTCCAAGGAAGACGGCTAATTGACTGGTCGGAGCGCGACCGTGCCTTGGCACGCGCCGTGGAGAGACAAGCCGAACTCCTCACGTCGACCCCGGGCCGGCCCGTACGGATGACCCGCGAACTGTTGGCAAGGCGCACAGGCCACTCAAGCCTCATCAGGGCCCACCGCACACAGCTTCCGCTGACTCACGAGGCCCTGGCCCGAGCCACTGAGCCGCGCTACGCATGGGTGGAGCGGCGGCTTGCGTGGGCCCGCGATAGGGTACCACCTGACGCAGCAGAGTCAGTCCTCTACCGCGAAGCTCGAGTTCGACCCTCAACCACTGTGAAACGAGGCACGTGACGAAAGGCGGGAGGCTGGGATGATTGCGTACTTCCCGGATCCGTACCCTGACGAAATACTCTACAGCGTCTTGGCACGGTACCAAGACTACACAGGTATTTCGTCGTACGACATGGCCAAGGACTTGAACGATCACCAGCGGTTTGGCTGGACCCTGTGGCCCACTCGGATCGAACGGATACTCAGTGCGTTGCCGCCGGGGCACCGCTATTCAAGCGAGAGCATCATCTGGACGACAACGCTGCTGCCTTACATCGCTCCATTCGTGGATCTCCGCACCGTCAAGAGTTATGTCGACACGATGGCTGGAGATGGGGCAAGGCAGACTACGATGACTCACATCGGCGGGTCCGGCCGCGTATGGCGTCAAACGTGGCAGTACTGTCCGGATTGTATGCAGTCAGACACCATCAAGTTTGGCGAACCCTATTGGCATCGGGTTCATCAGCTGCCTGGCGTTTTTGTATGTCCCAACCACGCAGTTTACTTGGAGCCCGGACCTCAAAGACAAAAGGGGACAGTCAGAGAGTTGTTTTCTAGCTTGCGACGGCAACTTCCTGAGTCGCGACGACCAGTCGACGAACAGAGCCGACAGGGACAGTTGCTGCTCGGCATTGCTCGAAACAGTGCGTGGCTGCTCCAGCATCCCGAAACACGTCCGCAAGGCCCTGAACTAAGTCAAACATATCGTGCACTTCTACGCGAGGGCGGATGGGCAAACAGCACATTCGTTCGGCAAGACGACTCATTTCAGGCTTTCTTGCAATATTTCGATGCCCTTGAAGATCCATATCGCTGCCATATTGACGAACGGCATTGGTTCAAGCGCATGGTATGGAACGGGTATATCTACCGACCACCATTGCATCATATTCTTATGGCCATGTTCCTAGGGGTCACCTTAGACCGGTTACTTTCGGACGACACGAAGAGTTCCACAGCTCAAGAACGCCAAGCTGGGCCCTGGCCATGCCGGAATCGGATCTGTCCTAGTTTCCGTAAGCTCTGCATCCCGGCATCCGAGAGTACGCGAAACGGCACCGTCTTCTTCCGCTACCCTTATTGTGGTTACGCCTATTCGGTCAGTCGTGCAGGGCATGTTATAACCGTTGAGGTGGGCGACCTCTTGTCACATAGTCTGAAGGAGATCCTTGAAGGACCTCCAAGATCCATAGCCTCCATCAGCGCAGAACTTGGTTGGGATCGCGTCAGACTAATGCGGCAAATCCGTAACCACGGCTTGGATCTTCCTACGTGGTGGCCACAGCGTGTCCGCAGGGTGAATCCTGATGCTCTCTGCCTAGCCCGAGAAGCATTCCTAGCGCTGCTTGCAAGCCACTCAGAGGCCAGCCGGAGTCATCTGAAGACTCTGGAACCGCGTTTGTACGACTGGCTACGCGACCATGATCGAGCGTGGTTAGCTGAACAACTTCCACCGGTACGCAACCGAAACTGGAATGTCATTGGTGGTAGTAAGGAGAACGTTCTTGCTGACGCACGGCAAGCCTGGTTGGAGTTCAGCGCCGCCAACCCTTCTGCAGCACCCACTAAGGCCCTCCATATCGCGCACAGCCTCTACAGCTGGCTTTACACGCACGATCCAGAATGGCTAAGGCAGCAGATACAGGCAGCACGCGTATCTCAGGCGAACCGGCAAGTTCTAGACGCTCAAATGGCGGGAATGGTCCAAGACGCTGCGATTCGTCTGCTTTCGCAAGCTGGTCGACCAGTACGGGTTACCTTTACGAGTATCGCGCGGACTCTTCCCGACCGAAACCTGTTCGCCTGGCTCAGAAACCATCGGCAACACTATCCCCTAGTTGTGGGTACACTCGCGAACGTTTTGGAAGATGACTTGGCTTACAGTCGTCGTCGCATGCGCTTCTTCCTGAACCAAGTGATTCACAATTCCGGTCACCGCATTCCTACGGTATTCACCATGATGTTACGCATTAACCCCCCTCCCGCTGTCCGCGAAATCATCGCCCATGAGGTTGAGGCTGAGTTGCAGCAGATTCTGGATGGAGACGGTGCTCTAAAGGAGGTATAGTCCACGTTCCCTGTGCTAGATCAGTGATTTTGACATAAGCCCAGACTGGACTTTGAACGCCACCTACAGCGAAACCCGCTCGTAGAGCGGGTTTCGGACGTTAGAAGAGAGTGCTTGGCACTACATCTTCCTGTTGCTGGTGGAGCTTTGGATCACTGCTCGGCCCTGCGAGCACCTTTGCCGGCGGCCTAAGCCCCACAGCGGCAAACGCTTCGAATACACTGAACTTGACAGCGCCTTCCGAAGCCGATTGAATGGCCATGAGGCACACGGTGATGCCAACAACACTCGAAAGCCAGACGATGCAACGCCAACGGGGTCCGACTCATGAACGCGCCAGTGATCATGGCAACTGTAAATCCCTCCTCTTGTCTAGACGCATCGACGCCACCTTCGCCGATGACATGCTCCAGTCCACTCTAGACAGACGGGTTTCAAGCTCAGTCGGGTCTTTTATTGCAATCGCATGCCCTGCTGCAAGAACTGTAGTTGGCCTAGTCCGATCTTTTAATGTCCCTCGCTCGTTTCTATAGCCTCGATTCTAGGCGCGTTCGGGGCTGAGGCGGTCGTGAGTCTTATTCCCTCACCTCAGTCGTTTTGTGAGCGGACAAAAGTGTTTCCCGCTGAGCAATAGAGATCCGCGCCGCGCATGGGAAGCTCCGGACGATGCGCGGCGCGAATCTCAATCGCCTTCTGCAGTGTCGGTTCGGTTCGGTTCTGCTCTTCAACCTGAGCGACTACCTCTCGGCGCCACCTCCCAACCTCGGGTGCAATCACTTGTCACGCCCCCTTGGCGGATCCTGCGATCGTTAAGAGAACATTCCTTACCGTGGTTGTACGAACCACGATTATCGCTTCAAGTGTCACCCGCAGGTCCTGTGGGGGCCGACAAAAAGGTGTCCCGCTGGTCAACAGAGATCCGCGCTTTCAATAAAGTTCACAGTTACCGCCAGTATCGCCCGGGCCTGCCAGCGAGCCCCCACGATCCGCTGCGAGTCGCATGCCCGCTCCCCCACGCTCCCGTGCAGGTCCGCGCGATCGCGGGACCAGAGGAGGACTGACATGGCCGAGTACCTCATTTTCTTCAACGACGAGTGGGTGACCGACTCGACTTTGCGCTGTGACTTTGTGAAAAACGCCCTGGGCGCAGGTTTCAGGGCATAGCAAGAAAGCCTTGGCACTACGAATCTGCCTGTTATTGGTGGCTTGGCAGCTCTTCGAGCAGCCTCGCCGGCGGGCGCATGCCGACGGCGGCGAAAGCCTCATGCGCACGACCCGTGAGCGGCGTGCGCTGGAAGTACGTGCGGCCGTCCGCGGAGACCAGC
>JAJYSZ010000013.1 GCA_021793315.1 Bacillota bacterium | reverse complement strand
GAGCTTTTACAGCATCTACAACAAGATGAAGCAGGGCAAGGACTTCACGGAGATCTACGACCTCGTCGCCCTGCGCGTCATCGTCGATTCGGTGAAGGACTGCTACGGCGTGCTCGGCATCGTCCATACCATGTACACGCCGATCCCCGGCCGCTTCAAGGACTATATCGCCATGCCGAAGCCGAACCTCTACCAGAGCCTGCACACGACGGTGGTGGGGCCCGGGGGGCTACCGGTGGAGGTGCAGATCCGCACGCAGGAGATGCACCGCACGGCGGAGTTCGGCATCGCGGCGCACTGGGTCTACAAGGAGGGGCGGTCCGACCCGAGCTTCGACCAGAAGCTCGGCTGGCTGCGCCAGCTGCTCGAGTGGCAGGGAGACCTGCGCGATGCGCGCGAGTTCCTCGAAACCCTGAAGATCGACCTGTTCGCCGACGAGGTGTTCGTCTTCACGCCGAAGGGCCAGGTGCACAACCTGCCGGCTGGCGCCACGCCCGTCGACTTCGCCTACCGCATCCACACCGACATCGGCCACCACTGCGTCGGAGCCCGGATCAACGGGCGTATCATGCCGCTCGACCACAAGCTGGAGAACGGCGACATCGTCGAGATCCTGACGTCGAAGTCGAGCCAGGGCCCGTCGCTCGACTGGCTGCAGTTCGTGCAGACCTCCTCGGCGCGCTCTCGCATCCGCTCCTGGTTCAAGGCCAAGAACCGTGAGGAGAATGCCAAGCTGGGGCGCGACATGGTCGAGCGCGAGACGAGGCGCGTCAACCTGGATCCCGCGGACCTGCTGAAGTCCGAGTGGCTCGACGACATGGCAAGGCGCCTGCACTACGGCGGGGTGGACGATCTTTTCGCGGCCGTCGGCTACGGGGGCCTATCGGCGCCACAGGTGGTGACGCGGCTCAAAGACAGGCTGCCGGAGCCGCCGCTCAGCGTCCCGGAGGAAGACAAGCAGGCGTTCGCGGACTATGGCAAGCCGATGAACGGCGTGCGCGTGCGGGGAGCGGACAACCTCCTGGTGCGCTTCTCCCGCTGCTGCACGCCCGTGCCGGGCGATCCGATCATCGGCTACGTGACGCGCGGCAAGGGAGTGACGGTGCACCGGGCCGAATGCCCGAACGCCAAGGCGCTCCTCTCGGAGCAGGACCGCATCGTCGAAGTGACGTGGGACCAGGGACTGCAGCAGAACTACCCCGTCGAGATCGAGGTGCACGCCCTGGACCGCGCCGGTCTCCTTGCGGACGTGGCGCAGGCCGTCGCGGAGACGAGGCTCAACATCCTGTCGGCGCGCGCCCGGGGCTATCGCAACCGCACAGCGCTCGTGCAGGTGGTCATGGAGATCCATCACCTGGGCGAGCTGCGTGGCATCATCGAGCGGCTGCGCCATCTGCCAGACGTCTATTCGGTCGAGCGGGTCGTCTCGGCCAAGCGGGCCTAGATCGCCGGCCGGGGCCCTGCCGCTGCATGTGATGCGCGACCCGACCGCCCGGCACAAGAGAAAGATGATGGAGGTGCAGCCGCCGGCAGGCGCTGCACCTCACTTCTCAAGATCATTCGCCGTCAAGGGGGAAGACCCTATGGTGATCCTGATCGGCCGCATCTACGACGAGACGCCCCTGGGCGCCTTGCGTATCCTGGTGGATCGGCTCTGGCCGCGCGGTGTCCGCAAGGAGGGCGCGCCGTGGAATGTCTGGCTCAAGGAGGCCGCACCTTCCCGTGACCTGCGCAACTGGTACCACGCCAACCCAGAGGAGCAGGGGGAGTTTCGCCGTCGTTATCTCGGGGAACTCAGGCGCCCGCCCGCCAGCGACGCGCTCGAGGAGTTGAGGCGTCTCGGCGAGGGGCGGCCCGTCGCGCTCCTCACCGCGGCCCGCGACCTCACGCGTTGCCAGGTGCCGGTGCTGCGGGACGTCCTCGAGGGAGAGTTCGAGTCCTGACGGCCTAGCGCGGTGCGAGGGCCGCGTCCCGCTGCTCGCGGGCGTCGGCGCGCACCCGGCGGTAGCCCGCCGCCGGATCCGGCTGGTGGGGGCAGTAGGGATCGCTCTCGAGGTAGTCGCCCGTGATGGCGTGGGCGCGGCTGCGCGAGCCGCCGCAGATCTCGCGGAACTCGCAGATGCGGCACTTGCCGCGCAGGCGGCTGCGGTCGCGGAGAGCGAGCAGCACCTCCGAGCTTCGGTAGATCTCGGAGAGCGGGGTCTGGCGCACGTTGCCGAGCTCGAGCGGCAGGAAGCCGCTCGGATAGACGTCGCCCTTGTGGCTGACGAAGATGAAGCCGTCGCCGTCGGTGACCGGACGCGGCGCGCGACCGATGCGGTCAGGAGACATGCCGGCCGCCGAAGACGTGGGGCCTCTGCGCTGGCGCAGCACACGCCGCCACTGCGGGGCTTCGGTCGTCTTGACGTCACAGGCGGACGAGCGGGCGAACTCCTCGAGCCAGGCTAGCACAGCCTCGGTCTCGTATGGGCCGAGCGCGTCGTCCGCGCGGCCACGGCCGACAGGGACAAGGAAGAAGACGCTCCAGAGCACTGCACCGAGCTGCTCCACGAGGCGGCCGATCTCGGGCAGGGAATCCTTGTTGTAGCGCGAGACGGTCGTGTTGACCTGCAGCGGCAGCGACAGCTCTTTCAGTTCCGAGACCGCCTTGAGGGTAATGGCGAACGACCCCTCCTGGCCGCGGAAGAAGTCGTGGGCCTCCGCCGTCGCACCGTCGATCGAGAAGGCCCAGCGGGCGAGGCCAGCCTCGGCGCAGGCCCTGATGCGCTCGGGCGTCACGAGCGGCGTCGCGGACGGCGTGATGGAGATGCGCACGCCGCGCTCCTTGGCCGCGTAGCGGATGATCTCCTCGAGATCCGGCCGCTTCATCGGGTCGCCGCCCGAGAGGACGAAGTTTGGCTGCGGTCGCATGGCCGCGACGTCGTCGATCAGCCGCTTGGCATCAGCGGTGCTGAGCTCTTCCGGGTTGCGCATCGGGATCGCCGCGGCGCGGCAGTGCTTGCAGGCGAGGTCGCAGGCGCGCGTCGTCTCCCAGATAACGATGAAGGGCGCGTCCGCGTAGGGCGACAGGGGCATCAGAGCGCCTCCTCGGTAGGAACCATGCACCCATGATGCGGCGGGGCAAGACGTAAGATCGTGACGGCCATCACCCGGTCAAGGTGCAGGTGCTTATCGCCTCCTGGAAGGAAAGCATCGAGATAAGCGAGGGTTGAAACTGCTGCGTGAACGTAATCAAGGGTTGCGATCCGAGGTGAAATCCGCTCGAGTCCAGATATAGCTGGAATTAGGTTGTCAGGCGGAGACGCTTCGGCGCTGGGAGGCGGAGGGGCGGATCGACGCGCCCGAGCGCACGCGCAGCGGACAGCGAAGATATGCTCATCCCTGTTAGGACAGTAGAGACGCCGCGGTGTGCGCGCCTACTGCCTGGAACCGCATGACCTCCTGATCGCGAGATACCTCGCCAACAGGGAGAAGGACCGCAGGTTCTGCCGTGCGATCGTGCGTGCGCGACTGGCACCAGGACAACCTTGAAAAGCGGCTCAGCGAGACGGAATGGCACGCCTGACGGGAAGGAGCGCGTCCTGAACTCGATCCAGGCCGACTTCGGGCCGAAGAAGTTGCCAGGTCTGCTCGCTGCGCCGCCTCCTTCGAGGCGGTCGAAGCGGGACGGCGGGCCGGAACTTTGAGAAGAGGTCCCCCGAGCAAACGGAGCGCCATGACGGCGCTCCTTCTTCGTACGCCTTCGGTGAACTCCGCCTCGCCGCTGGACCCCGGCTGAGGCGGGGTTCACCGAAGGCGTACGCGCAGAGCAAAGGGTTCCTCCCGTAGAACCTAGTACATGCGCAGCCCGTGTCGCGCGAACCACTCCTGCTCGACCTTCCCGGCCTGCGGGGTGGTCGGTGCGTGTCCGCCAGGAATGAACACCAACTGCACGTGTGGATTGTAGCGGTGCAGATCTCTGTACGTCGCCCGCAGCATGCCGGGCGTGATGATCGGATCGCTGGTACCGCCGAGGAGCAGGATGGGGGCGTGGACCTCCCGCAAGGGGGCGGAGTTCCGCCGGCACCAGGTGGACGTGAGCTGCGGCCCGCAGGCCGTCGTCAGGTAGTCCATATCCGCCAGAAGGCCCGTGTTCAAGCTGCCGAGGCGCTGGGCTTCGAGCCAGGCCAACGCCTCGGTGGCGCCGGGCCATGGGCTCTCGAGCTCTACAGCCTTGACCTGCGGGTTGTCCGCCGCCAGCAGCAGCGCGACGAATCCACCCTGGGAGACGCCGAAGAGAAAGGTGTCGCGCGCCTTGACGCGCAGCCCCGAGATCTGTCGCAGGGCCTTGAGGCCGTTCACCACGTCGACGTAGTCGTCATGGCCGTCTCCCACGGTGCCCTGGCTCGGACCGTACCCGCCGTAGTTCGGGGAGAACACGATTGCCGCACGCAGCGAGAACTCGGCTGCGACAGGTGGCGTGATCACCGGGAATCCGCTCCAGTGCAGCAACTCGGACATAAAGGTCCCGCCGTGCAGCTCGAGGAGAAGCGGGTAGGCGCGCTCCCCGCCGGGCGCGGAGAGGTAGGCCTGGCAGCGCAGGCCGCGGCTCCACTAGACGAGGCTGTAGAGGTGGACGCCCCCCGGCACGTTGCGCCGGTACGCCTTGGGCACAGGAACCAGGGAGAGCGAGACTGGCGTGCCGTCCGCCCTGCCGGCGGGAGCCCTGGCGATGGCGAGTCCGCCGGGCAGCGTCCGGCTCGGTCCCAGGGAGCAGCCGACCGTCAGCAGCAGGGAGAGCGGGACAAGAGAGGTGACGAGACGCGCAAGGGAGCGCGGTCGGATCATCGAGCGGCACCCTTTCCTGGCAGAACGCCACATGCAGGGTGGGGATTCCATTCTCTGGATCACGGCTCCTGCCAGGTCCATTTTCTTCATGCCTTTTGGAGCTGCATCCATGGGAGGGATGTGGGACCGCACCGAACTGCGCACGGCTTGGGGCGCACCGTGCCCTGCGCGGGCGTCATCTGCGTCGCGGGTCATCACGCGCACTTGTGGCTGACGATCACGGCGGTTCTGACCTTCAGCGCTGCGTTCGTCGTCATTGTCCCCGGCCAACCGCCTATCGGCACCATTGGTTCCATGCTGCCTTCTGCACCGCTGGGCCGCATTCGGGTGGTATCATGCCTGCCAGGGACGCCTGCGTTTCGATGCCCCGTCGGATGGGAGGAATCGGCTTGCGTGCGGTGGCCATGCGCGTCGCGAAAGCGGAGGTGCGCGTCGGTGGCGAGACGGTAGCTGCCATCGGTCCTGGCCAGGCGGCGCTTGTAGGTTTGGGCCGGGAGGACCGGCCCGCGGACCTCGACTGGATGGTGCGCAAGCTGCACGCCCTGCGCATCTTTGCCGACGAGACGGGGAGGCTCCGCCACAGCGCCGATGACCTCGGACTGCCGCATCTGCTGGTACCGCAGTTCACGCTCTACGGCGATGTCGCCCGCGGTCACCGACCGGACTTCGGTCCAGCCCTGCCACCCGACGCCGCAGAGGCGATGTGGCAAGAGTTTCTGACCCGCTTCGGCACGGCCGAACGCGGCATCTTCGGGGCGGACATGCGCTTTCTCTCGGAGAACGATGGGCCCGTGACCATTCTCATCGATTCGCACGCCAGCCGTTCGCGGGAGCCGTAGGCGAGGACTGTCCGTTTCCTGATGGGAGGGAGCCGCAAGTTGGAGATCCGCAACGCGACCTTCGGCCCGTTTTCGACGAACTGCTATCTCGTGTGGCAGGATCCTGCGCACGCATTGCTGATCGACGCGGGCTACCTGCCTGAGGCGATCGCAGCCAAGGCGCGTTCGCTGGGCCTGCATATCGACGCCATCCTGATCACGCACGGCCACGGTGACCACATGCTGGGAGCCGAGGTGCTCCGCGGAATGCTCGGGTGCCCGCTCTACTATCCTGAGGCCGATCTGCCGTACGCGACCGGCGAGTTTCTGGGCGAGAGCTATCCCGTGCCGCAGCCTGACCATCTGCTCCGGGGCGGCGAGAAGCTCGACCTCTGCGGGCTCGAGATCGAAGTCCTCTCGGTGCCCGGTCATACGCCAGGGCACCTCGCCTTCCGGATCGGCGATGATCTCTTCGCGGGCGACTGCCTCTTCTACGACTCGATCGGCCGCACCGATCTCGAGGGCGGCGACGCCGAAGCCATCTACCGTTCCCTCGCGCAGCTGCTCGGGCTGGGGGACGCCACGCGGGTGCATCCAGGCCATGGCCCTGCGACGACGATCGGCCGCGAGCGGGCCGAAAACCCCTTCCTTGCCGGACTCTGAGCGAGGGTCGCGCAGGCCCGTCGACACGAGGCCGGCAAACACGCGCCTCATTCTGGCGAGGGGACTCTGGACACGATCGCCTGCGTCCTGAGCTGCCTGCGATAGGTACAAATGGACACAGGGTCTCTCCCCCCATGGGACGAAGTGCCATCTCGGTGAAGCGCCGCGCAGGGGTTCACCGAGATTCTTTGTTCCGATGCGGAGGTACCAGCTATGCTGTTGCCAAAATCGGACGACTCCGGGTTTGCCAAAGCCCATGAATTCAGCATGGCCCCCAGGACACTTCCGCCCGGGTGGCTTGGCGGGCAGACGCTGCGCTTATGGGACCGCCCGAACCGCCTGCGTCCTGTTCCCTGCCTAGGGCTGCAAAATGACACGGTGCGCATGGCGCACCATGACCAAGCATATGTAGAGTCGAGGCAACTCCCCCTCCGCGCGCTTTGGGCGGCCCGCACAATGTTTTGCGTGCCGTCCTTTTCCACGTCGATCCGGGCGGCATCGCCCGGCCCGGCGCCAGCCAGGCCGGCCGGCGCGCAAGGCACGTGCGTGGGGAGGCGCCGGAAGGGGGTACATCGTTGGACTTCAGTTTCTTCGGATCTCCGGCAGACGCTTGCATGCAGGGGTTTGCCAACAGGTTCTCGCAGGCACTCACGACGGCCGGGCATACGCAGACGTCTCCAGAACAGGCAAAGCTGATCCTTTCCTTTGTCGACCCGGACAAGCCGCGGCCCTTTCGGCGGCGGGCACAGGCGACCTATATCGTCGCTCTCCTGCGCCTACCGGAGAGTCCCGAGGACATCCTGCGCGGGGCTTACGCATGGATGATCCGCTCCCTCGGCAACCTGCTGATCGCCGTCGTCGGCGACGAGCGCGATCCGCGGACGTACTTCGTCACGCTCGAACGCGGCTACTACGAGACCAAGGCGCCGTACGAATCGGATAGGCACATGCAGGAGCTGGTCGACAGGCTGACGCCGCTCGCGCAGTCGCATCTGATCGTGGACAACGTCTTCGACTCCGACCTCGAGGAAGAGCTCTGGGGCGGGGGCGACGCGATCGACCAGCTGTACCGGGCCGGCCGCACCCTGGACGGCTGGGGCGTGCTGCCTACGCCGTTTCCGATCGAGGAGATCCTGCCGCCGGAGGAGTACCGCCATGTGCACCGGCTGTTCCAGCTTGGCGGCCTATCCTACGGCAACCTGAGCACGCGCCATGACCGCAGCCGCTTCTGGATGTCCGCGAGCGGGGTGGACAAGTCCAACCTGCGCGAGGTCGGCAAGGACGTGCAGATGGTCAAGACGTTCGACCCGGAGATCAAGGCGATGCGCCTCTCCCAGGCCTCCTGGATGAAGGGGCACCGGGTGTCCGTGGACGCCATCGAGCACCACATCATCTACCGTGAGCACCCGACAGTAGGGGCCATCATCCATGTGCACGCCTGGATGGACGGCGTGCGCTCCACCGAGATCAACTACCCCTGCGGCACGATCGAGCTTGCGGAGGCCGTAGCGCAGGCGGTGCGCGAGGCCGACGATCCGTCCCGGGCGGTGGTCGGTCTCAAGAACCATGGACTGACGATCACCGGGCGCGACCTCGACGACATCATGGAGCGCGTCGACGGCAGGATCGTCTCCCGCGTTCCCATGGCCTGAAGTAGCCGGAAGGAAGTGCTGGCAGGTGCCAAAGGCGCTGGCGGCTGTGCTTTGGGATTACGAGGAGCCGCTGCGGATCGAGGAAGTTGAGGTGGACGAGCCCGGGCCGGGAGAGGTGCTGGTGCGCATCGCGGTCGCCGGGATCTGCCACACGGATGAACATGTGATCACGGGTGACCTGCCCTTGCCCGTGCCGATGGTCCTGGGACACGAGGGCGCAGGTGTCGTTGCGGCGGTGGGTCCCGATGTCGGGGGAATCGCGGCCGGCGACCGGGTGGTGCTGTCCTGGCTGCCCGAGTGTAAGGAGTGCGTTCCCTGCCGGCAAGGCTGGACCGGAATGTGCGAGACGACCAAGAAGGCGGCGGAAAAGGGGACGCTCTGGCGCGGCCGGCAAGCTGTCCGCCGGCAGGGCGAGGAGCTCCATGTCATGAGTCTCGTGGGCGCGTTCGCGCAGTATGCCTTGGTGCCGGCGGCGGGCGTCGTGCCGGTGCCGGACGACATCCCGCTGGAGCTGGCGGCCCTGATCGGCTGCAGCGCGACGACTGGCTACGGCGCGGTGGCCCACGCCGCCCGCATGCCCAAAGGCGGCCAGGTGGCGGTGATCGGCGTCGGTGGCGTCGGCCAGAGCGTCGTGATGGCGGCCCGCATGCATGGTGCCGAGCGGATCATCGCGGTCGACCGCTCCCGTGAGCGCCTCGAGGATGCGAAGCGGCACGGAGCGACCGACCTCGTGCAGGTCGGTGTGCAGGATCCCCTGCAGACCATCCTCGACTTGACCGGTGGCTACGGCGTCGACGAGGCGTTCGAGGTGGTGGGGACACCGGAGACGATCGCCCAGGCGTTCAATGCTCTGAGGCCGGGCGGAACAGCGGTGGTGGTCGGCGTGAGCCCGCCCCATCTGGACGTCGCGCTGAACGCCTTCACCTTCCCGTCGCAGCAGAAGACGCTCACGGGCACCTGGTACGGCGGCGGAGTGCTGGCGGACGACGCGCCGGAGCTGTTCGAGGCCTACCGGCAGGGCAGCTTCGATCTTGCGGCCCTGGCTGGCCCGACCTTCAAACTCGAGGAGATCAACTCGGCGTTCGCTGCCATGCGCGATGGCAGGGCGGGTCGTCCGCTGCTGCGCATCTCCGACGACCGCTGAGAACAGGAGGAACACGTCGTGGGCGCTTACTTCCAAGACACCGAGGAACTCTACCGCGTGCTCGGCAGCTTCTTCGAGTCGCTGATCCCGCTGCCGCAGGCCAGCCTGATCCACAAGGTCGGGGGGACCGTGCGCTTCCAGTTCCACGATCCCGATGCCTTCGTGAGTTGGGTTCCGGAAGATCCGGGGGTGACCGGCAAGGACTTTCATGTCGTCATCGGACCTGACCAGCCCGACGCCACGCTGATCTTCGATCAGGCCGCGGACCTCGCGAACCGCTTCTGGCAAGGCCAGCTCGACCTCGCGCAGGCGCTCTCGCGCCAGCAGATCCGCGCCACGGGGCCGCTCTCGCGCGCCATGAAGCTGCTGCCGAGTCTGGACGAGATCTACCCGCTCTACCCGGGCCACGTCCGCAGCCTCGGGCGAGAGGATCTGGTGCTGCCTTGAGCGTGGAGATCAAGGCCGATCTCCTGGACGGACGCCTTTCGCTGGGCGGCGAACGGTGTCCGGCGTCGGGCGGCGCCGTCTCGCCGGATCTCAACCCCTCGACGGGCGAACCGTTCACGGAGGTGGCGGAGAGCGGCGAGGCGGATGTCGACGCCGCGGTCGGGGTGGCGCTTGGGGCTCACGAGGCAGGCGTCTGGCGCAGCCTGCCCGTCCTCGAACGCCAGCGCATCCTTTCAGGCATCGCGAGCAAGTTGCGCGAGCGCACGATCGAGCTTGCGCGGCTCGTGGCGCGCGAAAGCGGCATGCCACTTTCCGCCGCCCGCTTCATCGAGATTCCGATGGCGGCCGACGCCTTCGACTTCTTCGCTGCGGCCGGTACGCTGGTGCACGGCCGGACGCTGCCCTTCAGCCTGCAGGGCGCCACAACCCGCTACATGACCTGGACGCAGAAGCAGCCGGTCGGGGTGGCCGCCCTGATCACGCCCTGGAACTTCCCCTTGCTGATGCCGGCCTGGAAGGTGGCAGCCTGCCTCGCTGCGGGCGCGACGGCGATCCTGAAGCCGGCGCCCGAGACCCCGCTCGTGGCGCTCGCGCTTGCCGACGCCGCGCGTGAGGCCGGACTGCCGGAAGGCGTGCTTTCCGTGTTGCCGGGCGGCGATGCCGTCGGTTCCGCGCTGGTGCGCGATCCGCGGGTGGCGAAGGTTGCCCTGACGGGCAACACGGAGACGGGTCGCGCCGTCGCCGCCGAAGCGGCGAGGAGCCTCAAGCGCGTTTCCCTCGAACTGGGAGGCAAGTCCCCCAACATCGTCTTCGCCGACGCGAACCTCGACGATGCCGTTTCGGGAGCTCTCTTCGGCATCTTCTTCAACTCGGGACAGGTCTGCCAGGCGGGCAGCCGCATCCTGGTGCAGCGGCCGCTCTACGACCGCTTCGTCGAGGCGGTGGCGCAAAGAGCCGGAGACCTCATCGTCGGTGACGCGGAAGACCAGATGACCGACCTCGGCCCGCTGGTCAGCCGTGCGCAGTACGGACGCGTCGCTGGCTACGTCGGCAAGGCGGTGGCGGCGGGCCTCAAGCCCGTTCTCGGTAGCGCGCAGCAGTGGGAGGCGGGCGGCTACTTCTTCCAGCCGACCGTGTTCCGGGACGTCGATCCCGGGTCGAGCATCGCCCAGGAGGAAATCTTCGGACCGGTGGCGGCGATCATCCCCTTCGACCGCGACGAAGAGGCCCTCAAGATCGCGAACGGCACCATGTACGGCCTTGCGGCCGCTGTCTGGACCCAGGACGTGCGCCGGGCTCTGCGGCTCTCGCAGCAGCTCGACGCCGGCACCATCTGGCTCAACGCCTACCAGGTGCTCACGCCCACCGCACCCTTTGGGGGGTTCAAGCAGAGCGGCTACGGGCGGGACCTTGGCACCGAGGGCGTGGAGGCGTTTCTCGAGACGAAGACGGTCATCGCGGACCTCAACGATCAGCCGATGCAGTACTTCTGATCCGCCCCGGCCCGCAAGGAGGCTCGCCAGCCGGCGGGCCGCCAGTCTTGCCTGCGAGGAGGTCGTCCATGATTCGCGCCGTGCTCTTCGATCTCGACGGAACTCTGCTCGACATCGACGTCGACAACTTCATCGAGACGTACACCCGGTCGGTCGCCGAGAGGCTGGTGCCGGAGGACAAGGAACGCGGGCTGGCGGTGCTGGCCGGCTCGACCTACGCCATGCTGGCTCCTGAGGTGAACGAGGATTCGAACCAGGTCTGCCTGCTGCGCAAATTGAGCGACGCCCTGGACCGGCCGCCGGCGGAGCTCTGGCGCTCCATCCATCGTGTGTCCAAGGAGATCCTGCCCGGGCTCAAGGAGATGGCGAAGCCCATCGCGGGCGCCGCCAAAGTGGTCCAGGCCGTGCACGAGCGCGGACTCAAGGTGGTCGTCGCGACGATGCCGATCTACCCGCGCGACGTCATGCTGGAGCGCCTCCGCTGGGCGGGCGTGCGTACCGACTGGGTCGACCACGTCGCCTGCCTCGAGGACAACCGCAGCGCCAAGCCGCACCGCTCCTACTTCCTCGAGATGGCGGACGCGGTGGGTGCGGCGGCTGAGGAGTGCCTGATGGTGGGGGACGACGAGGATCAGGACATGCCCGCCCTCGCGGCGGGCATGTCGGTGCACCTCGTCCTGCCGCCGCGCGGCAGGCCCGAACCGACGGAGCGCCTGCGCTTCGGCAGCATCGCCGACCTGCAGTCGATCTGGGCGGATGCCCTCGCCTGAGCGCGCCGTGGTGTCGAAGGCTCCGTGGCCCGGTCAGGGTCCCGGCCAGGCGAGCTCCTGCGGCCGCAGGCGGTACCAGGGCTCCTGGCGGTCTTCGTAGTACCGGCTGACCCAGTCGCCGGTCAGGGCCATCCAAGTGCGCATCGGGGTCCATGCGAACGCGAGCCGGTCGGTCACGCTGGAAACTTCGAGCGCGACGCGATAGGGCAGAGGCAGGCGGTAGACGCCCTCGACCGCGAACGGTGAGCGGTCCAGGGCGTCTCTTGTCGCGTAACGCACGTCCGCTGTCCTGCCGAGGATCTCGGCCATGAGGCCAAGGTACTCCTCGTAGGACCAGAGTTCCGGCTGCGCGGCGTTGTGGACCGCGCACGTCCTCGGCGGGGTGGCCGCGGCCGCCGCCAGGATGCGGGCGACATCGCCCGAGAATGCGACCTGGCACGGACCCGCGTGCAGGCGCGCGTCGGTCGGAAGCCAGATCGGCCCTCCGTCCTGCGCGCGCAGCCAGAACCAGGCGAAGCGCCCGTCCTCGGTGTAGGGACCCATGATCTGGGGCGCCGGGCGCACGATGGTGAGCGGAAGGCCGAGTTGCCGGCAATCCTCGTAGAGCCGTGCTTCCAGGAGCCGCTTGCCCTGGACGTAGCGGCCGTGCGGCGAGGCATCCCGCCCGTCCGCCGGGAGGGTCGCGGGTGGCGCGTCTCGCTCCCTGAGCGGCGCGGAGGGCCCAGCGGGTCCGGCGTCCAGGGCGGGATGGACAAACGCGGTGCTCGTCAGCACATAATGTCCGATGCGGCCTTCGAGGGCTGTGAGAACAGACCTTGCATCCTCCGGCGCATAGGCGACATTGTCGATCAGGGCGTCGAACGTGCCCTCGACCGCGCGGCTTACGGCCAAGGCGTCCCGGCGGTCGGCGCGCACATGTTGCGCCCCCGCTCCTTCGATCGTCCGGTTGCCGCGCGACAGCACGACAACGTCGTGACCCTGGGCCAGGAGATGCGGCACGAGCTGACGCCCGATCAGCCCGGATCCGCCGATCACCAGAATGCGCATGGCGAGGTGCCACCTTCTTTCGTTGAAGGTTTGGACGGCGGCCCGCCTGTACCTGCAGGGGCGACCGATCGGCCAGGGATGAGGGTCCTTCCGCAGGCTGACCTGCTTGCGGCGAGATGTACAATGAACGGGGTGAAGATCAAGGTGGCGAAGGCACCGGAGACGCTGGACGGCTGGTTCTGCCTGCATAGCCTCTACCGTGTCGACTGGCCACGCTGGCAGGCGCTGCAGGCGGGCAGTCGCGACGCGCTGCTGGCCGAGGCCGAAGAGCTGATGGCGAGGGAGCAGGCGAAAGAGGCCGATCACCTCGGCTCGAGCGGCCACTACTGGCTGCTCGGCCACAAGGCCGATCTCATGGGCGTGCACTTCAGGCCGACGCTTGAGGAGCTCGCCGCGGTCGAGAACGCCTGGGCGAAAAGCGCCATCGGCAGCTACCTCTTACCGGCCTATTCCTACTTTTCCGTCGTCGAGTTGTCGACGCACACCGCGGCGCCTCGCACCGAGGAAGCCCTACGGGAGGCCGAGGCGGCTCTTCGCCGACGCCTTGAGCCCGATCTTCCCCAAAGCCGGTACGTCTGCTTCTATCCGATGAGCAAGCTGCGCGGCGAGCCACACAACTGGTACATGCTCGACGCCGCGGCGCGCAGGGACCTGATGCGCAGCCACGGCACCATCGGCCACAGCTACGCCGATCGGGTGCGGCAGATCATCACGGGCTCGATGGGCCTGGACGACTGGGAGTGGGGCGTCGATCTCTTTTCCGACGATCCTCTGCAATTCAAGAAGATCATCTATGAGATGCGCTTCGACGAGGTGAGCGCCGTATACGCGCTCTTCGGCTCCTTCTTCGTGGGCATGCGAATCGGATCCGGGGACCTTCGCCGGTACCTCGCGGAGGCGTGAGGCGGCGTTAGAGATTGCAGGAGGCGTAGGCGGCAGTAGACATGCGGCGGTCGGGAAGACCAAGGCAGCACCCAGGGGCGGAGATTCACAAGAGACGGAAGGGAGCATCCACATGTCACTCGATTTCGTAGCGCAGGAGATCGATGAACTGAAGCGCCAGGGCGTTTTCCGCCCGCTGCGCGTCCTGAGTTCTCCCCAGGGCCCGCGTGCCGTGATCGACGGCAAGAGCGTCATCAACATGAGCTCCAACGACTACCTCGGCCTTGCGAACGATCCCCGACTGAAGAAGGCCGCGATCGCCGCCACCGAGCGCTGGGGCGCCGGCACGGCCGCGGTGCGCACCATCATCGGCACCATGGAGATGCATCTGGAGCTCGAGCGCCGCCTCGCCAAGTTCAAGGGCACCGAGGCCTGCATCGTGTTCCAGAGCGGCTTCACCTGCAACTCCGGTGTGATCCCGGTGCTGGTGGGCGAGGGCGATGTCATCATCTCCGACGCCCTGAACCACGCTTCGATCATCGACGGCTGCCGTCTTACGCGCGCCGAGATCCGGCGCTTCGCCCACAAGAACATGGCCGAGCTCGAGCAACAGCTGAAGGACACCCGGGGCTACCGCCGCCGGCTCGTCATCACGGACGGCGTCTTCAGCATGGATGGCGACATCGCGCCGCTGCCCGAGATCGCCAGGCTCTGCAAGCAGTATGACGCCATCAGCTACGTCGACGACGCGCATTCCTCCGGCGTGCTCGGCAAGAACGGCCAGGGCAGCGTCCACCACTTCGGCCTGCAGGGACAGATCGACGTGCAGGTTGGCACCCTCTCAAAGGCGGTCGGCGTGCTCGGCGGCTACGTCGCTACGACGCGCGGCCTCGTCGACCTTCTGATCCACCGCGGCCGGCCGTTCCTCTTCAGCACGTCGCACCCGCCCGCCGTGACGGCGGCAGCCATCGAGGCCATCAACATCATGGAGCAGGAGCCGGAGTTGATCGCCAGGCTGTGGGAGAACGCCCGTACCTTCAAGGAGGGACTCAAGGCGCTGGGCTTCGACACCGGCAAGTCGGAGACGCCGATCACCCCGGTGATCATCGGCGAGGAGCGCGCGGCCATGGAGTTCTCGGACCGGCTGTTCGAAAGCGGCGTGTTCGCGCAGGGCATCGCCTTCCCGACCGTGCCGCGCGGCCAGGCTCGCGTGCGCACCATCGTGTCTGCCGCCCATTCCAAGGACGATCTCGAGCAGGCCCTGGACGCCTTCGCGAAGGCGGGCCACGCCATCGGCATCCTCTAAGACATGGCGCGTAGAGGCTTCTGGCAGGAGGCTGGCCTCTGGCTGACGATCCTGATCTGGAGCCTCAACTTCCTGGCGGTGAAGATCGGCGTCGGCGATTTGCCGCCGACCGTCTTCACCGCCTTCCGGTTCGTCATCGCCTTTCCTGCGCTTTGGCTGCTGGCCGCGCGGCAGGGCGGCATGAAAGTCGCCCGCAGCGATCTTTGGCCGCTCGCGGTGAGCGGTCTCATCGGCATCTCGCTCTATCAGTACCTGTTCACGAGCGCGATTGCCTGGACGGATGTCGCGTCGGCGGCGGTCCTGATGACGCTCTCGCCGGCCATCGGCGCGGTTTGGGGACATCTCAGCGGTGCGGATCGTCTGCGGCCGGGCAACTGGCTCGGCGTGGCACTCGGCATCGCCGGGGCGACGATCGTCGTCCTGGCGGGCCGCGGTCACGCGGCGGCGGCGGCGCCGCATCCGCTGCTCGGCGACCTGGCGGCCCTGGGTGCCGCCTTGCTCTGGGCGGTCTACGGAGTGCTCTCCGCGCCGCTCGTCCGGCGCCTGCCGCCGCTTACCGTGACGTCGTGGCAGTCGCTGTTCGGACTCGCCTTGCTGCTACCCGCGGCGATTACGGGACTGGGACAGACGCGGATCGGCTGGCCGACGCTCGCAGTGCTCTACTCGGCCTTGCCGGTCACGGTCTTTGGTTTGACGTTCTGGCAGGGTGCAACGGGGAGACTAGGGCCGAGCCGCGTGCTGGTCTACTTGAACGCGGAGCCCGTGATTGCTGCCTTGGCGGCGGCCTGGCTGCTCGGCGCGCCGCTTACGGTATGGGTGGGGCTGGGAGGCGCGCTCTCGCTGACGGGCGTCTATCTCGCCCGCGTCGGCAGCCTGCCGCATTCGGCGGCGGAAGGCGCGCAGGATGAACAATTGCCCCCTTCCAAGTGGCCGTCTGGCCGTTTGACAGAGCAAGAGGCCATGTGTAAGATGGGTCCGAAAGATGACTGTTTGAGTAGGGATTAGTGACCCCGAGGGGAGCGACCTGGACATGGCCCGACCTGAATTGATTATTGAAGGTCTGCGCGTCGGCATCGAGGGGCGCGAGATCGTCAAGGGTCTCGACCTCACGGTGCGCGGCGGCGAAGTTCACGCCGTCATGGGCCCGAATGGCACGGGCAAGAGCACGATGGCCTCGGCCCTGATGGGACACCCGAGCTACGAGGTTCTGGGCGGCAAGGCCACCTTGGATGGCCAGGACCTGCTTGCCATGTCCGTGGATGAGCGGGCGAGGGCAGGCCTCTTCCTTGCGATGCAGTATCCGGCCGAGATCTCGGGCGTGTCGAACGCCAACTTCATGCGCACCGCCCTGAACGCCAGGCGTGCGGAGAGCGACCCGGTGCCGGTGATGCAGTTCCACCGCGAGCTGAAGGCCAAGATGGAGAGCCTGCAGATCGACCAGAGCTTTGCGGAGCGCTATGTCAACGAGGGATTCTCGGGCGGCGAGAAGAAGCGCAACGAGATCCTGCAGATGGCCGTGCTGCGCCCGCGCATCGCCGTGCTCGACGAGATCGACTCCGGTCTGGACATCGATGCCGTGAAGCTCGTGGCGGGCGGCGTCTCGCAGATGCTTTCGGAAGACCTCGGCGTGCTGATCATCACCCACTACCAGCGCATTCTGAACTACATCAACCCGACGAACGTGCACGTCATGATGCAGGGCCGGATCGTCCGCTCCGGCGGTCCGGAGCTTGCCATGGAGCTTGAAGCGCGCGGCTATGAGTGGCTGCGCCAGGAACTCGGCATCGACGAGCCCATTACCGAGGAGGCCTGAGATGGCAGGCACTCTCGTGGAACTGACGCCCGAGCAGATCTCGACCTTTGCGGCTGCCGAGCCGGCCTGGCTCGTCGCGCGCCGCCTTGCCGCCCTCGGGGAGGCGCTCGAGCTGCCGCTGCCCCACGCCAAGCAAACCCCTCTCGAGTCGGCCGGGTTCGTGACACCGGACCTGGCGCAGGCGCCTCGGGTCTCGGTCGGGTCCCTGTCGGCCGGCGCCGAGGTCCTCGACCTGAGCGTGGCGATCAGCCAGGGGCGCGCGGAAGTGGAGAAGCATCTCGGTCGGCTTTTCGCGGAACGCGAGAGCCGGCTGCACGCACTTCACCTCGCCACGTTCTCGGGCGGAGTTTTCTGCCGGGTGGGGCGGGGCGTCGAGCTCAAGGAGCCGCTTCAAGTATCGATCGAACTTCAGGGCGGGGTGCTTTACGCGCCCCACGTGCTCGTGGTGCTGGAGGAAGGTGCACGGGCGGACATGGTCGTCGAACTGCGCGGCGAGCCCGGTGCCGAGGCGTCGGTCCGCGGCGCCGTGGAGATCGTGCTCGGCGCAAACGCCGCGCTGAACTACACCGAGTTCCAGCGCTTGCCCGGTCGCACGCAGACCTACTGGCCGCGCAGGGCCGAACTGGGTCGCGACGCCAAGCTACAGTGGATTCTCGCCGACGTCGGTGCACGCCTCGCGGTCGCGGACACCCGCACCTACCTGCGCGGTACCGGAGCGGAGGCCCGGGTGCTGGCAAGCTTCTTCGGCGGCCGCCGCCAGCATTACGACTTCACCCACATCATGGTGCATGAGGGCCAGCACACGACGAGCGACATCGAGGCGCGCGGCGTGCTGCAGGGGAAGGCAAGGGCCGTCTACAACGCGAACAGTGTCATCCGCAAGAGCGCCAAGGGCGCAAGCGGCTGGCAGCACGAGCACACCCTGATGCTGTCGGAGGAGGCACGCGCCGACCTCATCCCCGAGCTCGAGATCTCCGAGTGGGAAGTGAGTGCGGGGCACGCTGCGTCCGCCGGACCCGTCGACCCGGTGCAGATCTACTATATGGAGTCGCGGGGCATTGCGCCGGTGGAGGCAAGACGCCTCATCGTCGCCGGCTTCCTCGCCTCCCTCCTCCACGACATCCCGCTCGACTCCGTCCGGGAGCGCATTGCTGACATCTTCCAGGAGAAGGTAGAGCTATGAACCTGGCCGTACTGCGTTCGGAATTTCCCTTGCTGGGGCGCACCGAGAACGGCAAGCGCCTCTGCTATGTTGATTCCGCGGCCACCGCGCAGAAGCCGCAGGTGGTACTGGACGCCGTGCGGCGCTACTACGTCGAGGACAACGCAAATGTCTACCGCGGGGTCTACGCCCTGGCGGCGCGTGCCACACAGGATTATGAGGACGCGCGGGCCGACGTGGCCGCGCTCGTACACGCGGAGCCCGAGGAGATCATCTTCACGCGCGGCACGACAGAGTCTGTCAACCTGCTGGCTCGCAGCTACGGCGAAGTGGTGCTGGGACCGGGCACGAATGTCGTGACGAGCCCTGCGGAGCACCACTCGAACCTCCTCCCGTGGCAGCAGGTCGCGCTCCAGCGCGGTGCAGAGCTCCGCTTCGTCGAGCTCGACGAGGACGGCCAGGTTACGCCGGAGGCGGTGGCGGCCGTGGTCGACCAGGGGACCCGCGTCGTCGCCCTGGCCCACGTCTCCAATGTGCTCGGCACCGTGACGGACATCGCGCGCATCGCCGCCGTCGCCCATGCGGCAGGGGCCGTCCTGGCCGTGGACGGCGCGCAATCTGTGCCGCATATGCCCGTCGACGTCAAGGAGCTCGACATCGACTTTCTCGCCTTCTCCGGCCACAAGATGTGCGGACCGACGGGGATCGGCGCGCTCTATGGCCGCAAGGAGCTCCTGCGGCAGATGCCTCCCGTCTATTACGGCGGTGAGATGATCGAGGAGGTCACGCTCACTTCTGCTACTTTCAAGGAGGCGCCTTGGCGCTTCGAAGGCGGTACGCCGAACGTCGCCGGTGCGGTCGGCATGGGCGCCGCGGCGCGCTTCCTGCTGGATGTGGGCCTCGAGGAGATCCACCGCCGTGATATCGAGCTTGCGAACATGGCGGCGGATGGCCTGCGGCGCATCGAGGGAGTGACAGTCTACGGCCCAAGGGGGCGGCGCGAGAGCGGCGTCGTCACCTTCAACATCGACGGCGTGCATGCGCACGACGTCGCCACGGCGCTCGACACGGACGGCGTCTGCGTGCGGGCAGGGCACCACTGCTGCCAGCCGCTGATGCGTCGCCTCGGCGCCGCATCGACAGCCCGGGCGTCCTTCTATCTCTACAATGACGCCGACGACGTGCAGCAGCTGCTGGCTGCCGTCGCGGCCGCAAAGGAGTTCTTCCGCCGTGTCGCTGGATGACATCTACCGCCAGGTGGTCATGGACCACTACCAGAACCCTCGTCATCATGGGCATCTCGCGCACCCGACGCTCTCGGTGGGCCTTCACAATCCGAGCTGCGGCGACGAGCTGCATCTCGACGTGCTGGTCGACGAGGACGGCGTCGTGCGGGATGTGGCATTCGAGGGACAGGGCTGCTCGATCAGCATGGCGGCAGCCTCCATGTTCGTCGACCGCGTGCGCGGCAAGAAGCTGGAGGAAGCGCGGCGCATCGCGGAGAGCTTCAAGGACCTTCTCCGGCGCAGGGACGCAGACAGGAGCGTCCTTGGTGACCTGGAGGCCCTGGAGGGCGTCTCCAAGTTTCCGGCGCGTGTCAAGTGCGCAACGCTCATCATGAATGCCTTTCAGCAGGCGGTCGACCGGATGGAGTCGGAAGGGGGAGATCCGAAGTGAGCCAGAGGCCAGACATCACTGGCGTCGAGGAATACCAGTACGGGTTCCACGAGCGCGACATCTCGGTGTTCCGCACCGAGAAGGGCCTGACGCGCAAGGTGGTCGAGGCGATCTCGGAGATGAAGGGCGAGCCGGACTGGATGCGCGACTTCCGCCTGAGAAGCCTCGAGATCTTCCAGCAGAAGCCGATGCCGAAGTGGGGCGGCGACCTCTCACACCTCAACTTCGACGAGATCACCTACTACGTGCGGCCGATGGACGAGAAGGGGCGCACCTGGGACGAGGTGCCGCAAGAGATCAAGGACACCTTCGAGAAGCTGGGCATCCCCGAGGCGGAACGCAAGTTCCTCGCCGGGGTGTCGGCCCAGTACGACTCGGAGGTCGTCTACCACAATATTCGCCACGATCTCGAGGCGATGGGCATCGTGTTCCTCGACACGGACTCCGCGCTCCGGGAGTACCCGGAGCTCTTCCGCGAGTACTTCGGCACGGTGATTCCGCCCGAGGACAACAAGTTCGCGGCCCTCAACTCGGCCGTCTGGTCCGGGGGCAGCTTCATCTACGTCCCGAAGGGCGTCGAGGCGAAGGTGCCGCTCCAGGCCTATTTCCGCATCAACGCCTCGCAGATGGGGCAGTTCGAGCGCACGCTGATCATCGTCGACGAGGACGCCATGGTCCACTACGTCGAGGGCTGCACGGCCCCGATCTACACGGAGTCCAGCCTGCACTCGGCGGTGGTCGAGATCGTCGTCAAGAAGGGCGCCCGCTGCCGTTACACGACGATCCAGAACTGGGCGCCGAACGTCTACAACCTCGTCACGAAGCGGGCCGTGGCCCATGAGCACGCGACCATGGAGTGGATCGACGGCAACATCGGATCGCAGCTCACGATGAAGTACCCGTCCGTCTATATGGTCGGGGAAGGCGCGCACGCCCACGTGCTGTCGATCGCGGTGGCCGGCAAGGGCCAGCACCAGGACGCGGGAGCCAAGGCGCTCCACCTGGCGCCGAACACCACCTCGACCATCATCTCGAAGTCGATCTCCCGCGGTGGCGGCAAGACGACCTATCGCGGTCTCGTCCACTTCGGCAAGGATGTCAAGGGATCCAAGGCCAAGGTGAACTGCGACACCCTCATCTTCGACGAGGGCTCGCAGGCCGACACCGTCCCGACCAACGAGGTGCTCGACAACCGCGTGACGATGGAGCACGAGGCGACGGTCTCCCGCGTCTCGGAGGAGCAGCTTTTCTACCTGCGCAGCCGCGGGCTGACGGAGGAAGATGCCACGCGCATGATCGTGATGGGCTTCATCGAGCCGTTCACCAAGGAACTGCCGATGGAGTACGCCGTGGAGATGAACCGCCTGATCAAGCTCGAGATGGTAGGATCGGTCGGCTGAGGCAGGAGGCCTGACATGGAGTTCACCGCGGTGGCGCGGGACGAGGAGGTTCAGGAGGGGCACGCCCTGCGCCGCCTCGTCGGTGGAGAACCGGTTGCGCTCTTCCGCGTGGGCGGGCAGGTCTACTGCATCGACGATACCTGCACGCACGCCTACGCGTCGCTCTCCGAAGGCAAGGTGAACGGACGCATCGTCACCTGTCCCTTGCACGGCGGTCAGTTCGACATCCCCACCGGCAGGCCTGTCCACCTGCCGGTGGTGGAGGCGGTGGCGGTACACCCGGTGCGTGTCGAGGCGGGCCAGGTCCTGGTCGGCTACGAACCGGCGAGCGAGGACGACGACTACGAGTAGGGAGCGAGGGGGGAGCGCCATGCGACTGAGCACGCGCAGCGAATACGGCCTGCGGGCTCTGGTGTCGCTCGTGCACCGGCAGGGAGACCAGCCGGTGCCGCTACGGGTGATCGCCGAGGACGAAGGGATTTCCGAACAGTATCTCGAGCAGATCTTTGTCGAGTTGCGGCGCGCGGGGTTCGTTGTGAGCGTGCGCGGCGCAAAGGGTGGCTACCGCTTGGCGCGGGCGGCCGAGGACATCCGCGTCGGAGACGTGATCCGGCTGCTTGAGGGGTCACTGGCGCCCTACGACTGCCTTGACGACGAGGGCCCCGGCTGCGTGCGGCAGGACCGCTGCTACACCCGCAAGGTTTGGCAGCGGCTGCAGGACTCGATCGAGGACACCTTGGGCCAGATGTCCCTGGCAGAGGCCGCTTCGGAGCGTGTCTGACCCCGTCGGCCGCAGTGGGCGGCCAGGCGCCTGCGGGCCAAGGGTCCAGGAGACCCGGCCTGCAGGCGCCTTTGTTCTGGGGTGTGCCCCCGTGCGTCCATCTTTTCGCCTCCTTGGACTGCGAGATGCACATGAGAGTTCGCGCCCTCGCGGCGATCAGGCTGGCAGTCCAGGTGTCCCCGAGCGTGCTCAGTCGCTCGAGGGTCTCTGGGAGCAGGGCGGCGGCTTCGTGCGGGAGGTCAACCTGGGCACCTGGCATCCGGGACAAGCCTCAGCCTGCCCGCAGGGAACCTGACGGCCGGCGAAGGTGGAGCGCCTCGCGAGCATTTCCGGCAGGCCGGCTGCGCGGCGGCCCCAGGGCGCAGGCGGGGATCCTAGCCGCAAGGGTGCACGCGATCTGACGCAGAGGAGGAGGAGCGATGGACGATCACCGCGAGGTGCTGCCCCAGGATTGGGAGCAGCGCTATCGGGCCTTTCTGGCCCAGCCGGAGGTGCAGGCCGCCATCGCGACGGAGGACTCGGATCTCTTCTTCAAGAGCTATCCCCGCGTCGTGAACGGACCGCCTCCTTTCGTCGACCCGCCGCCGGTTCCGGCGCAGAGCCGAGTCGGCCTCGTGAGCACGGCTGGCTTTTACCCGCCGGACGCGGCCCCATTCCGTTGGCGGGGACTTTGCGGCGATACGGGCATGCGGGCGTTGCCCCTTGCCACGGACGCGCGCTTCTCGATCGCGCATGGCCACTACGATGAGGGCCCCGTGCGGCGCGACCCCAACGTGCTCTGGCCCGCGGCGCGGCTCGCCGAGCTCCGTGAACTCGGGGAGATTGGCTCGCTCGCGGCCACCGGCTATGCGATCGACGGCTATTGCACCGACGCGATCGGCCTCGTGCGCGAGGCCGGTGAGGCGATCTGGAGCGGCTTGCGCGCAGAGGGCGTGGACATCGCCTTGATCGTCCCCGTCTGACCGCTCTGCCATCAGTCCGGGGGACTGATCGCCAGATTGCTCGAGTCCCGGGGCATTGCCACGGTGGTGATCGGCAACATGCCGAAACGCCTGGAGCTCGTCCGGCCGCCGCGGGCGCTCCGGGTGACCCACCGCGACGGCCAGCTGATCGGTGTGGCCCAGGATCCCGCATCGCAGCTCTTCGTGCTGCGCCAGGCGCTTGGACTCCTCGACGAGGTGCCTGGCAGCGGGGCGTGGGTTCTAAGAGCCTGCCCTGCCCAACCCTGATCCGCCGCCTCTCCTGGCACATGACGAAGGCCATGCCCCGCTCGGCATGGCCTTCGTCATGTGCCGCGACAAGTGTCCGGGTGCGTCCGCGCTCGGCTGCCAGCCGGGCACAGAGAACGGTTCCTGCAACGCAAAGCCTGCGTGCCGCACCGTCCAGCCGTGACGCAGGCAGAAGCGAAACGCGCCAAGACTCGCGGCCTGCGTCGCGCTCTGAGCAGGCTCTCGAGGGTGCCTATGCCACGGTGCGCGAGCCTGGGAGCACGCCCAGGCTCGACGACGCAGAAGGCATTCGCGCAGGCGGGGTGATCCGCTCCCGGTTTCGCCGCGCCGCGGCCGATCCACCAGTTCCCGCGAAAGGCGTCGATGCCGAACGCCATCCCCAGCGGCCCCTCGCCGACCAGCAAGAAGACCGCGGTAGAGCGGGTAGCCTGCCTAACGGCGGCGTCGCCGCCCTGCTCGGCCAACTTGGGAAAGACCGCGCAAACCACGCGTACATCCCAGCCCGACGCGCAGATCCTTATCAGGAATCAGGCGAGGGCGGTCCTGAACGCCTTGGCGATATCCTGAGGGCGGACGCCCGCCACGTCGTGGTGGGTCACGAGGCGAATGCGCCTCGGGCCCGACGTTCCGCACAGCACCCCTTCTCGGGCAAGGGCATCGACGACAGGACCCGCCGGGCGATCGAGGTCCACCTGCACCATGTTGGTCTCCACCTTGGCGGGATCGCAGGTGATATGGGGCACGTCCTGCAGGGCGGCCGCGATGTCCCTGGCGAGCTGATGGTCCTCCCGCAGCCGCGCAACCATCTTCTCGATCGAAAGCAGCCCCGCGGCGGCCAGAATGCCCGCCTGCCGCATGCCGCCGCCCAGGACCTTGCGGTTTTTGCGTGCTTCGGCGATGAACTCGCGCGAGCCCGCGAGCACGGAACCCACCGGTGCGCAGAGCCCCTTCGAGAGGCAGCACATCACGCTGTCGGCCCCGGCCGCGGCCTCGGCCACCGGCAGGCCCTGGGCCACCGCGGCGTTCGCGAGGCGCGCGCCATCGAGGTGCACCTTGAGCCCGAGGCTATGCGCAAGGTCGACGACAGCCCTGAACTCGGCGACAGGGTGTACCTTGCCGCCCGCGCGGTTATGGGTGTTTTCAAGGCACAGAAGGCGCGGCGTCGGGTAGTGGATGTTCTCCTCGCGCACGGCCCCTTGGACGAGCTCCGGCGTAAGGATGCCGTCCGGCGTCGTGATCGGTCTGGGCTGTGCCCCCGCGAGGCGGGCGATGCCCCCGACCTCGTACCAGTAGACGTGCGCCTCGGCCTCCACCAGAACCTCGTCGCCTGGCCGGCAGTGGGTCATGACGGCCACCTGATTACCCATCGTGCCGCTGGCGACGAACAGCGCCGCCTCCTTGCCGAGCCATTCGGCGGCCACAGCCTCCAGACGGTTGACGGTGGGGTCATCGCCCCAAACATCGTCGCCCACTTCGGCTGTGGCCATGGCGGCACGCATTTCGTCGGTCGGTTTCGTCACGGTGTCGCTGCGCAGGTCTGTCAAATGGGATCCCCTCCACGTAATGAGTTCGCCTAGACAGACGAAGAACCTCCGCTCGCGCGGAGGTTCCGAAGACCCCACCATGCCGTTCCCGCTCGCGTTTTGAACCTGCCTCAGGCAGGTGGGTGCCGGCCTCGCGACATCGAGGCTCCCCGAAATGGGGGCATGCCGTTCCCATCGCAAGAATCCTGGCTCCCGCAGTTTTGGTGTTGGCTCAAAACTGCTTAAAGGGGTCGCACATGGTCGGGTGACTGCGAGGGCCAGTATAGCACCGTACCTGAAGCCGTTCAAAGCGCCGTTGGGACCTTGACGCGCTCTGCGGCGGCGCTCCTGCAAGCAAAGAGGCGCATAGCCTTCGCCCGTGCTTCCGAAACTAGTTGGCGGAGGTGTCGGCATGCGCTTTATGGGCACCGTCGTCCGATTCATCGTCGCGGCGATCGTCCTGATGCTGGTCGGCTACATCGTGCCGGGTTTCAGCCATCTGACGTTCGGCGAGGCGCTCGTGGCGGCGCTGGTGATCGCGGCGGTGAGCTACCTGATCGAGCTGATGCTGGGTCGGCGCAACTCGACGTATGGCCGCGGGATCGTCGGCTTCCTGGTTTCGGCGGTGGTGATCTGGCTCGTGCAGTTCGTCGTACCAGGCATGCACGTCTCGGCAATCGGCGCCCTGCTCGCAGCCTTTGTGATCGGCGTCGTGGACCTGCTCATTCCGACCGCGATCCGCTAGGCCTTCCGATCCACCGGCCGAAGTTCCAGGTGCAGCTCATCGAGCTGGTGCGTGGACACTTCGGCCGGTGCGCCTGTCAAAAGGTCCGTGCCCTTCGCCGTCTTCGGGAACGCGATGACGTCGCGGATGCTGGAAGCACCCGCGAGCAGCATGCAGAGGCGGTCGAAGCCGAACGCGACGCCACCGTGCGGTGGTGCACCGAAGCGGAAGGCGTCGAGCAGGAAGCCGAACTTTCCCTGGGCTTCCTCCTCGCTCAGGCCGAGCAGACGGAAGACGCGCTCCTGGAGTTCGCGCTCGTGAATACGGATCGACCCGCCTGCCACCTCGACCCCATCGAGGACGAGGTCGTAGGCCTGGGCGCGCACCTTGAGGGGCTCCGCCTCCAGGCGATCGACGTCGGCCGGCTTTGGATGTGTGAACGGATGGTGGCGCGAGACGGCGCGGCCCTCCTCGTCGCTCCACTCCATCAAGGGGAAGTCTGTCACCCAGAGCAGTCGGTGTTCCTTGGCGCGCCAGCCGAACATGTCGGCGAGCGTCAGGCGCAGCTGGCCGAGCGCCAGGCTGACCGCCTCGTCGTCACCCGCGAGCACCAGGGCGGCATCGCCGTCCCGGAGGTCGAGGGCCGTCTTGAGACGCGGCCACGCGGCAGCGTCGACCCCTTTGGCGAGGCTGCCCTTGAGCTCGCCGCCCTGCAGGGCGAGGTACGGCACGCTCTTGAAGCCGAAGCGCTCGATCTGCCGGCCGAGTTCGTCCCACTGCTTGCGGCTCAGGCTGGCCGCGCCAGGTGCCCTGAGCCCTCTCAGCACGCCGCCCGCCTCGACCGCACTGCGCAGGAAGGGCACGCTGAAGACGTCCGTGAACGCCTGAAGGTCCTGAATCTCCCAAGGGATGCGCAGGTCGGGCTTGTCCGAGCCGAAGCGGAGCATGGCCTCCTGGTAGCTGAGGCGGGGCAACGGCAGCTGAATCTGCCAGTCCGCGGCTTCGCAGATGGCCTGCATCAGGCCCTCCGCCAGCGCAAGCACGTCTTCCTGCTCGACGAACGACATCTCGATATCGATCTGCGTGAATTCGGGCTGGCGGTCGGCGCGCAGGTCCTCGTCGCGGAAGCAGCGCACGACCTGGAAGTAGCGTTCGAAGCCGGCCACCATCAGGAGCTGCTTGAAGAGCTGCGGCGACTGCGGCAGGGCGTAGAACGCACCGGGCTGCAGCCGGCTCGGCACGAGGAAGTCCCGCGCGCCTTCCGGGGTGGAGCGGGTCAGCATCGGCGTTTCGAGCTCGTAGAAGCCCGCCTCGTCGAGGTGGCGCCGCGTCACCTGCAGCAGGCGGTGGCGCAGCGCGAGGTTCTCCTGCATCTCCTGGCGCCGCAGGTCCAGCACGCGATAGCGCAGGCGCAGGGCCTCATCCGGCGATTCCTGGGCCGAGGGCAGGAGCGGCGGAACGTCCGCCTGCGCCAGGACCTCGATGCTTGCATCGGTGATCTCGATGTCGCCTGTCGGGAGCTTCGGGTTGATGGCACCGCTCTGGCGCTTGTGCACCGTGCCTGCGACCGCCACGACCCATTCGGGGTGCAAGGCCTGCGCCACCTCATAGGCCGTGTCCTGGGGTGATACGACGACCTGCACGATGCCCGAGCGGTCGCGAAGGTCGAAGAAGAGCACGCCACCATGATCCCTTACGCGATGCACCCATCCGGCAACTTGCACAGGCCGATCCACGTCGGCGGCACGAAGCGTCCCCGCACCGACTCTTTGCATGCGCTCAGGGAACTCCTTTCCAAGCTCAGGAAGTCTGGCTGTCGAAGGATCCGGCGAGGCTTTCGATCGGGACCTCCGTCTGTGCGGAGGTCTTCATATTTCGCACCATCGCGACACCGCGCTCGAGCTCCTGCGGGCCGATGATCACCACATAGGGCGCCAGGAGCTTTTGCGCGCGCCGAAGTTGCGCCTTGAGGCTGCGTCCCAGGGCCTCCAACTCGACCCTCTGGCCCGCAGAGCGCAGCATCCGCGCGATGCGCATGGCCTCAGGACCGAGCTCGGGACCGAGATAGGCGACATAGATGTCCACAGGCGGCTCTGCGGGCGGCAGCAGTCCCTCGGCCTCGAGCGTCAGGATGAGACGCTCCAGGCCGAGGCCGAACCCGACGGCAGGCTGCGGCTTGCCGCCGAGCACTTCCATCAGCCCGTCATAGCGGCCGCCGCCGCAGACCGTCGACTGCGCGCCGAGCTTCTCGTAGCCGATCTCGAACACGGTGCGGCTGTAGTAGTCCAGGCCGCGCACCAGCGAACCGTCGCGCGCGTAGGCGACGCCGAGGGCGGAGAGAGCCGCCTCCACGCCTCCCAGATGGGTCTCGCAGGCTTCGCAGAGGTAGTCGAGCGGCTTGGGGCCGCCGGCCACCACGGCCTGGCAGTCCGGCACCTTGCAGTCGAGAACGCGCAGGGGGTTGCGCTCCAGCCTGCGCTGGCAGTCGCCGCAGAGCTCGTCGCGACGGCTGCCCAGGTACGCCACGAGCGCCTCGCGGTAGCGGGGGCGGCACTCGCTGCAGCCGATCGAATTGAGGCGCACGACCAGTCCCGTGAGGCCGAGCTCGGTGAGCAGGCTTTCCGCCAGGGCGATCACCTCGGCGTCCGCAAGCGGACCGGGAACACCCCATGCCTCGACACCGAACTGCGTGTGCTGGCGCAGGCGCCCGGACTGCGGCCGCTCGTAGCGGAAGTGGGACTGGATGTAGTAGAGCCTGACGGGCGGCTCGGCGAGCAGCGACGTCTGCTGCAGGGCGCGAGCCACGGCCGCGGTGCTTTCGGGACGCAGGACGAGCTTGCGCCCGCCGCGGTCCTCGAACTCGTACATCTCCTTCTCAACGATGTCCGTCGCATCGCCCACGCCGCGCCGGAAGACCTCGACGTGCTCGAAGACGGGTGTGCGGATCTCGCGGTAGCCGTAGGATTGGGCGACCCTATGTGCGGCGGCCTCGACGCGGTGCCAGATCGGCGTCTCGGCGGGAAGGATGTCCTGGGTGCCGCGCGGGCGCTGGAGATCCATTGGGCCACCTGTCCTTTACCAAAGTTCATTCCATTGTAGGTGCCCCGTCCAAGGCCTGTCAAAGACGGGACCGACCCAACCGATAAAGCCACACGAGGGGCTCTGGGCGGCTCCATCACGTCCCAAGCGGAGACGTCTCCCGCGTCCCCCAGGCTCCTGATGGTCAAAATGGGCGACGGCAGGAGCCAGAGGCAGCCGAGCTTGGCGCCCGCGGCGCCAAGCTCTCGGGTTGCGTGGACGCCGATCAGCGCGGCAAGGCGCCGTCGGCTGATCTCTACGCGGCGGCTGTCTTGGCAGGCGCCTGCAGCCTTTTGTTCCAGCTGGCCCAGGGCTCGCTCTTCCCGGCCCTCGTCAAGGAGGAGCAGCACGCGGACGCGAACGCCCTGGTGCAGGGCAGCCGGGCGGTTTCCTATCACCCGGCGCGCGCATGGTGCAGTTCGTCACCATGAGCTACCCGCTCGACGACCAGCACCCAAGGCATGCCTGGATCAGCCCGACCGTGGCGGTGTGCAAAATGTCACGACCGCCGGCGCCACACGGATTCCCCTGCCATGCACCCCCGGCTTCATGTGCAGGGTGCCGCCAGAGGAGAGCAGTGCGGTGATGGCCGCGGTGGCGAGAAACCTCGTCCGCAAACGGCCGCCTCCGCCACAGACCTTCGCAGCCAGTTTCTTGGGATCATGCGCGAGAGTCCGTCTGCCACCCTTTAGGGAAGCATGCGCCGGGTGCGCGGCGGCAGGCTTCGCCCATGCGCTCGCGCGGGGCATCCTGACGTGGGGCACCGTGCCCAGGCTAAAGTGTCGCTCATCACCTCCGGGCCCGGCGGCCGGACGTAGGCTTTATCCCGGAACCTTGCCGCAGGCGAGGAATTCAGGTGCGCGGAGGAATGCTTGTGGAGCGCGTAGGCGAGCAAGTCCGTTTTGACCCGGCAGAGCCGGTTCGGGTCCCGATCGCAGAGCAGGGTTCGCTGAGGGTTGTGCTCTTCTGCCTTGAGGAGGGGCAGGAGATCCCAAGACACACCGCGGCCGCCACGGTGCTGATGCAGGCCTTTTCGGGTGAGGGAGTGCTCGTGTCCGGCGAGGAGGCCCACGAGGCGAAGGCGGGAGACCTGGTCGTCGTGCCGCCGATGGTGCCGCATGCGATGAAGGCCCCCAGGGGGCGTTTCACCATCCTTGCCTGCATCGTTTCTGCCGCCGGCTGAGAAAGCCCCTGGCCTGTCCGCGGCAGGCGCTCTACCATGCTAGTGCGGCGGCGTGGACACTCTTGCGGGCCGCGGGTATAACGAGGGCAGAAGGCGGCCCGAGGCTGCTTTGGACCAGGAGGCGATCGATTGCTCGAGATCGACGGGCATCATCTCACGCTCGAGGACGTCAAGGCGGTGGCCCGCGGCGTTGAGCAGCCAAGACTCACGGCGCGGGCGGCGCGCCAGCTGAAGGACAGCCGCGACATGGTGGAGGAGGCTCTGCGGGACGGCAGGGCCGTCTACGGGGTGACGACTGGCTTCGGGGACCTCGCGAGGGTACCGATCCCGCCAGAGGACAGGGAGATCCTGCAGGAGAACCTGCTCAAGAATCACGCCGCAGGCGTCGGGCCGGAACTTCCGGCGGACGTCGTGCGCGCGATGCTTCTTTTGCGCGCGAACGCGCTCGCGAAGGGCTATTCGGGCGTGCGCATCGATCTCGTCGAACGCCTGCTCACGTGGATCCGGGAGGATTGTCTGCCGGTCGTGCCGAGTCAGGGTTCCGTGGGAGCAAGCGGTGACCTTGCGCCCTTGGCCCACCTGGCGCTGCCGCTGCTCGGACTCGGCGAGATGCACCTGCGCGGCGAGCGCCTTCCGGCCACGGACGCGCAGGCCCGGATTGGCCTGCAGCCGATGCGGCTGCAGGCCAAGGAAGGACTTGCCTTGACGAACGGCACGCAGCTGATGGCGTCGATCGGCACCCTCGGCCTGCTCGAGGCCGAGCTGATGGCGGACACCGCCGACGTCGTCGCCAGCCTGACCGTCCAGGCCCTGCACGGCATCCCCGACGCGTACGACGAGTCGATCATCCTCGCGCGCCCCCACCCGGGCGCGATCCAGGCTGCCCGCAATCTCAGGACATGGCTCGCCGGTTCGAAGCTCACCACCTCGCCTGGTCAGCTGCGCATGCAGGACCCGTACAGCCTGCGCTGCATTCCGCAGGCGCACGGCGCGAGCCGGCAGGCTTTCGCGCACGTGCGCACGGTGCTTGAGATCGAGGTCAACAGCGCGACGGACAACCCGCTCGTCTTCCCCGACGAGCAGCAGGTCCGATCGGGCGGCAATTTCCATGGCGAACCGCTCGCGGTGGCGCTCGACTACCTCTCGATCGCCGTCGCCGAGCTCGCGTCCATTTCGGAGCGCCGCACCGAGCGCATGGTCAATCCGCATCTGAGCGGACTGCCCCCGTTCCTCAGCGACCACGGCGGCATCTCATCGGGACTCATGATCGCGCAGTACACGTCCGCCGCCCTCGTATCCCACAACAAGGTGCTTTGCCATCCGGCGTCCGTCGACTCGATCCCCACCTCGGGCAATCAGGAGGACTTCGTGTCGATGGGCTCCGTCGGCGCACTGAAGCTGCGCGAGGTGCTGCGCCAGAGCTGGCAGGTGCTCGGCATCGAGCTTGTGGCTGCCTGCCAGGCCCTGGACCTGGCGGGACCTGCCGACCTCTCGCCGGCCGGCAAGCGTGCCTACGACTTCGTGCGCGGGCGCATCGCCTACTACGATGACACGGTGCTTTCCCTGGATCTCGCAGCCGGTGCGGAACTTTGCCGTTCGGGCGCTCTGCTCGCCGCGGCGCAGGAGGGATCGGACTCTTGAAGCGTTTCGAGATCGTACCGAACTTCAGCGAGGGTCGCCGACCCGATGTGCTTGAGGCGCTTTACCGCAGCTACAGCGACGCCAAGGGCGTCGTCCTCCTCGACCATGAGGCGGATCCCGACCACAATCGCTGCGTTTTGACGGCCGCAGGCTCGGCGGAGGACCTCATCGCGGCGACCATCGCCGCCTGCAGGGTGGCGCTGCGCGAGATCGACCTCAACCATCACCAGGGCGAGCACCCCCGCATCGGCGCGCTCGACGTGCTGCCTTTCCTGCCGCTCGACGACGCGACGATGGAGGATGCCGTCGCCGCGGCGCACGAACTTGGACAGCGCCTGTGGCAGGAGCTTTCGGTGCCGGTCTACTTCTACGAAGAGGCCTCGATTGGCGCCAAGAAGCTGCTGCCCGCGATTCGCAAGGGCAATTACGAGGGACTGCGCGAGACCGTCCGCCAGGATCCCTCGCGCCGGCCCGACATCGGCGGCCCCGAGCTTCATCCCACCTTTGGCGCCTCCGTGATCGGGGCCCGCAAGCCCCTGGTCGCCTTCAACGTGTACCTGCGGACGCTGGACCTCGAGATCGCGAAGCGCGTCGCCAAGGCGGTGCGCGAAAGCTCGGGCGGGCTCAAGAACGTCCGCGCCCTGGCCATCGACACGAGTGCCCAGGGAGCCGTCCAGGTGTCGATGAACCTCGTCGACGTGGATGCCACGCCGATCCACAGGGCCTACGAGTTCGTGGAACGCGAGGCCGCCCAGTACGGCGTTGCGGTCTCGCACGCGGAGATCGTCGGCCTGGTGCCGCTCGCGTCCATGCTGGCCGTGGCCGAGCGCAGCCTGCGCCTGCAAGGCTTCCAATCCGGGCAGGTGCTGGAGGTGCGCCTGATGCAGGAGGCTGAGAAGTCTTGAGCGGCGCGCCGGATCTCGTCGTCTTCCATGCACGCATGGTGCCTTGCAGCGAGTCGGAGATCGCCATGGGCAAGGTGCACGAGCTCCAGATGATCGAGGATGGAGCCCTCGTCGTGGCCAGTGGCCGCATCGAGCGCATCGGCAAGACCGAGGAGGTGCTGGCGCAGACGACGCTCGGCCCGGACACCGTGCTCGTGGATGCCGAGGGGCGCGCCCTTGTGCCGGGCTTCGTCGATCCGCACACGCACGCCCTCTACCACGGGCGCCGCATCCCGGAGATGCAGCTGCGGCAGGAGGGGAAGGGCTACCTCGAGATCCTCGACGCGGGCGGCGGCATCCAGGAGACCGTTCGCCAGACCGCGGCGGTGGACGACGAAAACCTGGCCCGCGAGACGAGACGGCGCATCGCCGAGACTGCAACGTATGGCACGACGACGGTCGAGGTGAAGACGGGCTACGGGCTCACGCCGGAGCGCGAGATGCGGCTCCTGCGCGTGCTCGCGCAGGTTCGACGGCACGCCCCGGTCGAGATCTACCGCACCTTCCTCGGCCTGCACGCCTGGCCGCTCGGCGTCGAGAACCGCGAAGACCATCTCCTCGCGATGGACGGCATGCTCGCGGATGTGAAGAAGCGCGATCTCGCGGACGCTGTCGATGTCTTCTGCGAGCAGGGCGTCTTCTCGCCGGCGGACACCCGACGCCACCTCGAGGCGGCGCGCGCGGCCGGCCTCGCCGTGCGGCTGCACGCCGACGAGCTCCGGCCCAGCGATGGCGCGGAACTGGCGGCGGAACTCGGCGCCCTCTGCGCGGACCACCTGCTCGCCGCGACCGACCAGGGCCTCAACGCGATGGCGGAGAACTCCGTCGTGGCGGTGAACCTGCCGGGCACCGCGTTCTTCCTGCATGAACAGGCGCTCCCCGCGGCGCGGCAGCGGGCAGCCGGCGTCGTCGCCGCCCTGGCGACAGACCATAACCCAGGCTCCAGCCCGACCTTCTCGATGCCGATGACGATGGCCTTGGCGATGCACCGGGCCGGTTTCACGCCTGCGGAGGCCCTGCTCGCCGCCACGCGCGGCGCGGCGCTGGCCCTCGGGCTGGAGGGATCGCGGGGGCAGGTCGCGCCGGGGCTGCGGGCTGACTTTGTCCTCCTCGACGACCCGGACTACCGCGTTCTGATGTACAGTTTCGGCATGAACCCCGTGCAGGCCGTTTACGCGGCCGGCCGCCTCGTGGCGAGATCCGGCCGCGTGACAGAGGAGGTACAGGCATGGATCGATTCCTAGATGCCTTGGCTGCTCCCACCGCGGCGCCTGGCGGCGGTTCGGCGGCGTGCTATGCCGGGGCCGTGTCGGCGGCGCTTGTGGAGATGTGCGCAGGCATTGCCGCCAAGAAGGAGCGGCCAGGCGCGCAGGAGATCCTGGCTCCGGCGGCCGATCTGCGCAAGGCGTTCCTGCATCAGGCAGATCTCGACTCCGCCTCGTTCGAGGTGGTGATGGCGGCCTACCGTGAGCCGAAGGACGCCGAGGGCCGCAAGGAGCGCATCGCCCAGGCCCTGAAGGGCGCCGCGCTTACGCCTCTCGAGACGATGGATCTCGTCCTGAGGCTCCTGGACCTCATCCGCAAGATTGAGGCGCTTGTGCCGAACTCGGCCCGCTCGGACTGGGAGAGCGCCGTGGTCTTTGCGGCGGCCGCGGCCGACGTGGCCGGCCGGAACGTGGCGATCAACCTCGACGGCGCCGCGGACGCCGACGAGTTGCGCGCATCGCTCGAGGAGCGCAGGGCCGCGATCCGGCGGCAGCTCCCCGAGGTCTAGGGCGTGCCGGGCAGGGGTGCCGGGGAGGGTGGCGGGCCGGGGCTCTTTGAGGATCCCGAACGGGCCCGCTCCGCCATGCCCCTGGCCGCGCGCATGCGGCCCCGTTCGTTTGCGGAGTTCGTGGGCCAGGACGCGGTGATCGGCGAGGGCAGCGTACTGCGCAGAGTGATCGCGCAGGGAGAGCTGCCCTCCCTCCTGATCTGGGGGCCGCCGGGCAGCGGCAAGACGACCCTGGCCCGGCTGATCGCCAAGGCGGTCGGGGCGCGCTTCGTCGCCCTGTCGGCCGTGACGGCGGGCGTCGCCGACCTGCGGGCGGAAGTGGCCGAGGCGCGCTCGCGCCTGATGCAGGACGGGGTGCGCACCGTGCTGTTCATCGACGAACTGCACCGATTCAGCCGCAGCCAGCAGGACGCGATCCTGCCGCATGTCGAGGCCGGGACTGTGAGGCTGATCGGAGCGACCACGGAGAATCCGAGCCTTTCCATCAATAACGCCCTCCTGTCGCGCTGCCAGTTGATCCAGCTGGCACCGCTGGACGCTGCCGCGATGCGCGTGGTGCTGGAGCGCGCCACCCGCGACCAGGAGTCCGGCCTAGGCCGGATGGGCGTCGAACTGGAACCGCAGGCGTATCAGGAGCTTGAGCGCTACGCCGGCGGCGACGCCCGCACTGCCCTCAACGCCTTGGAGCTTGCCGCGAGCGCCACGGCACCAGATGGGGAGGGCAGGCGGCGCATCGGACTACAGGCGGTGCGCGAGGCCTTGCTCCACCCTGCCTTGCGCCATGACCGCCAGGGTGACCTCCACTACGACCTCGCCTCGGCACTGATCAAAAGCATCCGGGGCTCCGACGCGGACGCGTCCGTCTACTGGCTTGCCCGGCTGATCGAGGCGGGGGAGGATCCGCTTTTCGTCGCCCGCCGCATCGTGATCTCCGCGGCGGAGGACGTGGGCCTGGGGGACCCGGCGGCCTTGGGGATTGCGGTGGCCGCCTACCAGGCGACGCAGGCGATCGGCTTGCCGGAGGCGCGCCTGCCCCTGTCGGAAGCCGTGATCTACCTTGCCCTCGCGCCGAAGAGCAATTCAGGCCTCAGAGCCTACGACGCGGCCGCCGAGGATGTGCGCCGGCAACCAGGAGTACCGGTTCCGCTGCATCTGCGCAACGCCGTCACAGGCATGATGCGCTCGCTGGGCTACGGCAAGGGCTACCAGTACGCGCACGACGACCCGGAGGGTGTCGTGACGCAGGACTACCTGCCCGAGAGCCTGCGCGGGCGGCGCTATTACCAGCCTCAGACGCACGGGAGCGAGGCGCAGCTTGCGGAGCGCTGGCAGAATCTCTTCGAGCGGCTGCACCGCAAAGGCGGCGGCGAGGAGCCGCACAAGGGCACGCCGCACCGCAGCTAGGCGCGGGCTAGCGCAGGTAGATCGGATTTGTGAATGCCCAGGGCAGGGAGCGCCCGTCTCGGCGCAGGCGAAGTTCTGCGCGGTAGACGCCCGGCCCCGCCGGGGGCAACGCAAGCTCTCTGCCCGACGTACCCCCGATCGCCGTGCCGTCCTTGAGGATGCGCAGGTCCGCCGCGAGGGGCGATGTGAGCCGCAGCTCCTGCACCTCGCCGGCGGGCACCTCGTCGCCCATCGTGGCCGGCGGCGCGCCCGGGCGCAGGCCGAAAAAGCCGAGGCCGCGCGCGTCACCGAGTTCGCGGTTCGCGAAGTGCAGCCGACCGTGCGCGATCGCGCCAAGCAGGTCCGCCTTGGCCGCTTCGGGATCGCCGCCCCAGGCGGGCAGGTCGACGTAGCAGAGCAGGGTGCGCATGGCGTAGGGGTAGCGGAAGATGTGCGCGGCGAACGGCGGCCGGCCGATCTGCACGTCGTGCACGTCGAGGCCGGCGATGCCCGCGACCGGTCGCGTTCTGCCCATCTCGTCCCAGAGGCGCAGCGTCTCAGCCTCCGGCCCGTGCAGGGCGTGGGCAGGGCGGCGCAGGGCCCGGACGGCCGAACCAAGCCCTTTAAGATGCCCCGACCAGTCCGAGAGGTGGTTCCAGACCTCGAGGCCCGTGTAGCCTTCGATCGGCCAGGCATCCCAGCGGTACGAGGGGATGTGGGCAAGGGGCACGCCGCGGTCGTGCGGATGGGCGAGAAAGGTGAGGGCGCCTTGGCCCCTCGCGTCGTCGAGGTACTCCTGCGGCCGCCGGCTCCTGTCCGGGCAGCTCACGGCGCCGAACACGAGCAGGTGGTTGGTCGGCGGGCTCACTTCGCAGCCGAACAGCACCAGGGTGTTGCGGTAGAAGCCCTCGCCGATGTCCGTGAGGGGCGCGAGCGTGTCGTGGTCCGTCAGGATGAGGAAGTCGAGGCCGGCGTCTGCCGCCGCGTCGCGGATCTCCTCCACCGTGCCCCGCCCGTCCGAGTAGCGGGAATGGCCGTGTACCGCTCCGACGATCTCCAAGTCCAGTCACCCCCGTTTGACAGCCTTTCGAGCCGATGCTAGCTTAAATGCCAGTGATTTTATCGGAATTGGAGGGCGTGCGCATGCGCATTTCTACGCGGGCGCGCTACGGAATGCGCGCGATGCTGGCTCTTGCCCTGGATCAGGGCGACGCACCGCTTTCGGTCAAGCAGATCGCCGAGCGCCAGAACCTGCCAGAACACTACCTCGAGCAGCTGATCACGCCCCTGCGGCGTGCCGGACTCGTGCAGAGCGCGCGCGGCGCGCAGGGCGGCTACATTCTCGCGCGAAGGGCCGAGTCGATCTCGCTCCTCCAGGTTGTCGAGGCGGTCGAGGGCACCTTTGCGGCGGAGGATTGCGCCTGCCCCCCGGGGGCGCCGCACCTGCACGGCTTCTGCCTCGAGCACGCCCTCTGGACTCGCCTCAAACAGACGGTAGACGATTTCCTTGCGGCGCAGACGCTTGCCGATCTGCGCGACGAGGCGCTGGCCGTCGAACGGGAGGCGGCGCCTGTCTACGATATCTGACGACAAGGGTGGGGGAGAGCCTTGATCTATCTTGACCACGCTGCCACCACTCCGCTCGACCAGCGGGTGCTTGAGGCGATGCTGCCCTATCTTCGCGACCAGTACGGCAATGCCTCTTCCGTGCATGCCATGGGGCAGGCGGCGAGGCGGGCCGTCGACCAGGCGCGTGGCGAGGTGGCGGCGCTGATCGGAGCCGATCCGAGCGAGATCATCTTCACGTCAGGCGGCACGGAGGCCGACAATCTGGCCGTGCGGGGCCTGCCGGCGGCGCATGGGGACGTGCGCACTGCCATCGTGACTTCGGCCATCGAGCATCATGCAGTGCTCCACGCGTGCAGGGCGGAAGAGGTCCGTGGCGCCCGCCTCGCCGTCGTCCGGCCCGACGGGCGGGGCCGCCTCGATCCCGCTGCCGTCCGCCAGGCAGTCGACGACCGGACGGCCCTGGTGACCGTGATGGCCGCCAACAACGAACTGGGCACGATCGAACCGGTGCGGGAGATCGCGGAGATCGCGCACGAGAAGGGCGCCATCATGCATACCGACGCGGTGCAGGTCGCGGGCCAGCTGCCGCTCGACGTCCAGGAGCTCCAAGTGGACGCGCTGTCCCTCACGGCCCACAAGTTCTACGGGCCGAAGGGCGTCGGGGCCCTTTACCTGCGGCGCGGCATCGCGGTCGATCCCCTGCAGACCGGCGGCGGGCAGGAGCGCGGCCGGCGGGCCGGCACGGAAAACGTCGCAGGCATCGTCGGGTTTGGCGCCGCGGCGCGCCTCGCGCGCCAGGAGATGGAGGTGCGAGCCGCCCACATGCGGACGCTTCGGGATCGGCTGTGGCGGACTCTTTGCGACCTGCCGGGGGCCGAGCGCCTCGGCGATCCCCAGAACTGCCTGCCAGGTCACCTCCTGGTGCGCTTCAGGGGAGTCGACGGCGAGGCGCTTGTGTTGAACCTCGATCTGCACGGCATCTGCGGCTCCATGGGTTCGGCCTGCAGTTCCGGATCGCTCGAGGCATCGCATGTACTGACGGGCATCGGACTCGATCCCCAGTCGGCGCGCGAGGGACTGCGCCTCACGGTGGGGCGGGGCAACACCACGCAGGAGATCGACGAGACGGCCTCCGTGCTGCGCCGCATCGTCGAGCGCCAGCGCGAGCTGATGGTGTCCCATGGCTGAGGCGAGAAAGCGCGTTGTCTGCGCGATGAGCGGCGGCGTCGACTCTTCGGTCGCAGCGGCCCTGCTGGTGCAGGAGGGCTACGACGTGATCGGCGTGACGATGGAGATCTGGCCGGAGATGAGCGAGGAACAGATGGCGCACCAGGGCGGCTGCTGCTCGATCGGTGCCGTCGAGGATGCGCGCTCCGTCTGCACCGCGCTTGGCATCCCGCATTATGTCCTGAACCTGCGGGAGCGTTTCCACCAGCAGGTGATCGAGAACTTCAGGTCCGAATACCTGCGCGGCCGCACGCCGAATCCCTGCATCGCGTGCAACCGCGAGGTCAAGTTCTCGGAGCTTCTGCGGCGGGCCGCCGCGCTCGACGCAGACTATCTCGCGACGGGCCATTACGCCCGGGTGGAGGAGGCTGAAGCCGGCTACCGGCTCCTGCGGGCGGCAGACTCCCGCAAGGATCAGACCTATGTGCTCTGGGGCCTTGGGCAGTCCGAGCTGCGACGGGTTCTCTTCCCGGTGGGCCACTACGAAAAGCCTGAGATTCGCAAGGTGGCCCAGTCGCTGGGACTGCGCACCTGGGACAAGCCCGATTCGCAGGAGATCTGCTTCGTATCAGGCGACTACCGCCAACTGGTCACGGAAGCCCTGCCGAAGGGACGCTTCGTTGACCGCCTGGGGCAAGACCTGGGCGAGAGCCCGCCGATCACCCACTTCACGGTCGGGCAGCGCCGGGGCATTGGCCTCGCGGCCGAGCGGCCGTACTACGTACTTGAGCTCAGGTCAGGAGAGAATACCGTCGTCATCGGCCACCGCGAAGAACTCGACGGGCGCGGCTGCATCGTCGAGGACGTGCACTTCGTGTCGGACGCCTGGCCTGAAGCTGCCTTCGACTGCACGGTCCGCATCCGCGCCCATGGCCGGGAGGCGCCTGCGAGGGTGCAGCCGCTGGGAGCCGGGCGGGTCGGGGTTTCGTTCCTCGAAGCTCAGACGGCGATTGCGCCGGGGCAGTCGGCCGTGTTCTACGCGGGCGACGACTGCCTCGGCGGTGGCATCATCGAGCAGGCGATCTAGGATCCTTTGGCGTCGCCCGGCCCTGCCGGCTGCGCGATGTTTTGGCGCCTGAAAAACCCGTTTTGCTGTATTGCGTCACCCTCGTCTGCGGAAACTCATGACGGGGGTGACGCAGTTGCTCGCTCGAGAACTGATCGGCCACGCCGTGCGCGACGAGCGGGGTCACCGCATTGGCCGGGTCCGCGACATCGGCTTCGGCGACGGTCACATCAGGAGCCTGCGCACTGAGCGCGGCGTCTACACCGTGCTCCGCCGCGTTGGCGACCGCCTCGTCGCCGGGTCGGCCACCCAGGCTAGCGATGCATTCCTGCGCGATGGTCCGTTGCTCGATCGCCATGGCCAGTGGCGCGTCTACGACCTGGTGCTCTCGGATGGGCTCGAGACACCGCTCTATGTCATCTCGCGCGGCTTGTGGCATGACGTCGTGCATGGGCGCGAACTCGTGCCGGCCAGTCGCGTCGAGTCGCCGAGGTCCAGCCATGGTCTGCCCTAGCTGCGGCAGCCGGGCCACGGGGCAGGTTGGTCCGGACCAGTTCTACTGCTGGGACTGCTGCATCGAGTGGCAGGCCACGCCGACCGGAAGCCAGCTCTTCCTCATCGGCGAGGAAGGCGATCTCATTCCCGTGGACTCCGAGGAAGGAGGTTGAGTGCTATGGGCAGGTACGTGCGGGGGATGATCACAGGCGGGCTTGTGGCGGCAGGCGTCGTGATGTGGATGCAGCGTCGCAGCCAGCGGCGGCGCTGGCTGCGCATAGGTGCCCAGGCCGCGGCCAACGCGGCGCAGGGGGGACGGCACTTAATTGCGCGCGCGACGCGCTAGGACCGTCTGGTTCGCGGCCGCGGCGGCCGTCGCTGCCGCGGCCGTTCTCTGGATCGCGCGCGGCTTCCTGCTGCCGATCCTTCTTGCAGGCGTCCTGGCTTACGTCCTGAGCGGTCCCGTGCGCTACCTGGTGGCCCGGGGGGTTGTCAGGCACAGGGCGGTGCAGGGCGTCTTTTTCCTTGCGCTCCTGCTGATCGTGCTGGCCGGCGTTTGGGTGGTGCCCGAGCTTGGCCGGGAGTCAAGCCATCTTCTGCGCCAACTGCCGCAGATCGGCCACGGCCTCGATATGCTGATGACGGACTATGATCGCCTGTCGCGCAGCGGAGCGTGGCCGGAAACCTATCGGCGCGCGGGCGACGCCTTGATCGGTGCGGTGGAGCAGAGGGTGGTCGGGGGCCTGCAGGGATTGGCGCAGGGGCTTCTGGATGCGGCGCCGCTCCTGCTCGGCGTCGGCGTGGCGCCGTGGATCGGCTACTATTTCCTGCGCGACGCGCCGCGCATCCGGCGGGCGGTCTTGAGCATCCTGCCGCCGACGGCGCAGAGCGAGGCTGAGGCCTGGCTCGGGGCCGTCGACCGCGTGCTTTCCGGATACCTGCGGGGCCAGTTCGTCGTGGCGGCGGTGGTGGCCATCATGGCGTTCAGCGTCATGACGGCTTTTCACCTGGGCTACGGCGTCACGGTCGGCCTTGTGGCCGGACTGACAGACATGGTGCCGTTCGTCGGGCCGTTTCTCGGCGCCCTGCCCGCTGTCGCCATCGCATCGGGCCGGTCGCTGGCGACGGCGGGCTGGGTGGCCGTCTCGTTCCTGCTCATCCACGAGACCGAGGGCAACTTTCTCGCGCCCTGGCTCGTCGGCGAGCAGATGGGGCTCCACCCCGTGCTGATCGTGGCCGCGCTCTTCATCGGCGGGGATGTGGCAGGGGTGCCAGGGCTCCTGGTGGCGGCGCCGGTCACCGGCATCGCCGTCGCCACCATCCGCCTCCTCGCCCGTCGCCTCCTGATGCCTCGGCCGCTGCGCTAACGCCGTTTGGACAGGTGGCGGTATACTGGGAGCAAATTGTCCGAGGAGGAAACCGCTTTGCTGTCCGCGGAAGTCCGTGCCGCCTTTCTCGAGTTCTTCAAGGAGCGTGGCCACGCCGCTGTGGAGAGCGCGTCGCTCGTCCCGCACGGCGATCCGACGCTGCTCTTCACGAACGCCGGCATGGTCCAGTTCAAGGATGTCTTCCTTGGCCGCGAGCAGCGCCCCTACCGGCGTGCGACGACGGCGCAGCGCTGCATGCGCGTCAGTGGCAAGCACAACGACCTGGACCAGGTCGGGCGCACGCTGCGCCACCATACTTTTTTCGAGATGCTCGGAAACTTCAGCTTCGGCGACTACTTCAAGCGCGACGCGATGGAATTCGCCTACGAGCTGCTTGTAGGGCGCTTTGGTATTCCGAAGGACAGGATCTATTACTCCGTGTACGAGCAGGATGACGAGGCATTCGCCCTCTGGCAGGAGGTCGCTGGCGTCGGACCCGAGCGCATAGGCCGTTTCGGCGAGCGGGACAACTTCTGGTCGATGGGCGACACGGGCCCATGCGGACCGACGGCGGAGATCTTCTACGACCGCGGTCCGGAGCACGCCTGCGGGCCGGACTGCGACTTCGTCACCTGCGCATGCGACCGCTACCTCGAAATCTGGAACCTCGTCTTCATGCAGTTCGACCGTGACAAGGAGGGGAATCTTACCCCGCTGCCGCGCCCCTCGATCGACACCGGCATGGGGCTTGAACGCGTGGTCTCGGTGCTGCAAGGCGTCCCGAGCAACTGGGACACGGACCTCTTCCAGGGGATCATCGGCGAAATCGTCCGTCTGAGCGGCAAGCCGTACGACCGCGGCGAAGAGGGCTTTCCGTTCCGCGTCATCGCGGACCACCTGCGGGCTGCGGCCTTTCTGGTCGTCGACGGCGTGCTGCCGGACAACGAGGGACGCGGGTACGTCCTGCGGCGCATCATCCGCCGGGCGGTGCGCATGGGCCGTGGGCTCGGGCTGAAGAGTCCCTTCCTCCCCGATCTCCTGCCAGGGGTCATCGCCTCGCTCGGCGAGGCCTATCCGGAACTCGCGGAGCGCCAGGAGAGCGTGCGGGTCGCGCTCGCCGCCGAGGAGGAGCGTTTCTCGCAGACCCTCGAGGATGGCGGGCGGATCCTGGAACAGCAAATGAAGGCGGCTGAAGGCGGGGTCTTCCCGGGCAGTGCGGCGTTCCTTCTGTATGACACCTACGGCTTTCCGATCGAACTGACGGAAGAGATTGTCGCGCAAGAGGGCCTGCGGCTCGATCGCCAGGGCTTCGATGTGGAGCTCGCGGCGCAGCGGCAGAGGGCGCGCGCTGCGCGCGGCCAGCGGGAAGGCGAACTGGCCGCGATCGCGGCGGCCACGAGCGTGATTCCCGCGACCGAATTCACGGGCTACGAGGCCCTGGAGGACGAGGGCGAGCTCCAGGCGCTCTTCGTCGGCGAAGAGAGATGTGAGGAGGCTGGCGAAGGCAGCCAGGTGCGCCTTCTGATCAGCCGCACACCGTTCTATGGCGAGGGCGGCGGCCAGGTCGGCGACCGCGGCGTCCTGGTCGGGCAGGCGGGCAGGGTGGAGGTTTCCGACACCCGCAAGCTGCCGGGCGGGCGCATCCTGCATGTCGGCGAGGTGGTGCAGGGCAGCGTGAAGGTGGGCGAGGGCCTGCGGGCCAGCGTCGATGAGCAGAGGCGGCGGGCCACGATGCGCAACCACTCGGCCACGCATCTGCTGCACGCCGCCTTGCGGGAGGTTCTCGGCTCGCACGTCCGCCAGGCCGGATCGGTCGTCGACCCCGAGCGCCTGCGCTTCGACTTCCTGCATCACGAGGCGATGCGGCCGGAGGAGATCCAGGCCGTCGAGCGCCGCGTAACCGAAGAGATCTGCCGCGACCAGCCCGTCACCACGATCGAGACGACCCCCGCCGAGGCGCGCAAGCGGGGTGCCATGGCCCTTTTTGAAGAGAAGTACGGGGACACGGTGCGCATGGTCGAGGTCGAGGGGTTCTCCCGCGAGCTCTGCGGCGGCACGCATGTGGGCCGCACGGGGGAGATCGGACCGTTCAAGATCGTGGAGGAGGCCTCGGTTGGCTCGGGCATCCGCCGCATCGTGGCCCTGACGGGACCGGCGGCGCTTGCTCGCTGGCAGGAGATCGAGTCGCTTCAGGCCGAGGCGTGCGAGCGCCTGCGCACGACCCCGGAGGGACTCGGCGCCCGGGCGCTTGAGCTCAGCCAGGAAATCGCGCGGCGCGGCGACGAGATCGCCCGGCTGCGCCGCAGCGGTCTCTACGAGTCCCTGCAGGGCCTGTGGGAGAGCGAGGAGGACGTCGGCGGCGCCGGTGTCCTCGCCGGGGAGGTGGCGGGGGTCGATCTCGGCGGCCTGCGCGAGGTTGCGGATATGTGGCGGTCACAGGGCAAACGAGGTATCCTATGCCTAGCCTCGCGGCTGGACGGAAACCTGCATCTGCTCTGCGCGGTCAGCCCGGACCTGGTACAGCGCGGAGTGCGTGCAGGGGACATCCTGGGACGTATGGCCAAAGCAGCGAATGGTCGCGGCGGTGGGCGCCCGGATCTCGCCCAGGGAGGCGCGAAGAACCCCGAGCTTGCGCCATCGGCGCTGGCCGCAGGCAAGGAAGCCGCGATAGCGGCCTTGGCCTGAAGGGGGCCGCGGGTGGGAGGTAAGGCTATGTCGGACGACAGGACGCGCATGTTTGACGTGCGGCCGGAAGGTCCCGACGCTGCCGAGGTGCTGCGGACGGTGCACGCAGCCCTTCGCGAGAAGGGCTACAATCCGGTCGTGCAGCTCGTCGGCTACCTGCTCTCGGGCGATCCCGCCTACATCACCGCGCACCGCAATGCGCGCAACCTGATCCGTCAGATCGAGCGCGACGAACTCCTGGAAGAGCTCGTCCGCGGTTATCTCGGCGAGTAGCGCTTGCCTCGCGTGATGGGCGTCGACCCTGGCACCAGACGCATCGGAGTTGCCGTTTCGGACGAGCTCGGCATGCTGGCGCGCGGGGTGGCGACGGTCGCTGCGACCGGAGATGACGCCGAGGCAGAGGAACTTGGCGACCTGGCGCGAAGCCTCGACGTTGAACGCATCGTTGTGGGGCTGCCGCGTCACATGAATGGCAGCGAAGGCGAGCGGGCGATGGCGGCCAGGCAACTGGCCGAAAACCTGGCTTCCCGAACGGGCCTGCCGGTGATACTGTGGGATGAGCGCCTGACCACCAAAGGAGCCGAGCGCATGCTGATCGCGGCCGACCTGTCGCGTGCGCGCAGGCGGCGCATCATCGACCAGCAGGCGGCGCAATGGATTCTGCAGAGCTACCTCGACCAGTGGCGGAGCCCGGCGAGATAGCCGTCGGAAAGGAAGTAGAGCATGGCTGACCACGAGCACAAGGGCGAGCACCTGCACCCTGGGCACGACCACGACCACGACCACGCCGAGCACGAGCACGAGCACCTGAACGAGGACGAGGTCATCACGCTCGTCGACGAAGACGGCAAGGAGCACCAGTTTGCGTTGCTCGACGTCATTGAGGTCGACGAGAACGAGTACGCCATCCTGATCCCCGCCGAAGACGGCGATGCGGAGGAGGCCGACGAGGCCGTCATCCTGCGCATGGAAGAGGACGAGGAAGGCAACGAGGTGCTCGTCGACATCGACGACGAGGCCGAGTTCGAGCGCGTCGCGACCGCGTGGGAGGAGCTCCTGGACGAGGAGGACGGTCTTGACGACGACGAGGATAAGGACGAGTAGGCCGTTCGACCTCGCCGTCTGGCAGTAGGCGGTGAAGCCGATGCCTTGGCCTGCCATTGTGCGCCGACTGGGCCCAGGAAGGATCCTGGGCCTTCTCGTTGTGCTCGCCCTGATCGCTGCCATCGGCTGGGCGGCCGGCTTCTGGAACACGGGAGGCGACCCGGTGTCGCCGAAAGCCCAAAGGGTCCTTGTGCATGTGACGGACGGATCTTCCCTCGCGGGGGTGGCGGAGCACCTCCAACGCCTCGGCATCATCCGCAGTGCTCTCTACATGCGGCTCTACGCCGATCTGTCGCACAATGCGGGGGACATCCAGGCAGGCGTCTACCTGCTGTCGGGGCGCCAGTCGGCGGCCGAGATCCTGCGCAAGCTCGTTGCGGGCGAGGTGGCCACCCGCAAGCTGACCATTCCCGAAGGCTACACCATCTCGGACATCGCCTTCCTGATGCAGGCCAAGGGCATCGCGCGGGTGTCGGCGTTCGTCACGGCCGCCCAGGGCTTCCCGAACCCGTTCATCCCGCAGGGTGGCCACGTCCGCTATCGGCTCGAGGGCTATGCCTTTCCGTCCACCTATGAGATCCCCTACGGCTCGAGTCCAACGCAGATCGCGGACATGCTCTTTGCCCAGTGGGAGCGCGAGTTCACGCCGGCCATGCGCCGGGAGGCGGCCGCGGAACATCTGAGCATCAACGCCGTCGTGACCTTGGCATCCATGGTGGAGCGCGAGGCGAAGCTTGAGCGGGAGCGGCCCATCATCGCGGCCGTGTTCCTGAACCGCCTGCGCCTCGGCATGCCAATGCAGTCCGATCCGACCGTCGCCTATGCGCTGCGCCGGCCGCTCGACGCCGTCAGCATCAAGGACGAGCACTACCCTTCTCCGTACAACACTTATTACAGCAAGGGACTGCCGCCGGGCCCGATCTGCAACCCCGGCCTGCCTTCGATCGAGGCCGTCCTGCATCCGGCCAAGGTGGGGTACCTCTACTTCTACGGCCTGCCGAACGGCAGCCACATCTTCAGCTACACCTATGCGCAGCAGCTGGCTGCCGAGCGGGCGCATCCATAAGTCGGACGGTCTGATCCCGCAACATCAAGGGGGAGCTTATGTTGCTGTCGACCGATGCCTGGCTGAGCCAGGCCGAACCGAGACCACTGCTGATCGACGGACGCCTGGCGCCGCAGGACCCTGCTGCCGCGGTCATCGTGGAACCGGCCACCGGCCGGACCCTTGGCCGCGCAGCCCAGGCGAGCACCGCGCAGGGCGAGGAGGCCGTCCGATCTGCGCGCCACGCCGCAGCAAGCGGACCGTGGCCGCGCATGACGCCCGGGGCGAGGGCGGAGCAGCTCGAAAAGCTTGTGCGCAGCCTCGAAAGTGACTACGACGAGTTCTCGCGTCTTCTGGCGCGCGAAAGCGGGCTGCCGCTGCGCGAGGCGGAGCTCGCCTGCAGGCGAGCCGTGCTCTGGGCTGGGCAGGCGCTCTCCGTGGCTGGCGTGGACTGGAGATGGCGGCAGGTGGGGTTCGGACAGGAGAGCCTCTCGCGCCCGGCGCCGCTCGGCGTGACGGCCGTGCTGGGACCGCGCTGCGGGGCCATGCCGGACGAACTCGTCCTGGTCATGGCTGCCCTCGTGCGCGGCAACGCGGTCATCTGGCTGGCCGCCGAGGAGCGGCCCCTCTTCGCCTTGCGGATCGCCGAGCACGCTATGCGGATCGGCTTGCCGGCCGGTGCTCTGCAGGTGCTGACGGGCCGTGGCGAACTTCTCAAGGAACTTGCCGGCCACCGGGGGATCGATCTTGCGGCCGGCCTCGGCCCCGAAGACAGGCTGGCGCTGCGTCGGGCGAGCGGCGGCCGCACCTTCTTCAGACCCTGGGTCAAGGGAAGCGTGGCTGTGTTCGACGGGGCCGATCTCGACGTGGCCGCCGCCGCGGCCGTGCTGGCCGCGACCTTCGGGGGCGGGCGGTCCAAGTGGTCCGCGCAAAGACTCTACGTCTCGCGCAAGACCCATGATCAACTGCTCCTGCGCATCATCTCGCGGCTCGGCAGCCTGGCCATGGGCAACCCGATCGACTTCGACACCGAGATCGGACCAGTGCCCGGAGAGGCATGGCTTGGGCAGCTCAAGGAACATGTCGCCCGCCGCCAGGCGGACGGCGCGACGCTGATCTATGGCGGTGAGCCACCATCTGAGGCCGAGCTCGCAGGCGGGACCTACTGGCGCCCCGCGCTGCTGCTGCAAGGCAAGGCGAGCGAAGGGTGCGACGTGGCGGGAGCTGTGCTCGAGGTGCGGGAAGCGGCGGACGACGAGGAGGTCCTCGCCCTCGCCCTGCAAAGCGGTGGCCCATGCACCGCCCTCGGCAGGGACGAAAAGCTGGCGCGCCGGATCCTGGAACTTGGCGGGCCGCGGGAGGTCGCCTGGAACGCCGACTGGCCGACCGCGGCCCTGGCGCCGGACTTCATCGATGGCCTGTTTGCCACGGCACCGTCCAGGCTGCTGCGGGCGGACAGCCCTGCGCCGTCAGGCTGGTATCGAGGCGGCTAGCCGAGGTGGAGATAGAGACCCGCAGCTGCGACGAGGACGGCGCCGAGCACCGGCCAGAGCACGCCGCCAGGTCGCCAGGAGAGCAGCGCGGCGAGACCCAGCGCCACGAGTGTCGTGGCGAGATAATGGGGCGGCAGAGCAGTGTGGAAGCTCGTGACGAGCAACGCGCCAAGGGCTGCGGCGGGTACCCCTTGCAGCAGCCGCTGCATGCGGGGATCGGCGGCGTGATGGGCGTAACGCGCGGGCAGATAGCGGATGAGTGCCGTTCCCAGGGCTGCCGCGATGACGAAGGCGAAGAGGGTGATGGGGTTCATGCGGCCCTTTCTGCGCGCAGCGAGGCGATGAGGTAGGCTAGCGATCCCAGTGCCATTCCGACCACGAGCGACCAGCCGCCCAAGGGGCTGCCCGGAAAGGCACCCAAAGCCCCGGCTGCCGCGGCCCAGGCCGTCCGCGGGTCTGCGCGCACAGCGCTCACCAGCAGGCTGACGAACAGCGCGTCGATCGCGATGCCGAAGGCATGCTGCAGCAGCGCGGGCAGCAGGCCGCCCGCGAGGACGCCCAGGAGGCTGCCGAGCACCCACGTGATGTAGGGGAGCCAGACGAGCTTGAGGTATCCTGGCGGGCCGAGGGGGTCGCCCAGACTTGCGGCCACGAACGTTTCGTCGGTGAGCAGCAGGGCGAGATGCGGCATGCGGTGTCCCCACTCCACCCGGCGGAAGAACGACAGCCCTTCGAGCGCCATGCGCAGGTTGATCAGCCAGATCGCGATGACGCCGGGCAGAAACGGTGTGCCGCTCGCCAAGAGGTGCAATGCCGCAAACTGGCTCGCCCCGGCGTAGACCAGCAGCGAGAGCAAGGCGGCGAACCAGCCGGGCAGATGGACCGCCACGGCGGATAGGCCAAAGGCGAAGGCAACTGGCAGGTATCCCACGGCGATCGGCACGGCGCGAGGGTCCACAAAGCCGTACTTCGGCTTGTCCATGCCGCTATGCTAGTGCAAGGCGAGCGTCGGCTCAACGTCCAGCCGTCGGTGGCTTGGACAGCCCTTCGTTATAATGGGGGCACAGGGAGGGGGCCAATGGACGGTCACGAATGGTACCCGCTGGTGTTGGTGCTCCTCCTCGCCGTGGCGGTGCCGCTCGGGCTGAGCCGTCTGCGCCGTCTGCAGATCCCTGTGGTCGTCGGCGAGCTCTTGGCGGGCATGATCTTCGGCCGCTCAGGCTTCGGCTTCATCCCGAGCAATAGCCTGCTGAGCTTCTTCTCGCTCTTTGGCCTTTCGTACCTGATGTTCCTCTCCGGCATGGAGCTCGATCTCGACATCTTCCGCGGCGGTCGGCCGCGGGGGCGGATGGGCATATCGATGGCCGTCTATGTCGGCGTCCTCACGCTTTCGGTGGCGGCAGCGCTGTACCTCCAGCGGCTCGGCCTGGTTCACAGCGGCCTTCTGGTCGGTGTCATCGTGGGATCTACGGCACTTACGGTGGTCGTGCCGGTGCTCAAGGAGCGCGGCCTGATGCAGACGGACTATGGGCAGTCCGTCCTGACCGCGGCCATCCTGCTCGACTTCCTGAGCATGCTGCTCGTGACGGTGCAGGTCTCGCTGCGGGCAGGTGCCGCGTGGCGCCTGCTGCTGGGGGTGGGCATCTTCCTGCTCGCAGCGATCCTGCTCCGGCTGGCTCCCCGGCTGCGCCGGGTCTGGCGCCGCACCGAGAGTCAGGTGGCGCAGGTGGGGGTGCGCGGTGCCTTCGGTCTCATCGTGCTCTTCCTCGCCCTCTCGCAGCTGATCGGGATCCAGGCAGTACTGGGCAGCTTTCTCGCCGGAGTGATCGCCGCCGCCATCGCAGGACGGGAATCTGACGAGGTGCGCCGCACGTTGGACGGCATCGGCTACGGCTTCTTCGTGCCGATCTTCTTCATCCAGGTCGGGTCCAGCCTGAACCTGCGCGGCTTCTTCGGCAACCCGCACGGCATCACCCTCTCCCTCCTGCTGCTCCTGGCGGCAAGCGTGGCCTCGCTGATCCCTGGGCTCCTGTTGCGCTTCGCGATGCCGTGGCGCAGCGCCCTCTCGGGCGCGCTGCTCCTTTCGACGCGTCTCACCGTCACGATCGCCGGTGCGACCGTCGCCTTGGCGGCGCATGCGATCACGTCCGGGACCATGATCGCGATCGTCCTGATGAGCATCGTCTCTTCGCTGCTCTGGCCGGCCCTGGCCCAGCACCTCATGCCCTCGCCTCCGCGCGAGCGTTCGGGCGTGGTTGTCCAGGGCGGTTCGACGTGGTCCTCATTGGCCGCGGCCCACTTGCGCGAGCGCGGCGAGGAGGTGCACTGGCTCGGCGATGTGGCGGAGGCGCCAGCGGGGGTGCGTGTGCTGCGGGTGCCGGATGGGGCGAGCATCGAGGAACGGCTCAAGGCGGCGCACGTCGAGACCGCGGCCGCCCTCCTGGCGCTGTCGCTGGACACGAGGTTAAACGCGCAGATGTGCCGCGTGGCGCAGCAGCGCTTTGGTATGCCGCGCACGGTGGCCATCGCAGACGAGGCGGACATGGAAAGCTTGCGCGCGGAAGGCATCGGCTGCTTTTTGCCGGAGGCGGCGCCGCTGGTGGTACTCGAGGCGATGGCGCGCGCCCCGCTGGTCCTCGAGATGCTGTCGGGGGGAGTGGGCGGTGCGGAACTCCGCACGATGCGGGTCGAATCCACCACCGTCGACGGCCGCACTTTGCGCGAGCTCGATCTGCCGCGCGAGCTGCTGCTGATCGGCCTCGAGCGGGAAGGTCAGCGGCTGCTGCCCCGGGGTGACACGCGCCTCCTGCGCGGGGATCGGCTGACGGCTCTCGGCACCCAGGCCGAGCTGGCGCGCCTGACGCTGCTGCTCGGCGGTTACGGGGAGGGCATCCCCGCCCGGTGAAGCCCAGGACCGATCGTGGGACAGGCTGCCGTTGACGGTAGATCGGCCCAGGCCTAAAATTGTCGTAACGTCAAGCATCTGCGATGCTGGCTTGACGTGCAATCATAGCTTCTGGCTGGGGTGATCGCGTGTCGCGCCCGGCAGTATCCGCTCGTTTGCCTGTCCGTCGTCAGGTGGCCCTCGCCGCATACTGGTTCTCCCTCAACTTCGAATCCGCGAGCCTGTTGACGATCGTGATCCCGGCGGCGCTCGACCGGCTCGCCTTCAGCAGCCACGTCTCCATGCTGGCGCGCCTGGCGGTGATCGGCTCGGCGGTGGCCATGCTGCTGCCGCCGTTTGCGGGCTCCGTCTCGGATCGCGTTCACCGGCGCGGCGGCCAGCGGCGGCCGATGCTGCTGTGGGGTACCGCCATCAATGTGCTCGGTCTCGTCTGGATGCTGTCCGCGAACAGCGTCATCAGTCTCGGCGGCGGCTTTCTGCTGGCCGTCATCGGCCAGAATTTTGCGGGCGCCGCCTACCAGGCGATGATGCCGGACATCGTGCCGCGGGAAAGCTGGGGACTCGCCTCGGGCTACATGGGCGTCGCCAGCCTGCTCGGCACGATCGGCGGGCTGGTCATCGCAGGGATCTTCTCGCCCGCGTTGGCCTATTTGGCTATGGCGTTGATCGCCGTCGTAGGGGCGATCTACAGCGCGAGCGCAGCGCGCGGCGAGGAGGCCGTGCGTCACGAGCCGGCGCCCCGGGCCAAGATCAGGAACCGCCGCGACTTCATCCTGGTGTTCGCTGCGCGCTTCTGCGTCATGTTCGGCCAGGCCTTGCTCATGACGTACGCACTCTACTTCTTCCAGGACGACCTGCACGTCGCGAGCCCGCAGGGCTCGACTGCCATGATCGCTGGACTGGCGATGGTCGGCGCGGTGCTCTCCGCCTTCACGCTCGGCAACCTGTCGGACCGCTCCGACCGGCCCGGCATCGTCTTCTTCGCCAGCATCCCGATGGCGATCGCGGCCGGCGGGTTCGGTCTGATGGAGAACGTGCACTGGATTTTCCTCTTCGCCATCCTCTACGGCGTCGGCTACGGCGCCTATCTGTCGGTGGACTGGGCGCTCGCCCTCGATGCAATTCCGGACCTCAGCAATGTGGCGCGCGATCTCGGCGTCTGGGGCATCGCGTCGAACCTGCCCGCCGTGCTCGCGCCTGTCGCCGGCGGCCTCATCCTGACGCATGTCCTGCAGCCTGCCGCCGGCTATCGCGAGCTGTTCCTGCTGACGGGTGCGGTAACCCTGCTCGGGGCCTTCCTTGTGCTGTTCGTGCGCACCCAGCGGCGATCATCGTTTGCGGACACAGTCTTGCGTCTCGCGGTGTCCCTCCTGCTCTTCGTGTATGTGCGCATGGCCTACCGGGTCTCGATCGAGGGGCGGTTGCCGAAGCGCCGCGGTCCGACGCTTGTCGTCTCAAACCACGCCCATGACCTCGAGGGCATGGTCCTGCCCGTCTGCCTGCAGTGGCAGGGCAGGGCCTCCCAGGGAGTCTATTCCGCGGGGTCTGAGCGGCTCTTCGAACCTGGGTTTCTCGCGACGCGGGGACCGAAACTGCTGCAGCCGCTGCTCGCGGGCGTTCACATCGGCAAGATCCTGCGGCACCTGGGGGTACGGCCGATCGAGAACATGCCGCGGTCGCGTCCGATCGTCGGCCTCGCGTTCGCCGTCTGGCAGCGGCACGGGAACCTGCCGCTTGAGGACGTCTTCACGGGCGACACGCTGCTGCGGCTGGGGATTCCGGCCTTCGGCGCGCGCCTGCGCGACCTCTGGCGGCGGAGATTCCTTGGGGTGGCGCAAGAGGTCTGGCCGTTCGCCGCACTCAAGGAGCCCTACCGCAGCGAACTCCGCGCCGGCTTGCGGCAGCGGGTGGAGGGGCAGATCGAGGTACTCACCGCCATCCTGGACAATGGCGGAACGCTTTATCTCACACCGGAAGGCCGGTACACCGAGGACGGCGCCCTGGGTCGGCTGCGTGAGTCGCTGATGCGTCTTCTGTCGCATGCTGAGAACGTCGTGCTCTCCGGGGTAAGCTATGACCCCTTCGCGCCGGGAAGGCTGCGCCTGCTGGTACGTCTTGTACCGCTGCGCAAGGGCCTCGACCTTGGCCGACAGCTCAAGGCGGCTCGACCCGTCACCGTAAGCCAGCTCATGGCTACGGTGCTGCTTGAGGGAAGCCCGCACCTGACACCCGACGACGTGGTCCGCGAGGTGCTGGAGCGGCTGCGGCAGATCGCGGGCAAAGCTGCGCTTGCGCCCGACTTGCGACGCGACCCGGAGCCGGCAGTGCGCCGGGCCCTTGTGTCCCTGCGTGGCCATGGCATGCTTCGCCAGGTAGGTGCGGGGCTCGCCCTCACCGATCAGCGCAAGGACCCTCGCTTCGGTGGCGTCCAGGACATGGTAAGTTACCAGGCCGCACAGTTTGCGGAAACCCTTGCGGCGTTGGAGGCCATGCCGAAAGTGCTGGCCTGAGGCCAAATCCGAGGGAGTGTAACACCCCAGCGTTGCCAGCATAGTCTGGTAAGGCACGCGCATGGCAGGGGTGGTGACGCATGGACTTCGATGTCGTCGCTCTGATCGTGATGCCGCTCCTCCGCGGCGTATGGCTGCTCGTAGGGTATCTCTCAGGTAACGCCTTCCCGCAGCCTCTGTCGGAGGTGGAGGAGGCCAAAGCCCTGCAGGGACTGCGCAACGGCGACCTGCGGGCGAGGCAGATGCTGATCGAGCGCAATCTTCGACTAGTGGCCCACATCGTCAAAAAGTTCGACAACACAGGCGAGGACACGGACGACCTCATCTCGATCGGCACCGTGGGGCTGATCAAGGGCATCGACACTTTCAATCCGGACCGAGGGACGCGGCTGGCGACCTATGCGGCCAGG
>JAJYSZ010000012.1 GCA_021793315.1 Bacillota bacterium | reverse complement strand
ATGATGATCGAGCCGACCGAGACGGAGACCAAGGAGACGCTCAAGGCGTTCGCCGACACGCTCTGCCAGATCGTCGACGAGGGCCGCGAGAACCCGGATTACGTCAAGACCGCTCCGCACAACACCGTGGTGGGACGCCTCGACGAGGCCAGGGCTGTCAAGCAGCCGAGGCTCCTCGAGCGGCTCGGTGGCTGAGCTCCTGATCCTGCGCGAGGGCGACCGCTCCGGCCGTTACAACATGGCCAGGGACCTCGCCCTCGCCGATCTCGTGCGCTCGGACGGGCAGCCGCGCCTTCGTCTCTACGGCTGGCGCCGGCCCACCCTCTCGCTTGGCTACGGGCAGGCCCGCGACGCCTTCAGCCCCGCACGTCTCAAGGAGATGGGCGTCGACTTGGTCCGCCGTCCGACCGGCGGCAGAGCGGTGCTGCACCAGTACGAGGTGACGTACGCCTTCATTGTGCCGGCGCAGGATCTGCCCGGGGACGTGCGGTCCACCTATCTCGAGATTGCCCGCCCCCTCCTGGCGGCGCTGCGCGAACTGGGCGCCGACGTCGGACTTGCGGGAGACCCCGGACAGCCTGGCCAGGACGAGAACTGCTTCCAGCAACCGTCGTGGTACGAGATCGAGGTGGAGGGACGCAAGCTCCTGGGTTCCGCCCAGGTGCGCCATCTCGGCGTTCTGCTCCAGCATGGCGCCCTTCCCCTGCAGCTCGACTACGAACTCTGGGCGCGGATCTTCGCGCCTCGCGATCCCAAGGGCTACGAACAGGCGATGCGGCGCCGCGCCATCGACCTCAGCCAGGCGGTCGGGCGCGAGCCCAGCCGCCGTGAGGTGCGGGACGCCCTTGCGAGGGCATTCTCAGCCTGGTGGGCGGGGCGCTCCAAGGAGGTATCTGACGTTGCTCGCTGAGACAGATCCCGAGATCCGGCGCCTGATCGGCGCCGAGCTCACCCGTCAGCGCGAGACCCTCGAATTGATCGCTTCGGAGAACTTCACCTCGCTGTCCGTGCTTGAAGCCATGGGCAGCGTGCTGACCAACAAGTACGCCGAGGGCTACCCTGGCCATCGCTACTATGGCGGCTGCCACGTGGTGGACGAGGTGGAGGAGTTGGCCCGCAACCGCGCCTGCGCCCTGTTCCACGCCGAGTATGCCAACGTGCAGCCGCACGCCGGGGCGCCGGCGAACATGGCGGCCTACCATGCCACGATCAAGCCGGGAGACACCGTGCTCGGCATGAAGCTGAGCGAGGGCGGCCACCTGACCCATGGCAGTCCGGTGAACTTCTCTGGTCAGGACTACAACTTCGTCGCGTACGGCGTGGACCCCGTCACGGAGCGGATCGACTACGACGAGATCGAGGCGCTCGCCAAGCAGCATCACCCGAAGCTGATCGTGGCGGGAGCTTCCGCTTACCCGCGCATCATCGACTTCCCGCGCCTCAGGCAGATCGCCGATGCGGTCGGCGCCAAGCTGATGGTGGACATGGCGCACATCGCAGGTCTGGTTGCGGCAGGCGAGCACCCGTCGCCGGTCGGGTACGCCGACATCGTCACGTCGACCACCCACAAGACGTTGCGGGGGCCGCGCGGCGGATTCATCCTGACGTCCCGCGAGCTCGGACCTACCGTGGACAAGGTGGTGTTCCCGGGGCTGCAAGGCGGCCCGCTCGAGCACATCATCGCCGCCAAGGCAGTGGCCTTCGGCGAGGCGATGCGACCCGAGTTCAAGGAGTACCAGAAGGCGGTGCGCGAGAACGCCCAGGCCCTGGCGGAGGAACTCGTGAAGCGCGGTTACCGGCTGGTCTCGGGCGGTACCGACAACCACCTGCTGCTGATGTCGTTCGTGGACCGCGACGACCTCACGGGCAAGGACGTCGAGCACGCGCTCGAGCAGGCTGGCATGACGGTGAACAAGAACACCGTGCCGGGCGAGAAGCGCTCTCCGTTCGTCACGAGCGGCGTGCGCATCGGCACGGCGGCGCTGACGACGCGCGGCATCCGCACCGAGGGGATGCGCGAGATCGGCGGCATGATCGACGAGGCCATCCAGGCGCGGGAGAATGCGGCACGGCTGCAGGAGATCCGCGAGCAGGCGCTTTCGCTCTGCCATCGCTTCCCGCTCTACCCGGAACTCGCCTGAACGCGACGCGCAGAGCCCCGGCCGTTCGGCTGGGGCTCTGGTGGCTTAGGCGTCGAACAGCGCGGCGCTTGGGGGGAAGTCGCCCGCTATGGCCAGGCGTGGGCCCTCGCCCGAGACGAAAAAGCGGCGTCGCCTGCGCGGCGACGCCGTCGTGTCTGTTTCAGCGGGGGCTTGGAAGCTGCTCGTTCGGCAGCGGCCAGCGGTCGATGCGGTCCGGCGCGTCCTCCCACGGGTGGAGGTGGAACGCGGGCGGGTCGCCGCCGGGGTACGGCTCGAGCAGATCCTCCTTGGTCATGACCACCTGGCGCCGACTGATGAACGGCGGCAGGGGCTGCGGCGTCAGCACGATGGCGTCCACAGGGCACGCCCGCTCGCACTCGCCGCAGAAAATGCAGCGCAGGTAGTCGATCTCGTACCGGGCGGCGTAACGCTCGCCAGGGCTGACCGGGTGCTCCGGGTCGTTCTCGGCCGCGACGACCGTGATGGCGTAAGCCGGGCAGGCGGCGGCGCAGAGCTCGCAGCCTACGCAGCGCTCCATGCCGTCCGAGTACTTGCGGAGCTTGTGCACGCCCCGGTAGCGTGCAGGCAGCTCGCGCTTCTTCTCCGGGTAGTTGACGGTCTGGTTGGGCATCGTCGTAAAGATCTTGAGGGTGATGCCCAAGCCCTTCAGAATGTTTCCGACGCCCTCGAACAACGCGCTCCCCCCTTTTGGGTTGGCCGACAGATCAGAAATCGATCGGGACGTCGTTCTCCCGACCGCAATTGGGGCACTCGATGAGTGCGACGTACGAGTGGTCCGGCTTGCGCGCCAGGGCACGAATCCGCCCGAGAGGGAAGAGAACGAGTTCAGCGTATGCGGTCATTTCGGTTGCCTTGTCGGTCCTGTAAATGGGATGCTGACAACGGGTACAAACCAAGAGGGGCCACCTCCTGCTGCGGGCTGCGCTCCCCATTGAACGCCGCACCTCATAACCTTATTCATTGTGGGACTGAGCCTCGCCTGTGTCAATGTTCCAAAGCCCAGGCTGGGCACCAGCCTTGTGCCCAGCCACCGAAGGAGGTGCCCGATGCGTACGCCCGCCACCGATCAGCTCGATCGGCTGGGGATCGCGTATCAGGTCCTAGCCTATGACGAAGTCGAGAAGACCGCACTGGAAGTCGCAAGAAAACTTGACATCAAGCTGGACCAGGTGTTCAAGACACTGCTCGTCCGCAGCGGTCGGGAGTTTGCTCTCGCCGTCGTGCCTGGCACGGCGGAGCTCAGCCTGCGCGGCCTGGCGCGCGCCTGGGGGCGGCCCGAGGCGGAGATGGCGGCTTTGGCTGACATCCAGCGCGTCACGGGCTATGTGCGAGGTTCGGTATCGCCGCTCGGCAGCAAGCGTCGCCTGCCCGTATTCCTGGACTTGTCCGCCCAGGGGCGACGCGTCGCGGTCAGCGCCGGCCGGCGCGGCCAGGAACTGCTGGTCGGAGGCGACGACCTTTGCCGGGCGGCCGACGGTACGTGGACAGCGCTCTGCCGCTGAAGCACAGGAACTTTGGCTGTCCGTGCCAAATTAACGGGTCGAATCCTGCCCCGTAGAGGCGGCGTCCATTTGTCGATCGATGCGCGGCTGAACCGCCTGCGGCAGGAACTGCAGGCGCTCAATCCAGGTCTCCCCTACGACGAGGTCTTTGCGGCCATGGCGCGCATCGCGCGCCAGCTTCTTGAGGCGGACAGCATGGCCATCCTGCTCGAGGTGGACCGGGGCGTGCTGCACACGGTCGTGGCACAGGGCAGTTTCGACTTGTGCGGCTGGGAGAGCGGCCGGCACGATCAACCGCTGCCCGACGAGGTCTGTTGGCTGCACCAGGAGACAAGCGAAGCCAAACGCGTGCCGCGCACCTTGCTGCGCGTTGGCTTCACGTCGGGCGAGCGGATCGGCGTGGTCTGTGTAGGGTACGCGCTGCCCAAGGAACCTAAGGCGGAAGATGAGGAGTTCGTGCGCCTCGTCGCGCATCAGGTGGGGCTCGCCGCCGCGCGCCGCGCGGAGCAGCAGAAGCTGCATCGCGAAAGCGAGGCCGCGCGGCGACAGGCGCGGCTGTGGCGCTCACTGGCGCAGATCGGCCAGGCCGTCATGCGTACGGAGGATTCCTTCAGCCTGATGCGCCAGGTCTGCGACATTGCGGTCGACTATGGCGACTTTCACTTCGCTTGGGTCGGCGAGCCGGACGAGGCGGGCGGCGTGCGCCCGGTGGCGTGGTCCGGACCCGATCGCGGAGCGCTTTGGCAACTCGGCGTCAGCCTGGATCCTGGCGATCCGCGCGGTGCCGGGCCTGCGGCGCAGGCGCTGCGCGAGGGCAGGCTCCGCACGGTGGCCGATCTGTGGGAAGAGCCGGAACTGGCCGCATGGCACGAGACGGCTGTACGGTTCGGCCTGCATTCGGTGGCGGCGGTTCCCGTTGTGGTGGGGGGAACCGTCCATGCCGTGCTCGTGCTCTATGCCAAGGGCATAGGGGAATTCGACGAGCAGGACGTCCAGGCGGTGCTGACGGAAATCGCCCAGGACCTCGGCTTCGGCCTCGAGGTGATCGACGGCAAGCGACGGCGCATCGAGGCGGAGGAGCAGCTGCGTCTGCAGCACGAGATCGTCGAGCAGGCCAAGGAGTGCCTGGTGGTGGCCAACGTGCTGCCGGACGGCAAGGTGCGGTTCGTGTACGCGAATCCCGCCTTCGAGGAGATGACGGGTTACAGAGCGGACGAGATGATCGGTCGCTCGTCCGACATGCTCTGGGGTGCACGGACCGATCGCAGGGCCATTGCGGACATGCATGACGTTGTCCTGGGCGGAAACTTGTGGTCGGGCGAGGTCTACCAGTACCGCAAGGACGGCACGGAGTTTCTCATGGAGTGGTCCGCGGTGCCGCTGCGTGACGAGCAGGGACGCATCGCCTACATCCTCTCGTCGCATCGCGATGTGACGGAGCGGCGGCGGGCCAGTGAGCGCATCGCTCATCTGGCGCATCACGACGCCTTGACCGGGCTTGCGAACAGGCGGCTTCTCGACGAGCGGATCGCGCACGCCCTGCACGACGCCCGGCGTCATGGCCATCGCTTCGCGCTGGCCATGATCGACCTCGACGAGTTCAAGCAGGTCAATGACAGCCTCGGCCATGGCTTTGGCGACAAGCTGCTGCAGCTGATGGCCCATCGCTTGGAACTGGTGGTGCGGGGCGAGGACACGATCGCGCGGTCGGGCGGGGATGAGTTCGTCCTGCTCGTCGATACGGTCCATGAGCGTGAGGAGATCCACCATCTGCTCGAGCGCGTCATCGCGGCGGTGGAGAAACCGACGACGGTCGGTGGCCGCACCTTCTCCTTGCGGGGCAGCATCGGGGTCGCCGTCTTTCCGGAGGACGGGCAGGATGCCCAGACGCTGCTGCGGCGCGCCGACATTGCGATGTACGCCGCCAAGAAGAGCAGTGACATCCCTTTTTGTTTCTTCGCGTCCGACATGGAAGACCTGGTGGCCCTGCGCGGCGACATCAGGGCGGGCCTGCAGCATGCCCTGGAGCGCGGCGAGCTCGAACTTCACTATCAGCCGCAGGTGGACCTCGTCCGCCAGGAGATTGTGGGTTTCGAGGCCCTCCTGCGCTGGCGCGATCCGACGGGTGGCCTACGCATGCCGGGCGAGTTCCTGCCGGCCGTGGAGGGCACCGCGCTCGAACTCGAGATCGGCCGGGTCGTGCTGCGACAAGCTGTCGCGCAAGCCGAGGAGCTGGGCCGGTGGGACGGTGGGCTGCAGGTGGCGTTCAACGCGTCCGCGCGCCAGTTTCTCTCGCCTACGTTCACCCAGGAGCTCGAGGAGGCGCTCCGGGTTCACCCCCGCGTCGCACCGCGGCAAGTGGCGATCGAAATCACGGAGTCGGCGGCCGTCTACGACTTCGAGCTGGCGCGCCAGCAGATCGAAACCTGCCGTCGACTCGGCGTGCGTGTCGCCCTCGACGACTTCGGCACCGGCTCCTCCTCGATCACCCTGATGCAGGAATTGCCATGCGACATGGTCAAGATCGACCAGCGCTTCATCGAGGCCATGCTTCGGACGCCAGAAAGCCCGGCCATCATCCACGGCATCCTGATCATGGGCCACGCGATGGAGCGCGAGGTGCTGGCAGAAGGGGTCGAGACGGCAGCGCAGGCCCGGGCCCTCCTGCGGCTCGGCTGCCACCTGGTGCAGGGCTACGCGATCGCGCGGCCGATGCCTCGGCAGGAGTTGAGAGCCTTCTGCACCGAATTCCCGCAGCGCCCGCCTCTCCTGGCCGGGACCGAGATCCAGACGGCGACGGAGACATTCCAGGTACTCGCGGCTGAACTGGGCCACCTGCGCCGAGCGGCACTATTCACGGCGACTGCGGGCGAGGGCGGGAGGACGCCGCACGAGCGTCCGGAGCGGCTTGGGGGCACGTGCTGCGGCCTTGGCTACTGGCTCGACACGTACGGCCGCGGCCACTTTGCGCAGCATGCCGCCCTGGCCGATGTCGAAAAGGAGCACCGCACGTCGCATGAACTCGCGGCGGAAACGGTGCGCCTGCAGGCGGCAGGTGACCTGAGGGCTGCGACGGCCCTGGCAGAGAGGCTCTGGCGCCAGAAGGACGACCTGATCATGGCCCTTGCCCGTCTCAAGCCCTGAGACGGCCCGACGGGCGACCCGTGCTGTTGCAGATGCGGCAAACGTGAGGCGAACCCGATGGGCGTGAGCGTCAACCACCTTTGGGTGATCATCAGCGCCTGTTTCGTCTTCTTCATGCAGGCCGGCTTCGTCTTCTACGAAGTGGGATTCGTGCAGGCGAAGAACGTCGTCAGCGTCGCCATCGAGAACATGCTTACGTTCATCATCGCGACGCTGGTCTTCGGCTTTCTCGGCTTTTCCCTGATGTTCGGTCCGACGCACTTCGGTCTTGTGGGTGGCGGGCTCTTTTTCTTGACCCACCTCACCGCGGGCGGGAACTCGTTCGGATACGTCTTTGCTTTCTTCGAGCTCATGTTCGCCGCCACGTCGGTGACGATCGTCTCAGGGAGCATGTCGGAGCGGACTCGGCTGGTGCCGCTGCTCATCGCCGCAGTCTTCATGGCCGGGTTCATCTACCCGCTGTTCGGCCACTGGGCATGGGGCGGCATGTTCCTGTCCCAGCCGGCCTGGCTGAAGAATCTCGGCTACATGGATTTCGCCGGCGCCACGGTGGTGCACGCCACGGCAGGCTGGGTATCGCTCGCTGGTCTGATCATCGTGGGGCCGCGCAGGGACCGGTGGGACGCCGAAGGAAAGGTGAAGCAGCTCGGGCGATCCAACGTGCCGTTTGCGACGCTGGGAACGTTCATCCTGTGGTTCAGCTGGTTCGGCTTCAACGGCGGCAGCCTGCTGCAATTCGACAGCCGCGTCGCACTCATCTTGCTCAACACGAACTTTGCGGCGGCTGGCGGCGTCGTGGGTGCGCTGCTGACCACGGGCCTGTTCATCCGCGACCACAGCTACATGGAGGCAATCTTCTCGGGGGCGCTCGGCGGTCTCGTGGCGATCACGGCGAGCTCGAACTACGTCCAGCCGCTCCAGGCGGTGCTGGTGGGCCTGATCGCGGGTTCAGTCGTGGTGCTGGCGAGTCTGTGGCTTGAGCGCCGGCGCCTCGACGATGCCGTCGGGGCGGTGCCGATCCACGGCTTCGGCGGCGCCGTGGGGACGCTGCTGCTGGCGCTGTTCGCCGCGCCGCAGTTCCTTGGTGGCCAGACGCGCCTGATGCAGTTCCTCGTTCAGCTGCTGGGCGTCTCGGTGAACTTCGCCTGGTCCTTTGGACTTGGCTTCCTGATGTTCTACCTGATCAAGCGATGGATCGGCCTGCGCGTGACCGAGGCGGAGGAGGAGAAGGGCCTCAACATCGTGGAGTTCGGCGACATCTACTCCTGGCAGGAGTACCTGCGCACGACCCACTACGAAAATCTCACCAGTGATCTCTCCGGGCGCATTCAGGCACAGAACCAGCTCCTGCAGCGGCAGGCCCGCCTGCTGGTGGAGACGCAGGAGTATGAACGCGTCCGCCTCGCGCGAGACCTGCACGACGGCGTGGGGCAGTCGCTCGCAGCGCTCAAACTGCAACTCGGAATCATTGCGGGGCGCGTACGCAGCGGCCATGCCGATCCCGACATCGAGGTGCGGGTGGGCGAGACGGTACAACTGGCAGCCGAGACGATCGAGGAGATCCGCGGCGTCCTGCTGAACCTCAGGCCGGATATCCTCCAGAACAGGGGACTGGCGGCCGCGCTCTCGGCCCTGCTCGCCGGCATGGAGAAGGCCAGCGGGATCCGCTGCAGCCTGCAAATGCGATCGCAGATGCCGCACTGGGAGGAGGCCGCCGCCCTCAATCTCTATCGCGTCCTGCAGGAGTCTTTGACGAACGTGCTCAAGCATGCCCAGGCGACACGGGTGGACGTCGCGTTCGACCGCCTGCGGCCTGGTCTCTACGCCTTTCGGGTCACGGACGACGGCTGTGGTTTTGCGCCCGACAACGTCCACGCAGGTCTTGGCCTCACCTCCATGCAGGAAAGGCTCCAGATGCTGGGCGGAATCCTGCGCGTCGACGCGGGGGTTGGACGCGGTACGACCTTGACGATGGAGGTGCCCAACTATGAAGACCAGGGTCGTGATCGCGGATGACCACAAGATCCTGCGCCAATCGCTGTTCATCCTGCTGCAGCAGGAAGACGACATCGAAGTGGTGGGAGAGGCGGGGAGCGGGCAGGAGGCCATGGACGCAATCGGGCGCCTTCAACCGGATATCGCCATCCTCGACATATCCCTGCCGCAGCTCAGCGGGCTTGACGTCGCGGCGCATTTGCGGCGGGAGGCGCCCGACGTGCGGGTCATCATCCTGACCATGCACAAGAGCGAGGAGTTTGTCGCCCGGGCCTTCCGGGAAAAGGTGCAAGGCTACGTCCTGAAGGACAACGCGCTGGAGGAACTCCTAAAGGCCATCCGGGTGGTGCGTGCGGGCGGCACCTATGTCTCGCCCGACATCGCCGGAGCCATCGTCGCGGGGTTCGTCGAAAACTACAGCCAAACCCGGGAACGGGATATCATCTCGCCGCGCGAGCGGGAGATCGTGGAGCTTCTTGCGGGCGGACAGAGCAACCGTCAGATCGCGCAGCTGCTAACCCTCAGCCTCAAGACCGTAGAGACGCATCGCGCCAACATCATGCACAAGCTTGGCCTCAGAGGCATGCGGGATCTCGTTCTCTACGCCGTGCGCAACCACATCATAGAGCCGTAGAGACCAAAGCCGCGCAAGATACCGTGGATTCCCCTGGGCGAATACAGCCTTGCCCGTATATGGACCTCTGCCTCCCTGCCCTAGGGTGAAGTAGGCGCCATGCGCCTACCCTCCGGGAGAGGATGATGAGGCGTGATCAACACGGGCGACACCGCATTCGTACTGATCAGCGCAGCCCTGGTCCTGCTGATGACTCCTGGTCTGGCTTTTTTCTACGGCGGCCTCGTAAGAAAGCAGAACGTGCTCACGATCATGATGCAGATCTTCATTGCCATGGGCGTGGTGGCGACCATCTGGGTGCTGGGTGGGTTCAGCCTGGCCTTCGGACCGGACTGGCACGGCCTGATCGGCGACATGACATACTTCGGCCTGCAGGGGGTCGGCATGACGCCGAACCCGGCACACGGCGCGTCGATTCCCTTCCTTGTGTTCTTTGCCTTTCAGCTGATGTTCGCCATCATCACGCCAGCCCTGGTCACTGGTGCCTTCGCTGACCGCGTGAAGTTTTCCGGGTACCTCTGGTTCCTGGTGCTCTGGAGCGTCCTGGTCTATATCCCGATCGCCCACTGGCTCTGGGGCGGCGGCTTCCTGGCGCAAATGGGTGCCATGGACTTTGCCGGTGGCATGGTCGTGCACGCCAGTGCGGGATTCGGCGCCCTCGCGTCGGTGTTCGTCGTCGGCAACCGCTTCCTGCCGAAGGGCACGTTGAACTCGCCGCACAACCTCCCGTTCGTGGCGCTCGGCACAGGACTCCTCTGGTTCGGTTGGTTCGGCTTCAACGCCGGCAGCGCACTCGCGGCGAACGGCGTCGCCGCGACGGCTTTCGTCAACACCGACATCGCGGCATCGGTCGCCATGGTGGCATGGCTCGCCGTCCAGTGGCTCGTGGATCGCAAGCCCACGGTCTCCGGCGCTCTGGTGGGCGCCGTCGCGGGTCTTGCGACCATCACGCCGGCTGCAGGCTATGTGCAGCCGTGGGCGGCGGGCGTGATCGGACTCCTCGCCGGTCTGGTGCCGTTCGGAGCGATGCGTCTGCGCCTGACATGGAAGAACGTGGACGACGCACTGGATGTCTGGGGCTGCCACGGTGTGGGAGGCGTACTTGGCTCGCTGCTCCTGGGCGTCTTCGCCGTCGCTTCGGTCAATGGCGTCAGCGGCCTCGTACAGGGCAACGTGCACCAGATGCTGATGCAGTTCGTTGCCGTCGTCATCACGAGTGCCTACGCCTTTGCGGTGACCTGGGGCATCCTCAAGGTCCTGGACCTCGTGGGCACCTTGCGCGTCTCGCGCGAAGTGGAACTCGAAGGCCTGGACGAAGCATTGCACGGCGAAGCAGCCTACGCGGACTAGGCACTGAAAGGCTCCGGAACGCAGGGCCGACCTGAGGCTGCGTGCAAGATATGCCAGCCAGTCGACAGGACTCGCCATGTTATGCTTACGTCGTGGGAAAGCACGTGCGATCCATCAAGCTGCGAGTCCGGTCAGCCCCGCTGCTGCTTGCGATGGCTTTTCTCGCAGCGGCCTCGCTTCTTCTGAGCCCGGCGCCGGTCAAGGCGCAGACTTCGGCGGGCCTGGACTGGTTCGGCCCGACCCTGCTGCCGAAGTACCGGATCGTGTCGTACTACGGCAACCCCCTGTCAGCAACGATGGGCGTGCTCGGGCAGGGGACGCCGCAGCAGATGCTCGGGCGCCTCGCGGCCCAGGAGCAGGCCTTTCAGCAGGCGGCGCCCACGCGGCCGGTCATCGGTGCGCTGGAGCTGGTGGCTGTCGTCGCGCAGCGCAGTCCCGGTCCCAACGGCTACTACACCTCCCAGATGCCATATTCCCTGATTCAGAGCGAGCTCGACCTCGCCCGCAGCCACCATCTGCTGCTGATCCTGGATGTGCAGATCGGACACGCCACGGTGCAGACCGAACTCGAGTACCTCGCTCCCTTCCTGCGCCAGCCCGACGTCGAACTGGCGCTCGACCCCGAGTTCGCCATGCTGCCCGGCGACATCCCCGGCGTCGAGTTCGGCTCGATGCCCACGCCGCCGATCAACTGGGCCTTGCAGTACCTCCAGTCTCTGACTGTGCGTTATCATCTGCCGCAGAAGATCCTGATCCTGCACCAGTTCATCGAGAGCATGGTTCCGGACTGGCAGCAGATCCAGGAACAGCCCAACGTCGTCCTGGTGCGGGACCTCGACGGCTTCGGCGGCTGGCCGCTCAAGTCGTCCGAGTACGAGCGGTTCATCCACCAGGAGGAGATTCCCTACGTCATACCGATCCAGCAGCCGTTCGGCATCCACGGCCTGCTGAACGGCTTCTACGCGACGCGTCTCGAGAGCCACTTCGTCGTCGCGGGCGGCATCAAGCTCTTTTACACCCAGGACCATCCGGTCGCGACGCCGGCGATGGTGCTCGGCCTCGATCCACCCCCGCTCGTGATCATCTATCAGTAGACGCGAGGCCGCCCCATCCCCGGGGCGGCCTCGTCGCTAAGCGGACGGCCTCGCGCAGGCGGCGCCGCAAGTTCTCAGGAAGGCAGGTCATGTCGAGCGGCAGAGTGCCTGGCCGACTTGGTACAATGGAGGAAGTTTGTACACGGTGGAGGATGACCATGGCGGCAGTGCGAACGCGATACGCGCCCAGTCCGACGGGGTATATGCACCTCGGCAACCTGCGGACGGGCCTCTACGCCTACTTGACGGCCAAGAAGGACGGCGGGCGGTTCATCCTGCGGATCGAGGATACCGACCAGGGGCGCTTGCAGGAAGGCGCGGTGCAGGCGATCTACGACACGCTGGGGCGGGTCGGCCTGACGCACGACGAGGGCCCCGACGTCGGCGGCCCGTACGGCCCTTACGTGCAGAGCGAGCGTCTTGAGATCTACCACCGCTACGCGCAGGAACTGATCGAACTCGGCGGCGCGTACCGCTGCTTCTGCACGTCGGAGGAGACGGAGGCGCAGAGGGCAGAGGCGCGCCTGCACAAGCGCCCGTTCAAGGACGAGCGCTGCCGCGCTCTGTCGCCGGATGAGGTCGGCCGGCGGCTGGCCGCGGGGGTGCCCTCCGTTGTGCGCCAGCGCACGCCCCTTGCGGGAACCACGAGCTACGAAGACGTCGTGTTCGGGCACATCGCGGTGGACAACGCGGAACTCGATGACAGCGTGCTGCTGAAGTCGGACGGCTTCCCCACCTACAACTTCGCCAACGTCGTGGACGACCATCTGATGCGCATCACGCACGTGATGCGCGGTGCGGAGTACCTCTCGTCGACGCCGAAGTATGTCCTCATTTACGAGACCTTCGGCTGGGACATCCCCGTGCACGTCCACCTGCCGGTGATCAACAAGTCGGCGACGGAGAAGCTCAGCAAGCGGCACGGGGATGCGTCGTTCGAGGACTACTACCACAAGGGCTACCTGCCCGAGGCGATCCTCAACTACGTCGCACTGCTCGGCTGGGCGCCGGGGAACGACCAGGAGTTCTTCACCCTCGCGGAACTCACCCAGAGCTTCAGCTTCGAGGGGCTCTCGAAGTCCCCTTCGATCTTCGACCCGACGAAGCTGCGCTGGATGAACGGCGAGTACATCCGCAGGCTGCCGCTCGAGGAGTTCCACCGCGTCGCGACGCCCTGGTACCCGGACGCCTTGCGCCAGTCCGGGGTGGACCTCCTGGCCCTGAGCCGCCTCCTGCACACGCGCACGGCCGTATTCTCGGAGATCCCCGAGCAGATCGATTTCGTGGCGGCTTTGCCCGACTACGACCCCGCGCTCTTCACGCACAAGAAGATGAAGACCGACGGCGCCATCGCGCTCCGAAGCCTCAAGGCCGCCCGTGGCGCGCTCTCGGAGCTCACGTCGTTCAGCCACGAGCACGTCCACGCCGCCCTCGAGGCCTTGGCCGCGGAGCTCGGCATGAAGAACGGCCAGGTGATGTATCCCGTGCGCGTGGCCCTCTCAGGCAAGGAGTTCACCCCCGGCGGCGCGAGCGAGCTCTCTGAGCTCTTCGGCCGCGACGAGGTGCTGCGCCGGCTCGGAATCGGGATCGAGAAGCTCTCCCAGGCGTAGACACGCTACTGTGCCTGAACGTGGGACCGGGACGCAGAAGGGCTGCCCGAAAGGGCAGCCCTTCTACGTCCCGGTGCTAGCGGTATGCCTGGCGGGCCGCGAGATAGCGGGGGTCTTCGCGGCGCAGGCGATCCGGGTCGGTGCCGCGTGCGAGCGCGGCATGATAGGTCAGGAGCTGGAGGTAGACAGCGGCCAGCCATGGGAAGCTCTCGGCGGTCGCGGGCGGCCACCAGGACGCGATGGCCGGCAGGTCGATCGTGAGCAGCGAAAGACCGACGATCTCGGTCACCTTCCTGAGATCCGCCGCCCGATGTCCGGCGGCCGGGCCGAGGATGGCGACTATGTGATCCCCCGGCTCGTAGGCGGGGACATAGCCGTGGAAGAACTGCTCGAGCTCGAGCGCCTGGTTCTCGAGATAGGCGGCCTCGCTGAGTTTGAGACCCACCTCGCGGGCGAGCGCCAGCCCCTCGGCGGCGCCGAGGATCACGCGCCGACCGCCCGTCAGGCTTTGCGCCGCCTGTGCGATATCCCCCTCGTGGCGCAGGACGGCCTCGATCCCTTCCGCCACCTCGATGGGCGAGGGCAGGGCCAGTTGCGGCGGCAGTTGGGCAGCCACCGCCTTCAGGAGCAGGACGGCCGTCAGCGACGAAAGCGTGAAGCTGATCGTGTGGCACCAGGAGAGCTCGCGCGCATAGCCGGTGGGGACGGTGGCGCTCGCGAGACCGGCGGCCGTGGACGACGGGAAACCCGTGATCAGGACCGACGGCACCTCGCGCTCCTTCGCGTCGCGCAGAAGGTCCAGCACGGCCGGCGTCTCGCCCGAATGGCTGAAGGCCACGAGCGGCCGCCTGCGGTCGAGCGGAACCTGCCGCTGGCGCAGGGCAAAGGCACCAGAGACGGCTATGTTGGCGCCCCGCTCGAAGAGATAGCCGGCCGCGAGCTCCGCCGCGAACAGCGAGGTGCCGCAACCGACCAGAACGGGTGCCTTGCCGGCCAGGATGGCGGTCGCCGCATCCGCGCCGCGCGCCACAGATTCGCCTAGAGCCTGCACGTGGGCGGGCTGGGCCAGGATCTCCTCGTACATGTGGTAGGGGCCTTTGGCGCTCAAGGCTTCACCTCCGTCGGATCTTCAGGAGCCGCATCGCGGTCGCAGAAGACGACGGTCTCCAATCGGCCGCGCAGGAACGAGGTGGGTACGGCCGGGTCCGCCGCCTGGGCGCCGAGGGCGAGGCGCAGCGCGTCGCGCTTCGCCTCTCCGGTGACGAGGAAGAAGATGCGCTCCGTGTGCCCGAGGGCCGCCGGGGTCAGCGAGATGCGCTCGCGCGGCGGCGTCGGCACGTAGGCCGGCACCGCCAGGTCGGTTGCGGTGAGACCCGGGCTGCCGGGAAAGAGCGACAGGGTGTGGCCCTCCGCGCCCATCCCGACCAAGGCGGCATGAAACGTCGGCGCATCGCCGAGACGCTCGGCCAGCCGCTCGCGATAGCGGCGGGCGCCCTCCTCGGCGCCCAGTTCGCCCAGCATGCGGTGGACGCGCCCGGCCGCGATGCCCAGCGGTCCCAGCAGGGACTGCTGCGCGAGATGGAAGTTGCTTTTCGGATGGTCCGGGCCGACGCAGCGCTCGTCGCCAAACCAGAATTCTGCGCTGCGCCAGGGCGGAGCGTCAGGCTCACCGCCTGCGGCTGCAAGCAGCGTGTAGACGCCGCGCGGCGTCTGGCCCCCTGCCAGCACGATCTGCGCCTCCGGTGCCTCGCGGACGGCATCGGAGATGGCCTTGGCGCAGGCCTGCATCGTCTCCTCGACCGTCGGGAAGACGCGCAGCTGGAGCCCGCTCATCTCAGGTGCCAGCGGCGGCCATCGTGGTGCAGGAGCTCGTCAGCCGCCTCCGGGCCGAAACTGCCGGCGGGATAGATGTCCGGGCCGATCTCTTCCTGGCGCCAGCCAGCCTCGATGGCGTCGACGACCTGCCAGGCCGCCTCCACCTCGTCGCGCCTGGTGAAGAGCGTGCCGTCGCCCGTGATCGCATCGTATAGGAGACGCTCGTACGCCTCGGTGCCAGGCTTGCCGAAGGTGCCGTAGTCGAAGGCCATGTCGACGTCGCGGAGTTCGATGCGCATCCCCGGCACCTTGGCGCCGACGGAGAGCGTCATGCCCTCGTCGGGCTGGATGCGCAGCCGCAGGACATTGGGCTGCAGGCGCGTCTCGCGCGGGAAGAGGCGCTGCGGCGCGCGCTGGAACTGCACCGAGATCTCGCTCGCGCGGCGGCCCAGCCGCTTGCCCGTGCGCAGGTAGACGGGGACGTCCGCCCAGCGCCAGTTCTCGATCTGAAGCTTGACGGCCGCGAAGGTCTCCTGCTGAGAGTCCTGGCGTACGTCGGGCTCCTCGCGGTAGCCGGGCACGGGCTTGCCCGCGACCTCGCCCGGGCCGTACTGGCCGCGAACCGAGATCTTCGGCACGTCCTGCGGCGCCGGCAGCCTGATCGCCCGAAGCACCTTGACCTTCTCGTTGTGCACCTGTTCGGCGTCGAAGGTGACGGGCGGTTCCATGGCGATCAAGGACAGCAGCTGCAGAAGGTGGTTCTGCATCATGTCCCGGAGCGCCCCGGCCTCCTCGTAATACTTGCCGCGGTGCTCGACCCCGATCGATTCCATCACGGAGATCTGCACGTGGTCCACGTAGCGCCTGTTCCAAAGCGGCTCGAAGATGCCGTTGGCGAAGCGCAGGACCAGGATGTTCTGCACGGTCTCCTTGCCCAGGTAGTGGTCGATGCGGAAGACCTGGTCCTCGCGGAACACGGACAGAAGTTCCTTGTTGAGATCCCTGGCGCTCTTGAGGTCATGGCCGAAAGGCTTCTCGACGATGATGCGGCGGAAGCCCGTCGTCTCCTCCTGAAGCCCGACGCTGCCAAGGGCGCGGAAGATGTCGGTATACGTGCTGGGTGGCGCCGCCAGGTAATAGATGCGGCCGAGAAACGGGCCCTTTTCGGCCTCCACCTCGTCGAGCCGCTTCGCCAGGGCCTTGTAGTCCTCCGGACGGCGCAGGTCGCCCGGAACGTAGACGGCCTGCGTGATCACTTCGTCGGCGTCGTGGCTCTCGACCGTCTCGCGCAGGCGCTGACGGAAGGAGTCGTCGTCGAGCGGCTGGCGCGCGAAGCCGACGAGCGGCATCGGCCCGTCGATCAGTCCGGCACGCCTCAGGCCGGCGATTGCCGGCACAAGCTTGCGGTGCGTCAGGTCGCCTGTCGCGCCGAGGACGCAGAGCAGGGCACGCTTGGCTGGGCCGCTCATCGGTTCTCCACCTTGTGACCGCCGAATTCATTGCGTAGCGCGGCGATCACCCGGTTCGACAGGGTGTCTTCCTGACGCGAGAGGAAGCGCTGCTGCAGCGACAGCGTGATCACCGGCGCGGCCACCCCGCGCTCGATCGCCTCGACCGCCGTCCAGCGTCCCTCGCCGGAATCCTCGACGTAGCCGCGCAGATGCTCAAGCCCGGGGTCCTTCTCGAGCGCCGTCGCGAGGAGGTCCAAAAGCCAGCTGCGGATCACCGAACCGAACCGCCAGACTTCGGCCACACCGTGCAGGTCGAGATCGAACGGGCCGCGCTTCAGAAGCTCGAAACCCTCGCCATAGGCCTCCAGCATCCCGTACTCGATGCCGTTGTGGATCATCTTGACGTAATGGCCGGAGGCGGGCGGCCCGGTGTGCAGGAGTCCACCCTCGGGCGCCAGGGTCTTGAGGGCCGGCTCGACGCGGCTGTACGCTTCGACGCTGGCACCTACCATGAGGCAGTAGCCCTCTTCGAGGCCCCAGATGCCTCCGCTTGTACCGGCATCGACGAAGTGCACCCTCGATGCCTCGCAGAGCTTCGCCATCTCGAGGCTGTCCTTGTAGTGGCTGTTGCCGCCGTCGACGAGGATGTCGCTGGGCTGCACCAGTTCGAGCAGCTTGGCGATCGTCTGCCTTGTGGGGTCTCCCGATGGCACCATCAGCCAAACGGCGCGCGGCGGCGTGAGCTTGCCGCAGAGTTCCTCAAGGGACGACGCGCTGGCGATGCCATCCTGCTCGACGGCCTTGCGCGCCTGTTCACTCGGGTCGAAGCCGATCACGCGATGCCCGCCGCGCACCAGGCGCCGCGCCATGTTCGCACCCATGCGGCCGAGCCCCACCATACCGATCTCCATACCTGCGTCAGCTCCTTTCGCCGGGCGCCATGGCGGCCATGTCCCGTACCAGGCGATCGATCTCCTCCTCTACATTACCCTGCACGAGCACGCGCGCGAATGGGCGCCCGCGGTCGATCAGGGCTTGGGCGTCGCCTTCCGCTTGCGCGGCGAACAGCGCCGCAAGGGTGAAAGGCAGGCCAGGAAGGTCCACGTCCGTTTTGGGCGGTGCGTAGAGTTGCAGGAAGCTGCCGATGCTTGGACCGCCCTTGTGGTACTGACCCGTGGAGTGCAGGTAGCGCGGCCCGATCCCGACGGTGACGACGGCCCCGGTGCGCCGGCTGAGCTCCTGTCCGAGCCTGCGGGCGGCGGCCAGGGTGGAGGCCTCGGGTCGTGCGTAAACCTGCACGGCCAGGTAGCCGGGCGGCGTCAGGGAGGCCACGTGGGCCAGTTCCTTCACAGGGGCGAGATCGCCGCCCCGCCGCCCGTCCTTGAGGACCTGCTCCGTGTTGCGCTTGCTTTCGGCGACGTTCGGCTCGTCGAAGGGGTCGATCTCGATCAGGCGGCCGAGCAGGGCGGTGGCGCACTCCCAGGTGACTACGGCGGCGCCCAGTTCGGCGGCTCCCGCGATGGCTTCCAGGGCGATCTGGGGCGGCCCTGCGGGCACGCCGCCAAAGCTGACGCTGATCCTGTCCTCACCGGGGGGCGCGGCGGGTGCGGGCAGGATGCCGCGTCCAGACTTGCCGGTACTCTCCGCGAGGAGTTGCTCGAGCCAGTCGACGAAGGGCAGCTCATCCGGCTTCGGCAGGGCGAGCTTCTGCCGACCTGCCGCATGGGCGGCTGTCAGCGCTGCCGCCAGGCGCGCCGCCATGCTGTGCTCGGCAGCGCCGAGAAGCTGCGACAATGCTGCGCGGCCGCCGGCGAGCAGCGCTTCGAGATCGTAGCCGAGCACCGCCCCGGGAACGAGACCGAACAGCGAGAGGGCGGAGTAGCGCCCGCCGATGTCGGGGGGGTTCAGGAAGCAGCCGCCGAAGTGGTCCGACTCGGCTAGGTCGGCGAGGGGCGTACCGGGGTCGGTCACCGCGTAGAAGCGTCGCCCGGCGCCGTCGCCGATCGCCTTGTCCGCGGCGGCGCGCAGGATCCGGTAGAGTGCGTCCACCTCGCGCGTCGTGCCGCTCTTGGATGAGAGCAGCACGGCCGTGTCCTGCCAGCTGATGCCGGCGAGCAGCGCGGCGATGGCCTCCGGTTGCGTCGTATCCACGACGTCGACGGCGATGCGCGGATTGGGCGCCAGGCGCCTGAGGACGTCGGGGAAGAGCGAACTGCCGCCCATACCGCAGAGCACGAGTCGGCTTACGCCGCGCTTTGCGAGATCCTGGGCGAACGCCTCGAGTTCAGGCAGCCGCTCCTGCATGGTGTCGGCCAGCTGCAGCCAGCCGAGGCGCCTTTTGGCCACCTCCGGCGCGGTGAAGAGTTCGATGTCGCCTCGACGCAGGCGCTCGGGCGCATTGTCGGCGGCCAGGAATTCCAGCCTGTTCGCCGCGTCTCCCACCAGCGAGCCGAGCGCGAAGGCCTGCGAATCCTTGGGTCGCAGCTCCTTTGCCTTGATCTCGATCTCGCCGAAGAGGCGGGCAAACGCATCCTCGAAGCTTGCGACGCCTTGGCGCTGCAGCTCCTCGCCCGCCGCCTCGAGGTCGATCCCGAGGGCAGCCAGGGATGCGGCCGCCTCCCTGGCGTCAGCCAGGCCCGGCCGCAGCGTCTCGCGGGCCGTGCCATGGTCGCGGTAGGCCTTCAGCGTGGCGGGCGGAATGGTGTTGACCGTCTGCAGTCCGATCAACTCCTCGACGTAGAGCGTGTCGCGGTAGGCGGGGTTCTTCGTGGACGTGCTCGCCCAGAGCGGGCGTTGCACGTTGGCGCCATGGGCCCTCAGTTCGGCGAACGGAGCCCCGTGGAAGATCTCGGTGAAGGTTTCGTAGGCCAGCCGGGCATTGGCGATGGCGGCCTTGCCCTGCAGGGCCGCGCCCTTGTCGCCCATCTTCGCAAGGCGCGGGTCGAGCAGGCTGTCGAGGCGGCTCACGAAGAAGCTGGCGACGGAGTGGATCTGCGAGATGTCCTTGCCTTCGCTTAGCCGGCGCTCAAGGCCCTTGACGTAGGCGTGGGCGATCCGCCGGTACTGGGTCAGGGAGAAGAGCAGCGTGACGTTGATGTTGAGGCCGCGGTAGGTGAGCTCCTCGATCGCCTGCGCGCCCTCCTGGGTGCCCGGAACCTTGATCATGATGTTCGGCAGGCCGAGCCGGCTGAAGAGGTGCTGGGCCTCGGCGATCGTGCCATCGGCGTCGTGCGCCAGGCGCGGTGACACCTCGAGGCTCACGAAGCCATCCTGGCCCCGGCTCGCGTCGTGCACGCCGCGCAGGATCTCCGCGGCCATGCTGATGTCGCGCAGCGCAAGTTCCTCGTAGATCTCCTCCGTGCCCGCCCCGAGCGCGGCAAGCGCCGCGATCTGCCGGTCGTAGTCCTGGCTGCGTCCAATCGCCTGCTCGAAGATGGACGGGTTCGAGGTCACGCCGCGGACACCGTCCGCGACGTCACGGCTGAAACCGCCGTCGCGCAGGTAGGAGCGCAGGATGTAATCGAGCCAGACACTCTGTCCGAGTTCCTGCAGGTCAAAAAGATCAGACATCACGGTCCTCCTTCTTCAAGAGCCTGAGCACGGCCTGAGCCGCCGCCTCGGGCGTCAGACCGAATTCGCGGTAGAGCACCTCTGCGGGGGCTGAGGCGCCGAAGTCCTCCAGAGCGACGAAGCCGCGCCGCGGGCCGAGGAAGGGAAGGAACTGTCCAGGTTCGGCCGCCACGACGACCACCTGCGGCAGGTCTGCGGGCAGCACGGCAGCCCGCTCCGCCTCCGGCCGTGCGGCAAAGTTCTTGAAGCAGGGCGCGGACACCACGCGCGCCTGTACCCCGTGGGACCTGAGAAGATCCTGGGCCGCCAGGGCGATCGAGACCTCGCTGCCGGAGGCGAAGAGCACCGCGTCTGGCTTCTGGTCCGCGTCGCGCAGAACGTAGGCGCCCTGCTCGATGGCGTCCTCCGGCACGTCCGCCAGCACCGGCAGCTTCTGCCGGCTGAGCGCGAGGGCCGTCGGGTGGTCCTGGGCCGCCGCCGCGAACGCCCACCCCAGACGCGTCTCGTTGGCGTCGGCCGGCCGCACCACGTAGAGGTTCGGAATCAGGTCCAGCGACGCCAGGTGCTCGATCGGCTGGTGCGTCGGCCCGTCCTCGCCGAGCCCGATCGAGTCGTGGGTCAGGACATAGGTCACCGGAAGGCGCATCAATGCGGCCAGCCGCATGGAGGGCCGCATGTAGTCGGAGAAGATCAGGAACGTGCCGCCAAAGGGTCTCAGACCGCCGTGGGCGGCCATGCCGTTCATGACGGCGGCCATCGCGTGCTCGCGCACCCCGAAATGGATGTTGCGGCCCGCGAATTCGCCTACCGCGATGTCGCCGAGTCCGCTCAGGTTCGTATCGTTCGACGGAGCGAGGTCCGCCGAGCCGCCGAGCAGGTCCGGCAGGCGCTTTGCGAGGTGCTGCAGCACCTTGCCCGATGCGGAACGGGTCGCCATTTCGCCCTCGGCGGGGAAGGGCGGGATGGCCCCTCTGAGGTCGCCGGGGGAACCGCCCGCGATCACCTGCAGGAATTCGCGCTGCAGCGCGGGATCGGCCGCGCCGAGACCGTCGACGCGCTGCTGCCACGCCTTCACAAGGTCGTTGCCCCGCTCCCGGTAACGCTCCGCGAGGGCTTTCACGTCGTCCGGCACCCAGAAGGTCTCCCCGTCCGGGATGCCGAGAAAGCGGTGGGTCGCCGCCGCCGCCTCGGGCCCGAGCGCCGATCCGTGCGCGGCCGGCGTGTCCACCTTGGGTGAGCCGTAGCCGATGTGGGTGCGCACGCGGATCATCACGGGCCGGTCCTTGGTCTCGGCCTCCGAGACGGCCGCGTCGATTGCCGCGAGGTCGTTGCCGTCGTCGACCTGCAGCACTTCCCAGCCGTAAGCGCGAAAGCGCTCCGTGGTGTCGTCGGTGAAGGCGATGTCGGTCGAGCCCTCGATCGAGATGCGGTTGTCGTCATAGAGGACGATCAGCCCGGGCACCTGGAGGTGGCCCGCGAAGGATCCCGCCTCGTGGGAGATGCCCTCCATGAGGTCCCCATCCGAGCAGATCGCGTAGGTGCGATGGCTCACGACCTCGTTTCCCGGACGGTTGTAGCGGGCGGCCAGGTGCGCCGCCCCCAGGGCCATGCCGACGGCATTCGAGATGCCCTGGCCGAGCGGACCCGTAGTAACCTCGATGCCGGGCGTGACACCCCGCTCCGGGTGTCCCGGTGTGCGGCTTTCCCACTGGCGGAAGTGCCGCAGCTCGTCCAGCCGGAGGTCGTAGCCGAAAACATGCAGGAGCGCGTAAACTAGTGCCGAACCGTGGCCAGCGGAGAGTACGAAGCGATCGCGGTCCGGCCAGTCTGGCCTTTGCGGTGCAAAGCGGAGATGGCGGGAGAATAGGACGTAGGCCATAGGGGCTGCTCCGAGCGGCAGACCCGGGTGGCCGGAGCGGGCCTGCTCCACCTCGTCGACCGCGAGAGCCCTGAGGACGTTGACCACCCGCGTATCTTCCTCGCCGAATCGACCGGCGTCGCCGAGTGCGGTCCGGGCCGCCGAAGCGGGCGTGCGCAATCCGGCTGTTCCCCGCGGCGCTCCCGCGGCTCCGTTGAACTGCTTCAAGACCCTGTTCGCCCCTTCTCTGGATCTGTCCACGGCGTTCCCGCCGCGGTCCCTTTCGTGCCACGGATCAGAGGAACCAACCCGCAACCACAGTAAATTGTATCATGTGGGCTTTGCCTCCCGGGCAAACGGGGAGAGCGAAGCGGCGGCGTGGCTCCGCAGCCGCCGGTTTGCAGTCAGCGCAAGGAGGAATGACCGTGGCACCGCCCCGTTCCAAGCAGACGGGTCGCAACTCGACCACCATCGTGATCATCGTGGCGGCCGTTGTGCTCGTCGTGGTGGCCGTCGTGTGGGGGCTCGCGCTGGGCGGCTCCGGCCAGGGGGCGCCCAAGGCGAAGGTCACGACCAAGGCGGTCACCGTGGGACTCGTGTCGATGAACGGCCAGCGTACCCAGGTCGCCGTATCGGGCAAGCCCGTGACCGTGGTGGAGTTCTTTGCCGTCTGGTGCCCCTACTGCGCCTACGATGCCAGATGGGTGATGCCTGAATTCGCCGCCAAGGTGGAGAAGGCCGGCGGCCGGATCTTCGCCGTCGACGCTTCGCAGCAGCTCGGACAGGCCGTGCCTGGGCCGGACGGCCACCCGGAGCAGGGCATCGAGGGCAGCCACCTCCAGCCTCCCGCCGGCCAGGAGGAATCCATGAGCCTCCAGGCCATCGCACATTACAAGGCGACCTTCCACCTGCCGTTCCCGCTCTACTATGACGAAGGACTCACCTACGCAACCGCTGTCGGGCTGCAAGGCTACCCGTCGTTCCTCTTCTACAACGCGAAGGGCAAGGCCGTCGGCGGAATCGAAGGCTGGCAGACCGAGGCCCAGCTCTGGCAGGCCTACCAGCAGGCTGCCAAGAAGTAGGGCGCTTCGGCTGTGCTACAATCCGGCGGGAGGATGATGGCGTGCGTGTTCTGCTGCTGAACGGGCCCAACCTCAACCTGCTCGGCGAACGCGAGCCGGAGCACTACGGCCGCGCGTCCTGGGCGGAGATCGAGGAGCGGCTGAAGCGGCGGGCGAGCGAGCTCGGCATCGAGCTCGACTGCCGGCAGCACAGCAGCGAGGGCGGCATGATCGACATCCTGCATGCGGTGCGCCATGAAGTGGACGGCGTGATCCTGAACGCAGGCGCTTACACCCATTACGGCTATGCGCTGCGCGACGCGATCGCGGCTATCGACCCACCGGTGATCGAAGTGCATCTGAGCCTGCCGGAGCGCCGCGAGGAGTTCCGGCACGTCTCGGTGATCGCTCCCGTTTGCGTCGGCCGGATCGCAGGGTTCGGCGCGCTCTCCTACGAGCTCGCGCTCGAGGCGCTCGTCCGGCGCGGCGGGTCTGAGGGGGCGAGGAACGGGTGAGCGAGGAAAGGCTGGCTGCCCTGCGCAGGCGCCTGGCCGCGGCAGAGCTCGATGGCTTCATCACCTTCACGGAGCAGGACTTTTCCTACCTGGCAGACTTCAGCGGGGACGCGGGGGCGCTCGTCGTGGGCAGGGAGGACGCCCTCCTCTTGACGGACAGCCGCTACATCGAGACAGCCGAGGCCGAGGTGCGCGGGGCGCGCACGGCCCAGCACGGCGCGTCGCTGGCGCAGGACGTCGCGCAGGCCGTGCAGGCGATGGGTGGCGACCGCTGGGGTTTCGACGCGGTGGCGCTCAGCTTCGACATCTACCAGCGCCTGCTGGAGCCAGGCGTGCCGCTCGTACCGACCAGGGGCATCGTGCTCGCGCTGCGCATGGTCAAGGACGAGGAGGAGATCGCGAAGCTGAGGCGCGCATGCTCCATCGCCGCGGACGCGCTCGAAGAGGCGATCGACCGCGTGCGCCCGGGCATCAAGGAGCGCGACCTCGCGCTCTGGCTCGAGGTGCGCATGCGCGAGATGGGAGCCGAAGGGCCAGCCTTCCCCTTCATCGTCGCCTCCGGACCGCGCGGCTCGCTGCCGCACGCGACGGCGGGCGACCGGGAGTTCCAGGCGGGCGACATGGTGACGTTCGATGTCGGCTGCCGCTACTTCGGCTATCATTCAGACATCACGCGCACGGTGGCCGTCGGAACGCCGCAGGCCGAACTGCAGCGCGTATACCAGGTGGTGCGCGCGGCGCAGGAGGCCGGGATCGCGGCGGTGCGGCCAGGGGCCCAGGCCAGGGACGTCGATGCTGCGGCACGGCAGGTGATCGCGAAGGCAGGCTACGGCGAGCGTTTCGGCCACGGCACCGGGCACGGGGTCGGGCTGGAGATCCACGAGTGGCCGCAGATTTCGTCGCGCAGCGACGACACGCTCGAGCCTGGCATGGTCCTTACGGTGGAACCGGGGATCTACCTGCCCGGCGTCGGTGGTGTCCGCATCGAGGACACGGTGCTGGTCACGTCCGAGGGGGCGCAGATCCTGACGGTATCGCCCAAATCCTTGCGCATGCTCTGATACGAATTACAGCGGTCCGAATCAACCACGGACGGGGGACGAGACGTGATTTCCTCGAACGATTTCCGCAACGGGGTAACGATCGAGATCGACGGCCAGGTCTTTTCGGTGATCGAGTTCCAGCACGTCAAGCCGGGCAAGGGTTCGGCCTTCGTGCGCACGAAGCTCAGGAACGTGAAGTCCGGGGCTGTCGTGGAGCGCACCTTCAACGCCGGCGAGAAGCTGCCAAGGGCCCACATCGAACGCCGCGAGATGCAGTACCTCTATGCAAACGGCGACGAGTACAGCTTCATGGATAATGAGACATTCGAGCAGGTCAGCCTGACCTCGACCGAGCTCGGTGACGCTCTGCACTTCCTCAAGGAGAACATGACGATCGCGCTCATGCAGTTCCAGGGCACCACGATCGGTGTCGACCTGCCGAACTCGGTGGAGCTTGCGGTGGTGCAGACAGATCCAGGGCTCAAGGGAGATACGGCAACCGGCGGCCAAAAACCGGCCACATTGGAAACCGGGTACGTCGTACGGGTACCCCTCTTCATTGAGGTGGGGGACAAGCTGATCATCGACACGCGCTCAGGGGAGTACCTCTCGAGGGCGTGACGAGGGCCGCGTACCTCGGGTAGAAAGTCCACGACGGGTAGGCCGCGGACGGATCCCGGGCTACCGTTCCTTCGGATCCGACGCGGCGCGCGGCAAGCAGGACGCCGGGGCCTGCGCCCGACCCAGGTCCAGGGCCCCTGGCCGAGCTGAAGATCCGCGAAGCGATCGGCTTGCCGTAGCCGCGGCTGACTCCCGTAGCGTGCGAGACTTCCTGGAGCTCTTCCGCGCTGTATATGCCCAGACGATCCAAGGACGCCCGCGGTGCTGCTGCAGCACGAGCCAGCGGCAGCGCAGCCGCTGAGGCGTAGCGCTGCCGCACCGCCTCACAGTGGCCGCGTCGGCGCAAGCCCTGTGCCACCTTTGACCCTGGGCAAAGAGAGAGGGCCCGGCGCGTACGGTATGGACCGCGCGCCAGGCCCTCATGCTGCGGGGATCTGCCGTTGGGACTAGACGGTGCCGGTCGCGTTGATCGCGGTGGTCGGCGCACCCGCTGTGTCGTTGACGACGGACTTCGTCGTGGTGACCTTGAGCGCGTCGGTCGAGGTCGGCGGAGTGCCCGCCACGGTGGTGATGACCAGCGTCTGACCGTTCACCGCGACGCTCGCGACGCCCAGGGTCTGGTTCGTCGTGGTGTCGGTGACCGTGTAGTCGCTGGGCGTCATGTCTAGGCTCGACGTGTCGAGGGACTTGTCGTAGGTCACGGTGATCGCCAGCGTCTCCTGGCCGGACGTCACCGTGGCCGCCGTGTGCAGCGCCGGGCTCGCGGAGGCGCCCCACTCGACGCTGCTCGACGCCGCCGACGGCACCGAGGTGCCGGGCGCGCCGATCGCCTCGACCTCGAACGTGTAGCTGGTGCCCGCGGTGAGGCCGGTCACGTTGGTGCCGGTCCCGGTCGGGGTGCCGCCGTTTGCCGCCGCTACCGGGGTGTAGGCGCCGCCGCTCGACTCGAGCACCTGGTAGGACGTCGCGCCAGCCACCGCAGAGAACGTGAGCGAGATGCCGGTCGCCGTCTCCTGCGCCGCCAGGTTGGTCGGCACGGCGAGACTGGCGGCTCCGCTCGCGTTGATGGGCGTCGTGGGCGCGCCGGCCGCGTCATTCACGACCGACTTCGCCGTCGTCACCGTGATGGTGTCGGTCGCGAGGGAGGCGATGGGGGCGGCCTGTGTCACGATCGTCAGGCTGCTGCCGCTCGCAGACACGGACTGGACCCCGAGGGGTGCGCCCGTCGTCGTGTCGGTGACGGCGTAGTCGCCGGCCGTCATGTCGAGGCTCGACGGGTCGAGGGTCTTGTCGTAGGAGATGCCGATCGTGGCGTACTGCGTGCCGCCGGACATCGTCACCGCGACGCTGGCGCTGGCGCCGGCCTTCGCGCCCCACGCGACGGCACTCGTCGCGCTGGACGGGGCCGAGGTGGCGCTTGAGGAGATGGCATCCACCTCGAAGGTGTAGCTCGTGCCCGCGCTGAGGCCAGTGATGGTCGTGCCGGTACCGGTCGGGGTGCCGCCGTTCGCGGCGGACACGGGCGCGTAGGCGCCGCCGCTCGCCGCGAGGACCTGGTAGGAGGTCGCCCCGGTGACGCCGGTCCAGTTGAGAGCGATGCCCGTCGCGGCCTCCTGGGCCGAGAGGTTGGTCGGCGCGGTCAGCGTCTGCCGGCTGCTCGCCTGGATGGGTGTCGTCGGAGCGCCGGCGGCATCATTGACCACCGACCTCGACGTCGTGACGGTGATGTTGTCGGTCGCAAGCGTCGTGATCGTCGACGGCTGCGTCACGACGCTGACCGTGCTGCCGCTCGCGCTCACCGACTGCACCGGCAGGGCCGCGCCGGTCGAGGCGTCGATCACGGTGTAGTCGGTCGGGGTCGTGTCGAGGCTTGTTGCGGCCAGGGGCTTGTCGTAGCCGATGGCGATCGTCGCGTAGGTGTTGCCGCCCGACGTCGTCACCGAAACCGTCGCGGTGCTGCCGGAGTGGGCGCCCCATTCGACGGAGCTCGAAGCCGCCGACGGCTGGGAGGTGCCGCTAGGCGTCACGGCCTCCACCTCGAAGGTGTAGCTCGTGCCGGCCGCAAGGCCAGTCACGATCGTGCTCGTGCCTGCCGGCGTGCCGCCGCTTGCGGCGGAGACCGGAGCGTACGAGCCGCCGCTCGATTCGAGCACCTGGTACGATGTCGCACCGTTCACGCCGGTGAAGGTGAGCGCGACACCCGTGGCCGCCTCACTCGACGTGACGCCGGCAGGCGTGCCGGATGTCGACCCGCCGCCTTCGCCCTTAGCCTGGGATGGATGGACGAGGATCATCTCGACGAGCCCGCTCGGGCCGACGACCACGCGGACGAATGCGCCGACCTGGACCTGCGAGACCGAGCCGTGGGCGCCCTCACCCGGGATGACCACCTTGACGGCAGGGCTCAGCGTGTACGTGCCTGACGGCAGGTTGCCGCTGTTGTCCTCGCCCTGGTCATCGCCCCGCGTCTGGCTGGCCTGGATCGTGATCTGGCCGTTGCCGATCGCCGTCACGGTGCCAAAGACGCTGCCTGCGTGCGCTTGCGGGGTACTCGCGCCCTGCAGGTCCACGATGACGCTTGCGTCACCGCTCTGGTCCAGGGTCACCATGAGTTGGTCGCCCGCCTTGAAGCTCGACAGGGGGCCGGGCTGGCTGCCGTAGTCGATCTCGGCGTTCGAGGCGATGGTGTAGGTCTGCTGGCTCGCCGACCCGGAGGACGTGGAGTAGGGCTGGATGGTGATCGTCTGGGCGGTCTGGCCGTTCGCGGTCGTGGTACCCGTGCCGACGAACGTGCCGCTGACGCTGGACGCCTGTCCAAGGCCAAGGGCCAGCTCGACGCGCTGCAGGATCACGGCAAGTTCGGCCCGCGTGAGCGTGTCGTCGGGCATCAGGTTGCCCTGGGAGCCCTGGAGCAGGCCGAGACCGACGGCCAAGGCCAGCGAGTGGCGGGCCCAGCCCGGCACTCTGTTGTGGTCGCGGAAACTCGTGAGGCTTCCGAGCTGCGTCTGCCCCTGAAGCCCGAGGGCGTTGACGATCATTGTCATGGCCTGCGCGCGCGTTGCTTTTCCGCCGCTGCCGACCTTGCCGCCGAGTCCCGACATCATGCCGGCCCGCGTAGCCTGCTCGACCTCCGCGCCGAACGACTCGCCAGATTTCGAATGCCCCTGGAAGCGTAGGAGGATCGCCGCCAGCTGGCCGATCGTGATCGGATTCTGCGGCGCAAACTGGGTTGGCGTAACACCGTTCAGCACGCCCTGCTGCGAGAGCATGTCGATCGCTGGTGTCGCCCACTTCGCCCGACTGAGGTCCTTGAACCCGCCGTGGTGGCCCTCGGCCGCAGCGCTGCCGAACGTCGCGACGACGAGGGTTCCTGCCAGGGCCGCTCCTAGAATCAACTTGGAACGCACATTCCCACCTCCATCAAGACATGTCGTAACGCAATGTCGCGTCCCACCACATCTTCGGGAGGCGCAGTCCGGTTTCTGAGGGTTCGACCCGCTAATTGGGGGAGAAGTGGGATTTCACGGGGGGAAGAGTCCTGCAAACGCTGGGAGCCGGGAACATTGCGCCGAACGGGAATTCGCCGTACGGCCAGGCGAAGTGTGGTGGAGCACTGGATGTCCGCGTCTGGAATACCGCGTAGCGGTCGCAGCCGGTAAAGGCGTCTGCACAAAGTGCATCCCGCGCTCCAAATGGACTCGCGGCGGGGACGCTGCAGACGGGGGATGCCCCGCCCGGGATGCGTGGGCGACCTGCAACGGCTCGGGTCTCTGATGCCAGGCATCGAGCAATGGGGACAAGCTGATCATCGACACGAGGTCCGGCGAGTGCGTCCTGGGAGCATGAACAACCTCCGCGTGGAGCCCAAAGGGGATGGCCGACCGCTGGGGCCGGCCATCCCGTCTGTTCGGCCCTGTCTCAGAGCGTCCCCGTGGCTGTGATCGGCGTGCTGGGCGCGCCGGCCGTGTCGTTGACCACCGAATGCGAGGTCTCTACCTCGACGGTGTCCGTGAGGGCCAAAGGCGCTGCCAGCGCCGTCTGGACGACGAGGGTCTGACCTGCGAGCGTCACGCTGGCGATGCCGAGCGACTGGTGCGTGGTCAGGTCGGTGACCAGGTAGTCGCCAAGGTTTTTGTCGAGGGTCGAGGCGTCCAGGGCCTTATCGTAGGGGATCGCGATGCTGAACGATTCGTCGCCGGAGACCTGCGTCAGGGTGGTGGCTGCGGCCGTGCCCGACTTCGCGCCCCACTCGACCGCGATCGTCGGCGCCGACGGTGCGGCCGTGCCGGCCGCCGTCACGGCCTCCACCTCGAACGAGTAGCTCTGTCCTGCCGCTAGGCCGGTGACCTGGGTGCCGCTGCCGGCGCTCGTTCCGCCGTTCACGGTCGCCACCGGGCTGTAGGCGCCGCCGCTCGCCTCCAACACCTGGTAGGAGGTGGCGCCTGCGATCGGGGTCCAGCCGACGTAGATGCCGCCCGCGGTCTCCTGGGCGGAGACACTCAGCGGCGACGCGAGATGCGCGCTGCCGCTGGCGTCGATCGGCGCCGTGGGCGCGCCGGCCGCGTCGCTCACGACCGACTTCCCGGTGGTGGCCTGGAGCAGGTCCGTGGCCAGGTTCGGTGCGGGATACGCATCGGTGGCGATGGTCAGGCTGCCGCCGCTGGCGGTGATGCCAGAGATGGCGAGCGCGCTGCGGGACGTCACATCCGTGACCTGGTAGTCCCCTGGGTTCGTATCGAGCGTGGCCGGGTTCAGGGGCTTGTCGAAGGTGACGGAGATGTCGGCGTAGGCGTAGCTGCCGGACGTGACCACGGTCACGGTGGCGCTCGCCGCGGGCTTCGCGCCCCACTCGACCGCGGCAGTGGGCGCGGAGGGCGCTGAGGTGCCGCTCGCACGCACGGCCGCCACCTCGAAGGTGTAGGAGGTTCCCGCGTTGAGGCCGATGACCTGGGTGCCGGTGCCGGTCGGCGTGCCGCCGTTCGCGGCGGGAACAGGTGTGTAGGCCCCGCCGCTCGCCTCGAGCACCTGGTAGGAGGAGGCGCCACTGACCCCTGCCCAGCTGAGTGCCATGCCGGACGCCGTCTCGCTCGCGCTTACGCCTGTCGGCGTACCGTTTGTCGACGTCCCGCCGCCCGTGGCGGGCAGCTGCTGGGCGATGATCAGGTCGACGAGCCCCTGCGGCCCGACGACGAGACGCACGAACGCCCCGGTTTGGATCTGGGCGAGCGAGCCGTGGGCACCTTCACCCGGGATGACCACCTTGACCGCAGGACTGAGGGCGTAGGTGCCGGAGGCCGATCGCCCTTTCTTGCCATGGCCCTTGGGCTGGCTCTGGTCGGCAATCGTGATGCGTCCGCCGCCGATCGCCGTCACGACGCCCGAGACTACGCCGGGGTGCGCATCCGTCAGCTGGACGGGCGCGAGGTCCGCGACCACGTCCGCCTGACCGGCCGAATTCAGCGTCAGCATGACCGGGTCGCCGGGCTGGAACTGCGCCAGCGATGCTGGCGCGTTGCCGTCGTAGATCTCAGCGTTCGGGGCGATCGTATAGGTCTCTGGGCCGGAGTCCGCGCCCGCGACCGAGAGCGCGATCGTGGCGAGCGGCTGGCCGTTCAGGACCGTGCTGCCCGATCCCGCATAGGTGCCTTGCACGGTTGCGGCCGTCTGCCCGAGGCCGAGCTCCGCCTCGATGCGCTCCAGGATGACGGCGAGCTCCGCGCGGCTCAGCGTGGCGTCCGGGTCGAGGTACCCGTTCGACCCCGCGAGCAGTCCCAGCTGTACGGCGAAGGCGAGAGGCTGCCTGGCCCAGCCCGGCACCTTCCCCGCGTCCTGGAATTGCCCCAGGTTCGCCGCGTCTCCCGGACCTTGCAGGTGCAGCGCGTTCATGATCATCGTGATCGCTTGCGCACGCGTCGCGGCGCCGCCGGCCGGCGTGCTGCCGCCGAGGCCGGCCGTGATGTCGGTCTGGATCGCCAGGTTGTAGGCGGACGTGAAGGAGGCTCCCTGGGGCGCCCCGCCGTCGAAGCGCTCGAGCACCACCGCCAGCTGGCCGATGGTCACGGGCTGCCCCGGGCCGAACCGGGTGGGCGTGAGCCCTGTGAGGACCCCCTGGGTCGCGAGCGTCTGGATGGCCGCCTGGGCCCAAGCGGCGTTGCCGAGGTCCTGAAAGCCTTTGTGGGGCCCTTTGGCGGCTGCGGAACCGAAAGTCGAAAGCGCTAGGGTGCCAGCCATCGCTGTGGCGACGAGCAACTTCGAGCGCACATGCCCACCTCCGCTCGGATGCGGCGACGCGAGAACTCCGCGTCCCGACCACATCCTTCGCAGGGGCGCATCCTGTTTCTGGGGGCAGGAGAGAAAAAGTTTGCCAGCCTGTCCATCTTGGCCCTGTGATGCGGCGCGCGGGCTTTCCGGCTACAGCTTGTAGCCGAGGGCGGCCAGCGAGAGGCTCCCCTCCCAGTCCCAAAGGGGGTGCTCGGCACTCCAGTCCCTGCGCAGGCGGCTGAGTTCGCGGAGTTCCAGAAGCTCGTCGCGGCTCAGCACGCGGAAATCTTTTCCGTTCAGGAGTTCGTCGAGCCACTGGACGAACGTGACGTGCTCGAGTTCCCGATGCTTCATCCGCTCCTCGGGAGGCGTGCGGCGGTCGTCAGGGGCCGCGACATGGCCCCAGGCATTGAGTTCGAGGGCCTTGAGGCCGAGGTCGGCCATCAGTGCCCAGAGCGCCCGCACGGGCCAGCTGGCGCTGCCGACGCCGGGTGCTGCGGAGGGGTAGCCCGCGCGCAGCCGGCCGCGAAGGGTGCGATAACGCTCGGCGCCGGGGTAGGTCTCCTGACCCTCGAGCTGGTCGATGCCGTCAAACGTGATGCCGCCAAGACCCGCGACGGCCTCCGCCAGGCTGATGGGGCCGCCCGGGCGGCAGACGCGCACCATCTCGGCCAGCGCCCTGCGCGGGTCCTGCAGCACGCCGATGCCGGTGTAGCTCGTGACGGCGTCGAACGAGCCGTCCGCAAACGGCAGGGCGTAGGCGTCCCCGACGACATAACGCACGCCCTGGAGGCTCTCAGCCTCGGCTTTGGCGCGGGCGCGCGCGACGAAGTCCTCGTCGAGGTCCAACCCTGTGACGCTGCCCGGCGCGATGCCTGCCGCGAGATAGGGGGCGAGCGTGCCCGGCCCGCAGCCCACCTCGAGCACATGCATGCCCGGCCTCAGACCGAGATAAGCCAGAAGCGTCTCGCGCCATGCGGGCTTGAATCGTGCTGCGCGGCTTTCCTCCAGGACCTCTGCGGGTTGTATGTCAGACCAGCGGAATCGCGCCATGGAGCCCACCTCCAACACTGGGAGCCTGCACCGGTGCCGTGAGGCTGTCAACCAGAACGAGGACGTTTGGGTTCGCGAGGGCACGTCTAGCTCCGGTCGGCCAGGCATAGCGATGTGGTCGGAGGTGCATGGGCATGCCAGCCGAGGCCCGGGCCGAACGCAGCGTCGAAACCGCATGGGCCCAGATTCGGCCCTACGTCGCCGAACGCCTGGCCGTCGCCCTGGATCGCCTTGACCCTTCCGCATGGCTCGATGCGCGGGAGCTGCGACTGCGCGCCGGCCGGGAGGTGCGCCTGGTCGGCGCCGGCGGGCGCGACCGCGTGCTCGGTCCTTTGGTGGGCGCGCAGGACTTGGAGCACTGCCTCGAACACCTGACGGGCCATTCACGCTACGCCTGGGAAGAGGAGCTGGCGCAAGGCTTTCTCACCATTCCCGGCGGTCACCGCGTGGGCATCGCCGGCAGCTGGAGCGCCCCCGGCGCCGGCAGCCGCGCCGTGCGCCACGTCGCGGGGCTCAACTACCGCATCGCCCGCGCCGTCGCGGGACCCGCCGCGGCCCTGGTGGGGCGCATCTCCGCCGGCGACCGCCCGATCGCCACCATCCTGGTCGGGGCTCCGGGCTGCGGCAAGACGACACTCCTGCGAGATCTGGTGCGCGCTGCATCGGACGGGCTCTACGGCTGGCGCGGCCAGCAGGTGAGCCTCGTGGACGAGCGCTCGGAGATCGCGGCGTGCCATCTCGGCCTGCCGGGCCACGACGTCGGCGCGCGTACCGACGTGCTCGACGGCATGCCGAAGACGATCGGCATGCGCATGGCCCTGCGCGCCCTGGGGCCCGAGGTGCTCGCTACGGACGAGATCGGCGGCGAGGACGATGCCCGGGCCGTCCTGGACTGCGCCTACGCCGGCGTGACGGTGCTGGCCACCGCCCACGCCGCGTCGCTCGAGGAACTGCGGCATCGGCCAAGCATCGCCCTCCTGATGCGGGAGGGTGTGTTCCAGCGTCAGGTGCTCCTTGGCAGCCAGCCCCGCCCGGGCACCCTCCTGCGGGTGGAGGACGAGTCCGGGCGCGTCCTGCAGGGGTTCACGCGATGATTGCGCTGCGCATCGCCCTCAGCATGCTGATCGCCTTGGCGGGCTATCAGATCGGCTCGCTGGTGGCAGACCGCCAGCGGCGGCGGGTGCTCGAGATCGACGCGTGGCAGGCTCTGCTCCACGTGCTGGCGAGCGACGTCTCCTACACCGCCCTGCCGCTCGGGCAGGCGCTAAGCTCGGCGTCGCGCCAGGCGAAGGGCCTCGTGCAGGAGTTTGCGGGGGGCCTCGCGCGGCGCCTCGAGGGGCACGTGCTGCTGGTGGAGGCCTGGCAGGCGGAACTCGACCGGCTGAGGCCGAGGAGCTGCCTTTCCCCCGACGACGTCGCGCCGCTGCTCGAACTCGGCGAGCAACTCGGACGCTTCGGGCGCGACGAGCACAGGGGATTCTTCCTGCGCTGCCAGGAGCGCCTTGAGATCCAGCGGCGCCAGGCTGCGGATGAAAGTGTGCGGGGAGGGCGCATGTGGCGTACGCTCGGCGCCGTCGCAGGCGTCGGCTTGGCTCTCGTGCTGCTGTAGACGGGGAGGGGACTTCAGTGAACATCGATATCGATCTCATCTTCAAGCTCGCCGCGGTCGGCATCCTGATCGCCGTGATCCATACCGTCCTGACGAAGGCCGGCAAGGACGAGATCGGCCACCTCGTCACCCTGGCGGGTGTCGCGCTCGTCTTCATGGTGGTGGTGGATCTCCTGACGCAGCTCTTCTCGTCGGTGAAGACGCTCTTCAATCTCTGACGGGGGAGGTCGTCCCCTCTGGCCATCGTCCAGTTCGTCGGCATCGCGCTGGCCAGCGTGGTGCTGATCAGCGTCCTGCGGCGCGAGCGCTCCGAATTCGCGGTGCTGCTGTCCCTGGCCGCGGGCGCGGTGCTCTTCCTGCTGATCCTGCCTCAGCTGGCGCAGGCCCTGCGGCTGATCGACCAGCTCGCGATGCTGGCACACGTGCGCCTGCTCTACATCGACGTCGTGCTGCGCGTGATCGGCATCGCCTACCTGGCGGAGTTCGCCGCGCAGGTCGCGCGCGATGCCGGCGAGGGGGCACTGGCCCAGAAGGTGGAGCTTGGCGGCAAGGTCCTGATCCTCGTGCTGGCGGTCCCGATCGTCGGCGCGCTCGTGCATCTCGTGTTGGGGGTGGGGCTGTGAAGTGGCTGAAAGCCTGCCTGCTTGCGGGGCTTTTCCTGTTCGGCGGAGCGGGACTGGCCCAGGCCGCCACTCCGCTGCCCATGCCCTCCGCCACCTTGAGTCCGGCGTACGGCGCTGTCCAGTCCTCACCGCTCAACTCGTTCCTGCAGCAGGTCAACCAGGCCACCGCCGGCAAGCTGCCCTCCCTCGACCTCGGCAAGATCATCTCCGGCATGGCCCACGGCGGCGGCGCCTACGGTCCTTCCCAACTGGTGCGCGGCGTGTGGGGCATCGCCGCGGGCGACCTCGTGCAGGAGAGTCGACTGCTTGGGGAACTGTTGGCGCTCGGAGTCATCGCGGCCCTGCTCGAGCTCCTGGCGGACAGCTTCGAGCGGCAGGACGTGAGCCGCTTCGCGACGGCAGCCGTCTATCTGGCCCTGGCGGTGCTGGCGCTTGACGCCTTCTACCAGGCGGCCAGCCTCGTGGAGAAGAGCGTCGGGCTGATGGTCGGGCTGATGCAGTCCATGCTGCCGCTCGTGACCATGCTTCTGGCCGGCGTGGGCGCCTTCATGACCGCCGGGCTCTTCCACCCGCTGATGCTGGTGGCGATCAACGTGATCGCCGCGATCGTCCGGGGGCTCGTGATCCCCGCCTTGATCGCGGGCGTCGTGCTCGAGGTGATCGGTCAGGTCTCGGGGTTCAAGCTGAGCGGCATTGCCACGCTCCTGCGCCAGGTGGGGCTTTGGACGACAGGTGCGGCCCTCACGCTGTTCGTCGGCCTGATCGCCGTCTACGGGGCGGCGGGCCCCGTGATGGACGGCGTGGCGCTCCGCTCGGGCAAGTTCCTTGCCAACACGTTCATCCCGGTGGTCGGCAAGCTGTTCTCCGATGCCGCCGAGGCCGTCTTCGGCTCCACGTACCTGCTCAAGGACGCCGTCGGACTCGTGGGCCTGCTGGCCGTCGGCTATCTGATCGTCGTGCCGATCCTCAAGCTTCTCGTGCTGATCCTGGTCTTTCGCCTTTCGGCGGGCGTCCTTGCGCCGATCGGCAGCAAGACGGTCGTCGACGCACTCTCGCAGTTCGCGACGAGCCTGGCGCACCTTGCCATGGCGCTTGGCGCGGTCGGGGTCATGTTCTTCCTCTCGATGACGATCGTCTTCGCGGCCGGCAAGGGGGCCTGGGGCTGATGGACTGGGCTTCCTGGCTGCGCGGCATTCTTGTCGTCGCGCTGTTCGGCTGGCTGCTCGAGGCCCTGCAGCCGGCCAACGCCATGCGCCGCTACACGCGGCTCGTGATCGGTCTCCTGCTGATGGTGGCGGTCCTGCAGCCGCTCACCGTGATCTGGAAGCAGCGTCTGCCCGCCCTGGTCGGCAGCTACTGGCATGATCCGGACGTCCAGGGCCTCCTGGAGCAAGGTTCCGTGCTGCAGACCCAGGAGCAGGCCCAGACCGTCAGCACGTACCGCAAGGAGATGTCTGCCACCGGCGAGGCGGCGGCAGAGGCCGTGGCGGGCAGCGATGCGGTGTCGGTCGCCGTGACGATCGGCGCAGCCGATGCGCCGTCCGCCGCCAGTGTCGTGCTGCGCGGACACCCGGCCGCGGCGACGCAGGAGGCCGTCAAGCGCGCGGTGGCCACGGCGCTCGGCATTTCCCAGGCTGCGGTCCGCGTAGATTCAAGCGAAGGAGGCTTGGCACCGTGAAGGGCTTACTGGACGGCCTGGACGTCCGCCGGCTGCGCACCTGGCTCGTGCTCGGCATCGCGGCCGCCGCGGTCCTGCTCATCGTCACCACGTTCTATAGCGCGCAACCGGCCAGTGCTCCCGTCGGCTCCGTCGCGTCGTCTGCGAAGTCCCAGGCTCCGGGCCAGGACATCATCAACTATCAGAAGGTGCTCGCGGCCTCGGTGCAGTCGGCGCTCTCGGCGGTGAAGGGCGCAGGTGAAGTGCGCGTGACCCTCAGCCTGCGCGGCGGTCCGGGGTGGATTTACGCGTTCAACCAGACGACGCGGAGCCAGACCACGGGCAGCGGCAGCAGCCAGTCCGTCGACACGACGAACCAGACCACGTTGGCCACGGCGGGATCAGGCCAGACGCCCGTCCTGACGCAGGAGACCGCTCCCAAGGTGGTGGGGGCGCTGATCGTGGCCTCGGGCGCCTCGAACCCGGTGGTGCGCGAGGAGCTCAGCCAGGCGGCCGAGGCGCTTCTGGGCCTGCCGGCGTACGCGATCGAGGTCCTGCCTGCGGGAGGCGGCCGCTGATGCCGCGCCTCGACCGGGAACGCGCCTGGCGGCTCTCCTTGCTGCTCGGCATCCTGCTGCTGATCGCCGTGTATCTCTGGTGGCGGGAACATCCGCGGGCGGAGCTGCCGCCGCCTGGGGCGACGCAGGCCATTACGCGCGCCCAAACGCCGCCGACCGTCGACCTCTCGGCGGTCGTCAACCTGCGCCTGTCGCGGGACCAGACGCAGAGCCGATCGCTTGCCGACCTGACGCAGATTGCCGAGGTTGCCCAGAGCAGCCAGTCCCGGCAGGTGGCCGGGGATCAGGCGGCGGATCTGACGCGCGTCATGCGGGTGGAGCAGGAGACCGACGCCGAACTCGCGTCGCGCGGCTTCCAGGCCGCGACCGTCCTCTCGTCCGGTCAGGCCGAGGTGACGCTCGCGAACGGCCATCTGACCCTGAGGCAGGTGGTTCTGATCGCGTCGACGGTGGAGACGGTGACCGGACTTCCGCCGCAGGCCATCCGCATCATCCCGGGCGGTTGATGCGCACGCTGCGTGGAGGAATCGCCATTCGGACGGGCGAACATCCTTCTGTTTCACCAGGGAGGGATGATCCATCCGTAAGGTGCTGGTTGCCAACCGCGGTGAGATCGCCGTCCGGGTCATTCGCGCCTGTCGCGAGCTCGGGCTGCGGACCGTCGCCATCTACTCCGAGGCGGACGAGCACGCGCTGCATGTGGAGCTCGCCGACGAAGCGTATTCCGTCGGCCCTGCGCCCGCGCGGCGCAGCTACCTGCACATCCCCTCCATCATGAACGTTGTGACCCAATCCGGAGCTGATATGGTGCATCCCGGCTATGGATTCCTCGCCGAGAATGCGGCCTTCTCCTCCGTGTGCCAGCTGTGGGGTGTGCAATTCGTCGGGCCGCGGCCCGAGGCTATCGAGCGCATGGGCGTCAAGGCGCAGGCCAAGGAGACCATGCGCCAGGCCTCCGTGCCCGTCGTGCCGGGCAGCGACGGGGTCGTGCAGGATCTCGCCGAGGCGCAGGCTGTCGCGGCGCGCATCGGCTACCCGCTCCTGGTCAAGGCGTCGGCGGGCGGCGGCGGGCGGGGCATCCGCATCGTCCAGGAGCCCTCGGAACTCGCCACGGCGCTCGAGCGTGCGGCGAGCGAGGCGCAGTCCAGCTTTGGCGACGGATCGCTCTACATCGAGAAGTACCTGGTGGATCCGCGCCATATCGAGATCCAGGTCGTGGCCGACCGGCATGGCCGGGTTGCGGCGCTCGGCGAGCGCGAGAGCTCGCTTCAGCGCCGGCGCCAGAAGCTGCTCGAGGAGGCGCCGTCCACGGCACTCGACGAGGACCTGCGCCTGCGCATGGAGGAGGCGGCGCGCAAGGCGGCGCTGGCGGTCTCGTACGAGAACGCCGGCACGATCGAGTTCCTGCTCGATCAGAGCGGCGAGTTCTACTTCATGGAGATGAACACGCGGATCCAGGTGGAGCACGGCGTCACCGAACTGGTGACGGGGATCGACATCGTCAAGGAGCAGCTCCTCGTGGCGATGGGCGAGCACCTCAACGTGCCCAGCGACTACATGCAGCCCGAAGGGCACGCCATCGAATGCCGGATCAACGCCGAGGACCCGGGCCAGGACTTCAGGCCCTCGCCGGGCACGATCGAACAGTTCGACGTGCCGGGCGGCTTTGGCGTGCGCGCCGATTTCGGGGTGCAGACGGGCTCGCAGGTCACGTCGTACTACGATTCGATGATCGGCAAGCTGATGACCTGGGGCCGGACGCGCCCCGAGGCCATCGCGCGCATGCGGCGGGCGCTGCTCGAACTGCGCGTCGAAGGGGTCAAGACGACGATTCCGCTGCATCTCGCGATCCTGGACGACCCCGAGTTCTGTGCGGGCAACATCGACATCAACTTCCTCGAGCGTCGCCTGGCGGAGGGCCTGATCGCCAAGGCCTGAGAACTTCGGCGGCGCGAGGTGGGGACAGGGCGGGGACCGGCCGCGGTGCCGCGGCGGGTCCCCGCCAGCTGTCGCACGGATTCGGACTCCGACGTTCGGTCAGGGGGAATGGGGCTTGGGCAAGCGGGACGTGCGCGGGAGCCAGATGGATACGCGGGCGGTCTGGGCAGGGGAGGAGACCTACCTCGCCGAGCGGGCGACGCAGGTGCCCGTGGTGCATAGCGTCTCGTTCGGCTACGAGGACGTGGACGAGTGGTACGAGGTGGCGCTCGGGCGGCGCAGCGGGCACATTTACGGACGCAACACGAATCCGACCGTCGCGGCGCTGGAGGAGAAGGTGCGCCTGCTCGAGGACGCGGAGGCGGCCACCAGTTTCTCCACCGGCATGGCGGCGATCAGCGGCACCCTGCTGGCGCTGCTGTCGCCGGGCGACCGCGTGGTCTCGATCAAGGACACCTACGGCGGCACCAGCAAGCTCTTCCTGGAGTTCCTGCCCAAGTTCAAGGTGGACGTGACGCTCTGCGACACGGGCGATCACGACGCAATCGAGGCGGAACTCGCAAAGGGCTGCAAACTGCTGTATCTCGAGACGCCGACGAACCCTACGCTGAAGGTGCTCGACCTCGAGCGCCTCAGTGCCGCGGGGCACCGGCAGGGAGCGATCGTCGTGGTGGACAACACCTTCGCCACGCCGGTCAACCAGCATCCCTTGGCGATGGGCGCGGACCTCGTGGTGCACAGCGCGACGAAATTCCTTGGCGGGCATGCGGACGCCCTGGGCGGCATCCTCTGCGGGCGGAAGGATCTCGTCCGGGCGGCCTACCACTTCCGGGAGATCAACGGCGCGACGCTGCATCCAGAAGCCGCCTACCTGATCCTGCGCGGCCTGAAGACGCTCGCGCTGCGGGTGCGCCAGCAGAATCGCAGCGCGCTCGAAATTGCGCAGTTCCTCGCGACGCAGCCGGCCGTCGAGCAGGTCTTCTATCCGGGCCTGCCCAGCCACCCGCTGCACGATGTCGCGGCACGTCAGATGGAGGGCTTCGGCGGCGTGCTGTCCTTCTCGCTGCGCGGCGGGTTCGCAGACGTGCGCCGCTTCCTGCCCGAACTCCGCCTGGCCCATCTGGCGGCCAATCTTGGCGCGGTGGAGACTGTCGCCGGGCCGCCGCGGACGACCAGCCACGTGGAGCTTACGCAGGAGGAGCGCGCCGCTCTCGGCATTCCCGAGGGCCTGATCCGCTACTCCGTCGGCATCGAGGCGACCGAGGACCTGCTCGCCGACCTCGGCCGGGCCCTCGGCAAGCTCCCTGCGTCGGCCTGAGACGCCGATGTCCTGCGCCCCGCGGTGGCAGCGGACCGAGGCCCAGAGGGGCCGTCCTCCGGGGTGCGAGGCCGACCCCACCGCCTGCCTGCGAGGAACGCGCCCCTGAGCGGCAATCGAGAGCTGGCGCAACCAAGGGGACTTCTGGCATCAGGGCAGGTGGGCAGGTAGTATAATGCCGAGGGGGTGCGTCCGCTTGGAGGAGCACGAGGTGGTGTCCGCGGTCGCTGACGACACAGGTGCCGTCCGCATCGCCGACGAGGTCGTGTCGGTCATCGCCGGCATGGCCGCCTGTGAGGTCGAGGGCATTTCCGGCATGTCTGGCGGCATCGCCTCCGGACTCACCGAGCGGCTCGGCATCAAGCACCTCCAGCGCGGCGTCAAGGTGGAGGTGGGGGAGAAGGAAGCCGCGATCGACCTCTACGTGATGGTCGACTACGGCGCCCGAATCCCCGAGGTCGCCCAGCGCGTCCAGGAGCGCGTCAAGACCGCCGTGGAGTCCATGACGGGCCTCAAGGTGGTCGAGGTCAACGTGCACATCCAAGGCGTCGCCTTCCCCGAAGCCGAGCCCGAAGGTTTGAGGGTCAAGTGATGCCAAGGCCAGGCGTTTTGGCGCAGCCCAAGTCGACCGGTGAACTGCGTACGCGGGAGCGACGTCCCCGCGCAGGTGGGGGTAAGCCTTGAAAATCGTCGGCTATTTCGACCGCGTGATCCTGGCGATCTACACCATCAGCCTCGGCATCGCCTCGCTGGGGCTCATCCTGCTTGCCTTCGGCTGGCGCACGCCGCTGGAGTACATTCGGACAAGCGCCCTGACCATTCCCGGCAGAATAGAGATCGGGATCATCGGTCTCGTGCTGGTGGTCGTCAGCGTACGGCTGGTGGGCGTCGGCATCTCGGGATCGCCGCGCCGGCGCGCGATCAAGCATGAACTCGCGCTTGGCGACGTGCGTATCTCGGTATCGGCCGTCGAGGGCATGGTGCAAAGGCTCGTGCGCAACGTGGCGGGCGTCCGGGACGCCAGCGCCGTCATGGAGCGCTGGGAGGACGGCCTATCCGTCCGCGTGCGCGCGACGGTAGGTCCGGGTGAGCCTGTCACCGACCTTTCGGCGACGATCCAGGACGCCATCAGGACGCAGGTGCAACGCGTGATCGGCATGCCGGTCAAGCAGGTGCGGATCGAGATCAACCACATCAGTCCCGAGACCCGGCGCAGCAGGGTGGAGTAAGATCATGAAGGAGTTCTGGCTGCGGCTGTGGCAGGAGCACCCGGGCGCCCTGGTCGGCACGACGCTCGGTGTGCTGTGGGCCCTTCTGTCGGTCGGCATCGGCTTCTTCGCCGCGCTGTTCGTCCTTCTGGCCGGCTTTGTGGGCTGGTTCGTCGGCATGCGCCATGACATCGACGCAGGCGACTGGGGCGAGTTGCTGGACCACATCTTCCAACGGGAGCGTGACTGATGGCCAGACGACAGTCCCGGGTTCTGGCCCTGCGCGTGCTGTTCGCGATGGAGGTCGGCCGGCACAGCCTCGAGGACGCCTTGCGGCAGGAACTTTCGGACGAGCCTCAGGCGTTCGCCGATTACGCGCGGGAGATCTGTCTTGGCGTCGAGCGGCAGAAGGAACGTATCGACGGTCTGATCGCGCAGTTCTGCCGCGGCTGGTCCCTGCCGCGGCTGGCGGCCGTGGACCGCTGCCTTCTGCGCATGGCGGCCTACGAACTGCTGGAGCAGCCGGGGATTCCTTCGAACGCGATCGTCAGCGAAGCCGTGGAGATGGCGAGCATCTACTCGACGGAGGAGGCGCCGCGCTTCGTCAACGGGCTTCTTGCGCGGATGGCCGACGAGCTGGGCCGCCCGCTCAGCGAACGGCGGGAGCAGGCGCAGGAGGAAACGGATGGGGACGATGGCCCGGATCATTGACGGCACAGGTGCCGCCGCGGAGTTGATGGCGGCGGCTGCCGCCGGGGCCGCGGACCTGAGACTCCGCTATGGCAGGCCGCCGGGCCTCGCCATCGTCGTCGCGGGCGATGATCCCCGCGCTGTCCTCTGGGCTGGCGAGGAGGAGCGGGCCGCGGTGGCCGCGGGGTTCCATGCAGAACTGCACCGCATGCCAGTTCTATCGTCGCTGCAGGCTGTTCTGCAGATGATCGGCCGGCTGAACGACGCGCCCGAGATCGACGGCGTTGCGGTCCAGCTTCCTCTGCCCGAGGAACTCGATGCGGCGGACGTGCTCGGGGCCATTGCCCCGGCCAAGGACGTCCTTGGCCTCACACCAGTGCAGACCGGACGCCTGCTGCTGGGCGAAAAAGGCTTGCGGCCCTGCCTCCCGGCGGCCGTGATGGAGATCCTGCGCCTTGCCGAGGCCGGGCCCGAGGGCCGGGAGACGGTCGTGATCGGGCATGGCGGCGCCGCCGAGCGGCAGCTGGCCATGCTGCTTGTGGAGGCGCAGGCCCGCGTCACGCTGATCCGGGCCGGGGCGGAGAACCTGGCGGCGGCGGCGCGCAGCGCCGATCTCCTCATCTCCTTGGCCGACAGGCCGGGTTTCATGGACTCCCGGCACATCAGGCCGGGCGCCGTGGTGATCGATGCCGGCGGCGGACAGGCCGACGGGCAGTTCTGCGGCGATGTGAAACCCGACGAGGCGCTGGCGTCGGCCGGCTCTCTCGCGCCGGTGGTGACGGGCGTGGTTCCCCTGACACTCGCGATGCTGATGCGTAACGCCGTGGAGGCTACAAGATGGAGATTCTCAGCGTCGGGGATGTCGCCCGCGTCCTGAGCGGTGTGCTGGAGGCGGAGCCGAGGCTGCGGCTTGTCTGCGTGCGCGGCGAGCTTGGCAGCGTCAAGGCGCATCCGTCCGGCCACTTCTATTTCACGTTGAAGGACGAGTCGGCGCAGATCCGCGGCGTGATGTTCCGCTCACGCTTCCGCAACGTGGCCTTTTCGCCCAAGGACGGGGACATGGTACTCGTGACCGGCCAGGTCGCCTTCTACCAGGCTGGGGGGCAGGTGCAGATCTACGCCGAGGAGCTGGAGCAACTTGGCCTCGGGGCGCAGTTGATGCGACTCAAGGAGATCAAGGCGCGGCTGGAGGCGGAAGGGCTGTTCCGCCCCGAGCGCAAGCGCGCGCTGCCCCTGCTGCCGCGCAAGGTGGGCATCGTCACGTCCTCGTCGGGCGCCGCGCTGCGCGACATCCTGCAGATCGCGCGCCGGCGCCATCCCGGCCAGGACCTCGTGCTCGCCCCCGCGCGCGTGCAGGGGCAAGGGGCGGCGGCAGAGGTCGTGCGGGCCCTGCGCCGCCTCGCGGCGCACCCTGGCGTCGACGTGATCATCGTCGGGCGCGGCGGCGGTAGCCAGGAGGACCTGGACGCCTTCAACGACGAAGCCCTGGTGCGGGCAGTCGCCGCCTGCCCAGTCCCGGTCGTGTCGGCCGTCGGGCACGAGACCGATATCACGCTGGTCGACTTTGCGGCCGACCAGCGCGCGCCGACGCCGAGCGCAGCCGCGGAGCTCGTCGTCCCTGTGCAGCGCGAGCTGGCGCTGAGGCTCTGGGAACTGCGCCAGCGGCTTGGCCAGGGCCTGCGGCGTTCGGCGGAGCGCCGCAGGGACCGTCTGGCCGCGGCCCTGCAGCGCTGGCCGATGCGCCGCCCGCAGGAGATCCTCCTTAGGCGGCGCGAGCAGGTGCAGGCGGCGACGAGGCTTTTGGGGCATCTCGGACGCAGCGGCGCCCTGCGTCGCAGGGCGCGGCTGCAGGCGGCGCAGGGCCGTCTCGGCGGACTCGATCCGCGAGGCCCCTTGCGGCGCGGCTACGCCCTGGTGATGAGGGACGGCCATGGCATCACGGCCGCTGGGCAGCTGAGACCCGGGGACCGCATCGATGTGCAGCTTGCCGACGGACAGGCATCGGCTTTGGTCGACAGGATCGAGACGGAGGAGGAAGTCAGGTGAAGTTCGAGGAGGCGGTTGGCAGGCTCGAGGCCATCGTGCAGAGGCTGGAGGCGGGCGGGGACGACCTCGAGGCCCAGCTTCGGCTGTTCGAGGAGGGTGTGGCGCTGAGCCGCAGCTGCGAGGAGATCCTTGGCGCGGCCGAGGGCCGCATCGAGGAACTGCTCGGCGACGCGACGGGCGATGTGCCCGAGGATCTCGGCAGCGAGGACCCGCGCCCTTGAAGGCCATCGAGCGCTACCTGCCAATGGTGGAATCGACGATCCGAAACCTTGGACTCACCGACGAGACGCTGGACAGACCGGCCTCCTACGCTCTCGACGGCGGCAAGCGCCTGAGGCCTGGCCTGCTGCTTTTGGCCGCCGACGCCTGCGGCGGCGACTGGCAGGCGCTCGGCCGCGCAGCGGCGGCGGTCGAGTGCATCCACGCCTACTCGCTGGTCCATGACGATCTTCCCGCGATGGACAACGACGACCTGAGGCATGGCAAGCCGACCGTCCATCGGGCGTTTGGCGAAGCCACGGCGATTCTCACGGGCGACGGCCTTCTGACGCTCGCCTTTGAACTGCTGGCCGAGCCGGTCCCCGGCCTTCTGCCCGCATGGCAGCTTGCCGCGGTGGTGGAGGTGGCCCAAGGCGCCGGATTCGGCCTTGGCATGGTCGGTGGGCAGGCGATGGACCTCGAGGGGGCGCACGACGTCGAACGCTGGCTCAAGGTCGCTGCGGCCAAGACGGGCCATCCGCTCGGAGCCGCCGCGGCGGCCGGCGCGTGGCTTGCGGGGCGTGGGGAAGTCGTACCGGCGCTTCGGCTCTACGGGCAGGAACTCGGCATCGCGTTCCAGATCAAGGACGACCTGCTGGACGTGCAGGGCACGGAGGCGGCTATGGGCAAACGCCTGCGCAAGGACGCGGAAAAAGCGCGCCCGAACTTTGTCGCGATCGCCGGCGAAGCGGCGGCGGCGGCGGCGCTGCAGGTGCATTCGGCGAAGGCGCTGGCTGCGCTGGCGGGCGTAGACATGAATCGTGAACGACTGACTCTGCTGGTCGAGGAACTTTCGTCGCGCACCCACTGACATGCGCACGGCATGCGCTTTTTCCGAAACCTCTGTTTCAGCAGTTTGTTGGAAACTTTGAACGAGAAGCGGCACTGTTTCTGTCCTAGCAGTGCCACTTCTCGTTCATTGGTAGATCTCGGCGACCTCAAAGCACCTATTGCAACACCTGTAGCGTAGATGGGGCATTCGGGTGAGTGCACGCTGGAACGTACGTGCGTCTGTGCAAACTGTTGAAGGAACCCGTAAGTATGCCCTTGTTGTAAGGGAATGCAATACGGAACGAAATGTTACCTGGGCTCGCATTGCACCAATTTCCCCAGTTAACGGATAGACGGGTTGCGTTCGCGCCTTTGGGTTTAAGCCAATTGACTGTCAGTACATCGACAACGTTTTGCGAGACTACCTGTGTCTTTACGATCGAGCCGTTGCTTCGAATAAGCCTCACCGCATCTTGCATGGCATTCGGCAAAGCTTCAAGCGCGCACTCCGAACTGCTCTTGTTGGTAATGACTAAATCCGCGTTTATGAGGTTGCCGTACGTACGGGGCACTCCATACGCGCTAAGCTGCGAGGCGTCACATAGGGGCCCAGACTTGAGTGGTTCAGTGGCGCTCTGCTTATTGAGGCGGATTACGACGTCTTGCTTCAACGTCTGTTTTCCGCACCCGCAAAGCAAGACCGCAGCTATTATTGCAAGAGTGACAATTGAACGATTCATTTCCATTCCTCCAGTTTCCGGTATACTCCATATCGAGTTAAACTCAAGGACAACCAAGATCTTTCGTAGCGGTGAACACCATCGGTGTGTGACTGTGATTCAACAGACGACTGGCAACGGCGTTGCGTGTCATTCGGGGAATCTCTGCGCTGGAACCAAGCAAGGTAGTTCGGCAGGTACTTGGTGCTCACACCGTTGAAGGAGCGAATCCAGCACTTCAAGCGGCTGTGTAGCCGTTGACGTTGCCCAGATGGTAGATGCCCCGCTTCTTCACGCCCCGTCGAGCATTCAGAGTTTCAAGCGGGATCTGCTTGTCGTTGGCGCTTCGAAAAATGCGGCATGGCAGCGGGCGGCGACGCTCCCATTCGATTCGACCGCCGCGGGCTGCACGGGATGGTATACTTGCTGTTGTTCATGTTTTCGGGTGGAACAGTATCCTAGCCGGACGTGTCTCCCCTAGGGCGGGCCTAAAAAGCCGCCGAAGGGCACATCGATGAACCTCCTGGTGCGGGCTCGGAACGCCAAGTCCGGGTTGGTGCTGGGAGCGGAGGAGGTTGGGGCGCCCATAATGGCATATGGTTACGCACCCATCCTCCGCGGAGGCCCAAGTTCGTGGATGGTCCGCCTGCGGACCACATCTGCGGCTTGGAGTTGTACCTGTATCAGGTGCTGGGCATGGCCAGGTGCTTGGTGCAGCGTAGCCTGCCTTGAGCCTTGCGGGGGGAGCTCGGGTTCCGACGCGCGTGGCCGGGGCCCCGGTGCGCCGTCGCAGCCGAGCGAAACCCGTCGGGCAAAAGAGGCTAAGGGAACACACGCGCCGCGAGGAAAACTCCTAGGCTGTTCGCCAAGAGCGAGACGTGCGAGGGATTACAGTGCGGCCTGAGTGGCAATCTAGCAGCGCCTATGGCGACAGGGCGCACCGGGGCGAAAGGGGAACCGACGGCCGGCGACGGCCGGAGCCTCGGTTGGGAAAGCCAGCTGGACCTAAGCCGCAGCGTTTACCTTGCAGGTTTCCACCCGATCCATTCTTGGGGAGGACGCTTTGAGACGCGAGCCGCAGCGCCTGGGCTGGCGCGCGGTGCGGTTCGCCGCTCTGGCGTTCGTCGTGGCCCTCGCGGTGACATGGCCAGCCCAGGCTGCCGCCTTGGGCTGGCCGGAGCTTGCCGCCCTGCCTGTCCTGCTTTTGATCATCCTGCTGGGGGTTGGCTTCGACATCGTGGGCGTGGCCGCGACACGTGCGCATGAGACGCCGTTTCACGCGCGCTCGGCGAGCAAGCGGCCCGGGGCCCGCAAGGCGATCCAGCTGGTGCGCGAAGCCGACCGGGTCGCGACCCTCTGTTCCGATGTCGTGGGCGACATCGCCGGCACCCTTTCCGGGGCGCTCGCGGCCGGCCTGGCGCTCAGGGCCGAGCCCTCGGCGCGCGGATTGGGCGCGATTCTTGCGGTAGCGCTCGTCTCAGCCGTCACAATTGGTCTAAAATCAGCAGCAAAAGGTCTGGCGATCCGTAAGGCGGACGCCATCGTCTGGCTGGTCGGCCGTGTACTTGAGGCGGTAGAGTCGGTGTTGCCGCTGCACATCCTCGAGCCGCGGCCGAGGCGACGCCGGGGAGGGCTTTGAATGGAGGAACTGCTCCAAGGCCGGGACATCGGGCGGATGAGCGACGCGGAGCTGCGGGTGCTCTGCAGCGATATACGCCGTGAGATCATCGATGTCGTGTCCCGGGTGGGAGGCCACCTGGCGCCAAGTCTGGGCGCGGTGGAGATCACGGTTGCGCTTCACGCCGTGCTGCATCGCGAGACCGACAAAGTGATCTTCGACGTGGGCCATCAGGCCTACGCCCACAAGCTGCTCACAGGTCGCCGCGACATCTTTCAGCATCTCAGGCAGAAGGGGGGCGCCAGCGGCTATCTGCGCCGCGAGGAGAGCCCCCGCGACGCCTTTGGCGCCGGGCATGCCTCTACGGCCATCTCCGCTGCGCTCGGCGTCGCCACCGCCCGCGATCTCAAGCACGAACCCTATGCTGTCGCGGCCGTGGTCGGCGACGGCGCCCTGACGGGCGGCCTCGCCTACGAGGGCCTCAACAACGCGGGCCAGATCGGCACTGACCTGATCATCGTGCTGAACGACAACTCGATGTCGATTTCGCCCAACGTGGGGGCGGTATCGACCTATCTCACGAAGATCCGCACCACCCCCGCCGTCCGCCGGTTCAAGCACGACGTGGAGTCCGCCCTGCGTCTCATCCCGGTGGTCGGCAAGGGCGCCGCGGAGGCCGCCGAGCGCATGAAGGACTCGGTCAAGCACCTCTTCGTGCCGGGCGAGATCTTCGAGGAGCTGGGTGTGCGCTATCTTGGCCCGATCGACGGACATGACGTGGCGATGCTGCGCTCCGTGCTGAAGCGTGCCGTGGAGATGGGCGGGCCCGTCCTGGTGCACGCCATCACGGAGAAGGGGCACGGCTACGAGCCGGCGGCCAAGGACGCCAACAAATGGCACTCCACAGCACCGTTCGAGGTGGAGACGGGTCTCGGCAAGGCGGCGAAGAAGTCCGGCGTCAGCTGGAGTGACACATTCGGCGAGATTGCCGCGGACCTCGGCCGCGAAGACGAGCGCGTCGTCGCGGTGACGGCGGCGATGGCCGACGGGACAGGATTGCGCCACTTCCGCGACGCGCATCCGAGCCGCTTTTTCGACGTGGGCATCGCGGAGGCGCATGCCGTGACGTTCTCGGCCGGGCTGGCGACGCAGGGCATGAGGCCCCTTTGCGCCATCTACTCCACGTTCCTGCAGCGCGCCTACGACCAGCTCATCCACGATGTCGGCATCCAGCGCCTGCCCGTCGTCTTCTGCCTGGACCGGGCGGGACTGGTCGGCGAAGACGGCGCGACGCACCAGGGCCTCTACGACATGGCCTACCTCCGGGCAATTCCCGGCTACAGCGTGGCGGCACCGCGCGACGAGCAGGAGCTCGAGGCGATGCTGCACCTGGCCCTGACGCTGGATGGGCCGTTCGCGGTGCGCTACCCGCGCGGCAACTGCCCCGGCGTCGGCCGTCAGCCGAAGGAGATTCGCCTGGGCGAGGGCGAGTGGCTGCGTGCGGGGACGCACGGCGCCATCCTCGCGGTGGGAACGATGGTGCAGGTGGCGATGGACGCGGCCAAGATTCTCGATGCGCGCGGCATCTCGCTTGCGGTCGGCGATGCCCGCTTCATCAAGCCGCTGGACGTCCGCATGGTGCGCCGGGCCGCCGAATTCCCGGTGGTTGCGACGATCGAGGAAGGGACCGAGGCGGGCGGCTTCGGCGACGCGGTGCTGGGCCAGTTGGTGAAAGACGGCTATCGTGGCCGCTACCAGCGCTTTGCCGTGCCCGACCGCTACATCGAGCACATGTCGCGACCTGAACAGCTCGAGGAGTGCGGCCTGACGGCGCCCCAGGTGGCGCAGGCGCTGCAGACATCGCTCGATGCCTCCCAGGACGCGTCTTGACGAGCTCCTGGTCCTGCGTGGGCTCTGCACGAGCCGCAGCAGGGCGCAGGCCCTGATCGCGGACGGCAAGGTTCTGGTGGCGGGGCGCATGGCGTCCCGCAAGTCCGAACTTGTGGTTCCGGATGCGCCGATCGAGTTGACCGAGAGGACCTACGTCTCGCGCGGGGCGTGGAAGCTGATCGGTGCCCTGGACCGCTTCTCGGTCGACCCCCGCGGCCGTGTGGCGCTCGACGCGGGCGCCTCGACCGGCGGCTTCACGCAGGTGCTGCTAGAACGGGGCGCCTTGCGCATCTATGCGGTGGACGCGGGACACGGGCAACTGGACAGCAGCCTGCGGGGCGATCCCCGCGTGATGGTGCAGGAGGGGACGAACCTGCGCCATCTCCGTCAAGGAGACCTTCCCGAAGCGATCGAACTCTTCACTCTCGATCTGTCGTTCATCTCGCTGCGCCTCGTCCTTCCCGCGGTGCGCAGCCTGGCCGGCCGCGACGCCGAGGTCGTGGCGCTCGTCAAGCCCCAGTTCGAGGCAGGCCCGAAAGACGTCGGCAAGGGCGGCATCGTGCGCGACCGCAAGGTGCACCTGCGCATCCTGGGCGAAGTGGCCGCGGCGGCGGCGGAGAGCGGCTTCGCACCGCTCGCCGTCTGCCCGTCGCCCATCGTGGGCGGCGACGGAAACCGCGAGTATCTGCTGCACCTCGGCGCCGGTGCCCCTGACTTCGACGCCGCTGCCGCCGTGGAGGAGGCCTTCGCCTGATGCTCGTGCGTGACCCGGTCTGGGGGGACATCGTCCTGCCCGATGCGCTGAAAAGTCTGCTCGACGCGCCCGAGATGCAGCGGCTGAGGCGCGTGCGCCAGCTGGGACTCGCCTATCTCGTCTATCCCGGGGCACAGCATAGCCGCTTCGAGCATTCGCTCGGCACGGCGCATGCGGCCGGCCTGATCCTGTCGGCGATCGACCGGCTGCAGGACCCCTGGGCGGGCCCGGTGCTGGTCGCCGCCCTGCTGCACGACATCGCGCACGCCCCGTTCGGTCATACCTTCGAGGATGAACGGCCGCTCTTCCCGCGCCACGACACGCGAGAGCGCATGCGGGCGGCGCTTCGGGGCGAGATCGGCCACTGCCTTCAGTCCCTGCCGGACGGAGCCGAGGCCGTGGCCGTGCTGCTTGGCGACCATGGCGTGCCTCAGTGGGCGCGCGATGTCGTCAGCGGTCCGGTCGACGCCGACCTTCTGGACTACCTGCGGCGCGACGCCTACATGACGGGCATTCGCCAGCAGTATGACGACCGGGTGCTGCAGACGTTCGAGGTGCTCGACGGGCGTCTCGGCGTCAGGCTGGAGCGGCACGGGCGGCTCCGTCCGGATGCCCGCTCCGAGATCCTGCAGCTCTTTCGCATGCGCTACCTGCTGACTGAACGCGTCTACCTTCACCACACCAAGATTGCGGCTGGCGCGATGCTGGCGAAGGCGGTGGAGCTGGCGAGCGAGTCCGGCCTAGCGGCGACTTCACTTTTGCAGATGGGCGATGACGCGCTTTTGGATCTGCTCGCGAAGGGAGACTACGGCGAGGAGGTCAAGGATCTGGCGGCTGCCGTGGCGCGCCGCCAGATCGCCAAACGCGCGCTCGTGCTCGACCGGCGCCAGGTCGGACAGCAGCGGCTGGAGGAGCTGTGCCTGCAGCTCGAGCAGCCCGGCGCGCGGCGCGCCGCGGAGGCCGAAATCGCGCGCGCCAGCGGGGGCAGGCCCGCGCAGGTGGTCATCTCGTGCCCGCCGCCGCCGGAGTTTCGTGAGATGCAGGTGCCCACCGCGCTGCCGGAAGGCGTCTATCCGCTTGATCGCCCACCTGGCGGCGACGTGGAGGTGGACCTCCTTGAGGAGCGCTATCGCGACCTCTGGACGATCGCCGTGTTCGCCCAGGGATCGCTGTTGCCCAAGGCTGCAGATGCCGCGGCCAGGATGTTCGTCGTTCGCTGAGGTTGTAAGGCCATGGCCTGTGACCTGGCCGGACAGCTTAAGGACGTGAACCACCACCTTGCCCTCGGGGCCCTATCGGCGCAACTGGGCCTGCTGGGCGCAGGAGGCTGGCAGGGGACGGTCGAAAAAGTGAGGGTCGCTCGGACAGGAGGCTTGCATGTGGCGGCGCCAGTAGGCCTGCTACCCAATCTCGACAAGCCGGAGGCGCTGCAGCGCGCCTGGGAAGTGGCGCAACTGCTGGGCCGCCTTGGCAGGAGTTTCGCCATCGAACCCGATGCGGCGGCGCTCCTCGACCTCGATGTCGAGCCCGAACCTCTTGAGACGTGGGCTGACCGCGTGGATGTGGCGGTCGTCTTCGGCGGCGACGGCACCCTTCTGCAGGCAGCCAAGCGACTTGCTCCCTACGGCATCGCGCTTGTGGGCGTGAACCTCGGCCACCTCGGCTTCCTGACAGAGCTCGAACCCGAGGAGATCGAGAGCGAGCTGCCAGGGCTGTTGACGGGCGCCCGCGTCGTCGACCAGCGCAACATGCTCCGCGCGGAGGTGCTGCGCGGCGACGAGGTGGTCGAGCGCTTTCTTGCCCTGAACGATGTCGTCATCGCCAAGGGCCCTTTTTCCCGCCTGATCCGCGTCGAGGTTGGACTGCGCGGACGGCCCGCGTTCGTCTGGCCGGCGGACGGCGTCGTGCTGTCGACGCCCACCGGATCGACGGCCTATGCGCTGTCGGCAGGCGGCCCAGTCCTTTCGCCCGACGTGCGCGCGCTTTCGATCACTCCGATCTGCCCGCATTCGTTTTACGCCCGCACCGTGGCCGTCGATCCTGCCGAGGAAGTGCGCGTGCGCATCATCGCGCCGCCTGCCGACGCCTTCGTCACGGTGGACGGTCAGCATGGCATCCAGCTTCTGCCTGACGACGTCGTCGTCACGCGGCGCGCCCGGGAGCAGGCCGTTCTCTGGCGGCGGCCAGGCTGGAACTTCTATGACGTGCTGAGGCGCAAACTGCAGGAAGAGGAAGGTGCGCATGGCGGCGAGTAGGGCGGGGGTGGATCGACCTATTTCGAGGGACAAGGCCAGGCGCCAGCTGAGAATTCTCGAGCTGGTGCGAGAAGAGCACATCGCCACGCAGGAGGAGCTTGCCGAACGGCTGCGCCAGGTGGGCTTGGCCGTGACGCAGGCCACTGTCTCGCGCGACATCAAGGAGCTCGGACTGCTCAAGGTGACGGGCGCCGATGGCCGCCAGCACTACCAGAGCGACATCCGGCAGCCCTCGCCGGACGAGAAGCTGATGCGCATCTGCCGCGACTCCGTGCTTTCGATCGAACACAGCGAGAACATGATCGTGGTGCATACGCTTCCCGCGACCGCCGATGCGGTCTGCGAGGCGATCGACTCCCTGCGTATACCTGGCGTGATCGGGACCATGGCGGGAGAGCGCACGGTCTTCCTGGTGGTGCGGCCATCCTCGGCATCGCAGTCGATCGCCGAGGACCTGCGCCGGCTGACACTCTGATGCTCAGGCTGCTGCAGCTGCAGGAACTGGCGATCGTCGACGCGATCGAGCTCGAGTTCGAGTCGGGCCTCACCGTGATCACCGGGGAGACCGGGGCCGGCAAGTCCATCCTGCTGGATGGTCTGGATCTGGCGCTGGGAGCGCGCGCCAGCCGCCATGTGGTGCGGCAGGGCGCGATGTCGGCGCATGTGGCGGCCCTCTTCTGGCCGCCCGGCGGTGAGGAGGTGCTCCTGGAGCGCGAGATCAGCGCGGAGGGGCGCTCGCTCTCGCGCATCGACGGCCGCATGGCGCCAGCGCAGGAGGTGCGTGCGCTTGGCGACCGCCTCGTCGAGTTGCTCGCGCAGGGCGAGGCGGCGACGCTGCTGCGCCCAAGGCGCCAGCGCGAGCTCCTGGACCGCTACGCGGGCAGTGTGGAAGCCTGCGCTGCGGCACAGGCCAGCCGCCAGCGCATCCAGCAGCTCATGCAGAAGCGCCAGGACGCCGGTGGCGACCCGCGGCAGCGGGCGCGACAGATCGACCTGCTGCGCCACGAGGTGGAGGAGATCGACGCGGCGCGCGTCGCACCTGGCGAGACGGAGAGCCTGGAGCAGCAGATCGAGCTTCTCTCGCGCCGCGAGGACATCCTCGCGGCCCTGGCCGAGGTGCACGCCGCGGTGCGCGCGGAGGACGGCATGTCGGCGGAAGACCTTGTGGGCCAGGCGATGACGCGCCTGCGGCCGCTGCAGATCGGAA